>NC_004113.1:2001428-2335000 GCF_000011345.1 Thermosynechococcus vestitus BP-1
TTGCGTTGATAGCAGGCCGTTTGCCACGTTACTTCTGGTTTGACATAGGGATTGCCATCGCGATCGCCCCCCACCCAAGAGCCAAAGCGGCAGAAACGGTGACGGGGGGGCTGAAGCGCGGGAAAGGTTTCATGTAATGACTGCTCCAGACGGCGATAGAGCTTGGGAATGACAGCAAAAATTACCTCCTTGAAGTAGTGGAGGGTGTATTCCACCTCATCGAGCACCTCCGGCTTAAATTGGTGCAACTCATCGGTGCGCCACCAGAGGCGAATTTCCTCCATCAGTTGTGCCCGTAAAGTTTGGGCGTTCCAATCCGTGAGGTGTGGAGAAGCCCCCTCCAGCACATCCAGTTGCTCGAGTAATCGGGCAACCCGCCGCTGCTTATCACGAATCGTTTGCCGCACAATCTCCGTCGGGTGGGCAGTGAACACCAACTTAATGTCCAGTTGATCCAAAAGCTTTTGAATATGGCGCGGCGGCACATTCAACATCTGCAGCCGAGGAAAGAGCCAAGCAAAGGAACCATACTGCTGAGTAGCGGGAATGGCTTCGTAGAGACTATGCTCTAGGCGTTCACTCGGCCCACTGCGCACATCCGTTGCGTTGGCAGCAGTATGAGGCAGCGGAAAGCCTTCACCACTGACACCGGAAATTGGTTCACTCATGACACTGCGGCGGCGCAATCCCTCTTGGGCAGCGCGTTCACGGTTGTATTGTTGTTCATAGTGCTGCTCAACGATGTTGATAATTTGAAAGTAGAGGTTAAAAGCCCGGGCCGCTCTAATGGCCTCATTGAGTTCGAGGGATTCAATAACCTTCAGCAATTCCCCTTCTGGGGCATGGAGCACATGACCTTCCGGCGAAGAGAGAGCCCCCAAGCGCCGCAATAGATCAACCAATTCTTGACCCGATTCTGCCGCCAAGACATCGACCAAGACCTCTTCCACCAGTCGCAACCGTTCCTGTAGGGTACGGGCTGCCAAACTTTCACTTTCAATTAAGCGATCGCGATTGGTCACATCGAGGACTGATGTCATATTTACCCCAGCCTGCAAAGATAATACTCCTTACTTTACCCAATCCTGAACCAGGGCGGTACAACAATTGATAACAGGCGTATTAAGGATTTGTTAACAGTTCTAAGCTGTTTTGCTGCTCAGAATCAGTTCCAGGTGTTGCAGGCGATCGCGAACGCCATAATTCACCAAAGTAATGCTTTGCAGACGTTCCAACCAGCCGGCAGTGATGCCATTGAGGTATTGAAGTAAGGGCCAACGCTGGCTCAAGGGGGCAAATAGCTGCGGCCAACGGGCATAAACCAGCCCCTGAATCCCTTGTCGCTGTCGCAGCAGGCTCTCTGGCAACCAAGAGACTTTTTTGTTCTGATTCTGGGAAAATACCGATAGGGAAGATGCCAGTATCAGGCGATCGCCCCGCTGCTCGTAGGCGGCGGCCACATCAGAGACCAAGCCTTCACTCGTCTGCGGGTCAAGCATCAATTTCACCCAAGCGGTTACGGGTTCTTTGTTCAAGACCAAGCGATTGACCTCATAGCCATTGGCACGGGCAAGATCATCCAGTTGTTGCAGCACAGTTGCCACCTCTGGGGTATTGGGGCTCTGCCACCACCATTGCCACTGTCCATCGGCTGCGGTCCAAAGGGCCAGGCTAAAGCGATCGCTGGCCAAGGGAAAAATCTGGCTACTCAAGTCCACCGGTATATCCGCCGTTAAGTCCTGCAGCAGTTGGCTGACAATATCATCCCCTTGGGGAGTTTTGCCAAAGCGGTAATCGGCCAAAGCGGCGGTGAGTTGGCCATAGCCCTCTGGCAAGTGGGAACCTGCAACCACCAGTGCCGGCGGCGGTTCTTGGGAACGGAGAAACGCCAGGTCAAGGGGATCAGAGGTTAGTGGGGCATCACTGGTGCGGTGCAGCAGCATTTGCAGCTGGAGCTGGTTGTTTTGTGCCTTCACCGCTAAGAGCAGGCGATCGTAGGTGGGTGCCAGTGCACGACCCTCAGAACTCAGGGATTGGAGGTTAGCATAGTAGAGGGCCGTAGGTTGAGCGTCTAATTGAGGCCGCGCCACTTGATAAAAGGTCAAACCCGCAAGATTGCCATCCCCGGTCACCGCTGCCCCCAAGCTAGCAATCATGGTCTCCACATCCGAAGCAAGGAGCAGCCGATTGCCCAGCCGTGCTGTGACCAAGTCCTTGCCCACCTGAAGGGGGATATTTTGATAGACTTGCGACTCAAAGGGATGCCTCTGCCAGTAGGTCTCCAAAAAAGTCGTTGCTGCTTCTAGGCGCTTCAGGGGCAAAATCCACAACTGACGTGGGGATGAACACGCCTCCGGGCAGGGGAATTGGGCAAACGTCACCCCCTCTCCCACCCAACCATTGATGTCAGACCACGACCAGCCCCAATGAGCAAGTTGGGATGTCCAAAAATGCTCCGCTAAAAAATGTAGGGGATCGCTACTGGGAAGTTGATTGAGCTTGAGGACACTCTGGGCCTGGCGGGGGACAAAGATCAGGTCATCGCTATCGGCAGCAAAAGCCGGCTGGCCACACATTAGAAACAACCAGCAGAGGATAAAGACCAAAAGGGATGACCATAGCGATCGATGGTGCGGTTGCATGAGTGCCCTCAATGTGGCAAGCCCAATTAGCGGTTGGTGACAGTGGCCGCGTCCCGCGAGGTCAAGCGCTCATAGGTAGCCCGCATTTTCAGCCCCGTTAGCACTTGGAATAGACCCGATCCATTATCGGAACCCGGATAGTCACGGTGCTTCAGCAGGAGTTCCGTCACTTCGCCGTAGTGCTTGGTGGAGGTATTACTCAGGTGGCTTTCAATGTAGATGAGTTCATCGAGTTTTTCAAAGCGACCGTCCACTTCTAAGACCGAAACGGGGTGACCATAGTATTCATCAGGTCCGTAGCTGAGGCGGATGCCCGGATAGGAGCAGGTGAGCTTACGACCGCAGGGAATCCAAGTAATCGTTGAGCCTTCATCAAAGAGATAGACTGGCTCAAAGCCGGGGATGCCTTCCCGTTGCAGCATCCGTACCCGCAGGATATTGCCGACTTTTTCCTCTTTGGCCAACTGGCTTGGCAGAATTTGCAAAACCACGTCAGCGTACTGCTTTTGGGGATCGATATAGGCCATAAAGTCAGGGCGACGGGCGTTGATGGAGGCAATGACGTCTTCATAGCTATGGCCCCGCTCAGCCATGTCGCGCTTGATCTTCCAAGCAATTTTTACATCGTCACTGATGTCGAGATAAACACTGAAATCAATGAGCGATCGCACCCGTTCATCATAGAGGGGATGCAGGCCTTCAATCACAATCACGTGGTTGGGATCCACCTTCTCCGGCGGATCAATCGTCCCCGTTTCGTGGTTGTAGATGGGTTTCATGATTGATTCGCCATTTTTGAGAGCCTTGATCTGCTCGTACATCAGATCAAAGTTGTTGGCGCGGGGATCAAGCGCTGTAATCCCCATTTCTTTCCGCTGCTTGCGATCCAGACTGTGATAGTCATCCAAACAAATCACAGTCATAAAGTCTTCGCCAAACAGATCGGCCAGTCGGCGCAAAAACGTTGATTTACCACAGCCGGAGTCTCCAGCAACGCCGATGAGAACCACACGGTCTGGCTTACTGCTCATAGCTGACGATTCCCTTTGCTCGTAGAAGTGGACATCCCCTGATGGGGTGGTTCAGTATTCCCTTACTGATATTACAAGGGTGGTGTCCCTCTAGGATAGTTTTTTGGGCAAAAAGAGGAACCTTGCCATCCCCAGGGGGGGTGGGTGGTTGTTCTAGGGAAGAGTTTGGGATACATTAATAGATTGCGAAAGTTCATCCTAGGGATCATCATGGCCTGCCCCAAAAAGAAAACCTCAAAGTCCAAGCGCAGTATGCGCCGTGCTGCCTGGAAGCGCCAAGCTGCCCTTCAAGCACAACGCGCCCTTTCGATCGGCAAGTCTATTTTGACTGAACGTGCCCAAGGGTTCTACTTCCCTGAAGCCGAAGAAGAGAACGAAGACGAGCAGGAGTAATCATGGCCACCCCTACAGAGCCGAGCCGCACCCCTAAATTGGAAACCCCCAAGTACGGCTTTAATACCTTTGCTGAGCGGATCAATGGCCGTGCTGCCATGGTGGGTCTGGTGGCTCTTTTGCTATGGGAATATTGGACAGGAGAGGGCCTGCTCCACTGGTTGGGTTGGCTCTAGGGGACGCCTTTAGCACTGTGTTGCATGATTCCCTACAACCTCAGTGACCCCCGCCTCTTTGGCATTATGGTTGGGGTGATGTTTTTGATGGTCGTCAGCCGCCTATTGCTAGTGGCTGGCTTTTTTTCGCTGGTGTATGTCGTGGCTTCCTGGACGCCCCTGAGGAAACGACGGGTAAATTTGCGGCCTTACCAGCGAGGACAGTTTTGGCAGGAGTTTGGCTGGTCATTGGTGACAGCGGCTATTTTTGCGCTGGCGGGGGCGATCGCCGCCGTGATGTGGCAGCGGGGCTGGACAGCGGTTTATCTGGAGTTAAATTCCCCTTGGGACTATATGTACTTTCCCGTGAGCATTGGCCTTGTGCTGCTGCTCCACGAAACCTATTACTATTGGCTCCATCGCTGGATGCACCAACCAAAAATTTATCGCCGTGTCCATCGGGTACATCACCATAGCATTGTTGCCTCCCCCTGGACTGCCTTTTCGTTTCATCCCTGGGAGGCCTGCTTACAGGCGATTTTTCTGCCGCTGATTATTGTGCTTGTGCCGCTGCACCCCTACGCCATCGTCATCCAGCTCAGCCTCATGACGCTCTCCAGTGTGATTAACCATCTGAATTTAGAGATTTACCCCCGTGGCTTTGCGGAACATTGGCTGGGGCAGTGGTTGATTGGGGCCACCCACCACAGTTTGCACCACAGTCAATTTCGTTGTAACTATGGCCTCTATTTCACCTTTTGGGATCGCTGGTTGGGAACAGAAAGTCGTGATTACCTGCCTCTGTTTCGCGATCGCACCCAAGGCTGAACTCAGGATGAATTCTGCATAGGCCCATTGGCAAAGGCGTAGGACAGTCTGTCTGGTTCAGTGGCAGTGAGATGGTCAAGGCACTTTCCTTTCCGATGATGGCGGAGCGACAACATCCGCTGATCCAACCGTTACTTACCCTTTCCGATGCAGAATTGATCCAGGCCTTTCAGAATCAGCGCGATCGCGGCTGCTACTTCGTGGCTCTCTATTGCCGCTACGGCCCCCTGGTGTACAGTGTTCTGCAACACCACGGGCGATCGCCCGTACAGGTGGACTATCTTTTTGCCAAGGTGTGGCATGGGCTATTTTTCAGCTTTGACCTTGTGGAATTTACCCCTGAGGGTGTGAAAGTGGGTGACGAGGAAGCGCGTTCCCTGCGCAATTGGATTGTCAACCGCACCGCCACCCTCATTCAAGAAGATCTGCCCGGCATTGAGCACATTACCTATGTCCTTCAGGATGCACCACCGCCCCTTTGGTGCTACTTGGAAGCGAGCCTTGCCTACCTGAGTCCCCTGAGCCGTCTCGTGCTGGTAACAACCCAAACCTTTCACTGGAGCCTTGAGCGCCTGCGCGCTTATCTAGACCTTCAAGGGGAAACCTACAGCCTTGAGGAACTCCACCAGCATTTAGAGGAAGGCCTAGCACGCATCGTGGAGTATCTGCCACCGGATATTCGCCAAATTTACTTAATGCCCAATCGGATGTCGGAGGACTCCCCCGCTGTTCAACCAACCCTTGAAGAACTCTTTCCCAATAGGGTTGAGGAGGTGGGTGCCCATCTTGATAGCCCGCCGGGAGCAAGCGTCGGCGAGGCGACTGAGACGACGGACAGTATTGATAACCTACTGGCAGAGTGGGAGCGGATTCTCTCCGGTTGAGATGATGATTTTCTTAAAGGAATCCCAGAGGGCTTTGGGCTAACCCCAAGACCGTGCCTTGTATGCTAGACTCAATTTATTGAGAAAAATTTCTAACAAAATCTTACTTCTATGGGTCTAGGTGTGGTTAATTTGCCGACATTTTGCCTTGAGGGCACGGTTGAAGAGATCTTTTACAAGAAAGGACGGCCCAAGGTCGTGATTTTGAAAACCCCCACGGGAAGAGTCTGGATCAAGCTGGAAAAGTCGCTACGGCGCGAATTAGCACAAGTTCCCAAGGTGGGCGATCGCCTGCGGCTAGAAGGTACTGTCAAGGAGAAGTACGATGGCTGGGTCAAGCAATACCAGGCAAGCCATTTAGAATTTTTAGCAACGGCTCAAGCCACAGCAGCAAGGGGTTCTCAGCCCTGTAGGGTGCTCATTTGTCAAAAATCCTCTTGCTGTCGCCGGGGCGCTAAGGAACTCTGGCAAGAACTAGAAGCCCAACAGCTCCCCATTACCCTGAAAGCGACAGGCTGTATGGGGGAATGCAAACGGGGACCAGCGGTGGTTATCCTGCCCCAGAAAAAGCGGCTCACCCGTGCCAATGCCCAACAGATTCGCGAGCTAGTTTGCTCGACTGAGGCTTAGGGAATTTAGAACAACGATAATGGAACTGAAGGCCATGCCAGCGGCCGCAAGCCCGGGCGTGAGACTGAGTCCCCACAGGGGTAATCCGACACCGGCTGCAATAGGTAAAGCGACGATATTGTAGGCCACGGCCCACAGAAGATTCTGCTGAATTTTGCGGAAGGTGGCACGGCTGAGGGCTAGGACGGCGAGCACATCCTCCAGATGATTGCGGGTGAGGATAATATCTGCTGCTTCAATGGCCACCTCTGTACCACTGCCAAGACTAATCCCCACCTGAGCTGCTGTCAGAGCGGGGGCATCATTCATGCCATCCCCAACCATTGCCACTGTTTTGCCCTTAGTTTGCCACTCCTCAATGAGGGCCAGCTTTTGCTGTGGTTGCAGATCTGGGTGGATATTGACTGGGAGGAGGCCGAGGGGTTCTAGGAGTTGTTGTGCCGCTTTGGCGGTGTCGCCCGTGAGGACATGAATCTCATAGCCTTGGGCTTGCAGGGCTTGAATGGTGCTCACTGCCTCTGGGCGCAGGCGATCGCGAAAGGTGACCACCGCCATCAACTGGCGATCGCGGGCCAAGGCCACATGGGTTTCTACCGCTAGGGGAGGGGAGTCAATGCCCTGATCACGCAGCCAACTGAGACGTCCCGCTTGATAGTAATGCCCCTCAATCCAACCGCTGATCCCCAGTCCAAGGACAGTTTCCAGCTCAGTCACCGTTGCTAGTTCTGTTGTCTGGTTGGTCGCAGCCCATGCCTTCTGAATCGCTACCGCAAGGGGATGGCGACTCTTGTGCTCTAGGCTGGCCAGTAGGTACAGGACGGTTTCTAAGGAGAGGTCCCCGTACAGGTGAATCTCTGCTACTTCGAGTTCACCCGTCGTCAGTGTGCCCGTCTTGTCAAAGACAATCGTGTCCAACTGTTGACTGTGCTGGAGAACATCGCCGCCGCGAATAATTAAGCCTTTGGCAGCGGCACGACTGATGCCCACAAGAAGGGCGATCGGGGTGGCAAGGCCAAGGGCACAGGGACAGGCAATCACCAACACACTTAAGGCCAGCTTTAGGGGCAATAGGGGCGTGTTATTGGTGATTTCTGGGAAAAAATGGGGGGCGATCGCCCCCCAAAAAAGCGCCGTGCCTGCTGCTAAGAGCAACACGCCATAGCCAAAATAGCCCGCCACCACATCTGCCATTTGCTGCACCGGTGCTTTGCGATTTTGTGCCTGCACCACAAGGTCTAAAATCTGCCCGAGAAAGGAGGCTCGACCACAGCGTTCTACCCGTAGGGTGACCGCCGCACCCACATTGCGACTGCCCGCTAGAACAAATGCCCCTACCCCTTTGGCCACCGGTAGAGACTCCCCCGTGAGCATGGATTCATCCACCAAGGTCTCCCCGGTTACAATCGTGCCATCGGCGGGAAAGGGTTCCCCAGCATCCACCCACAGCCAGTCTCCCACCTGGATACGACTGACGGGAATGGGCCAGCGATCGCTAGCGGTCAAACTCGGTTGCCATAGTGCCTGTTTTGGCTGCAGGGCGAGGAGCGATCGCAAGTCCCGTTGTGCCTGTTGGCGGACTCGTTGCTCCAGCGATCGCCCCAGCAAAATAAACCCAAGGATCATCACTGGTTCATCAAAGAAACACTGCCACCCCAAGGCCGGCCACAGCCACGCCACCGTACTGGTGAGGTAAGCCCCCAAGGCGCCAAGAGCCACCAGCGTATTCATATTTGGGCGCCCTTGGCTCAAGCCAGCTATTCCCTCCCGCAAAATCTCCCACCCCGGTAGGACAAGGGCAATCGTCGCTAGCCCCCAGTGCCAGATCATCGCTTCTAACATGGGCCAGTGTCCCGGCAGCAGATTAATCCCGTGGCCGACACTGGAGAGAATCAGGAGCACAAGGGCGATCGCCAACCTTGGCAAAGAGGTTTCCTCGGCGGTCGTGGGCAGTTCCAAAAGGACATTGGCTTCTGCAAGGGTGGCCTGAAAGCGGCCTTGGTTGAGGCTCTCGACAATGGCGGTGGGGGTTGTTTCATTGGGGGAATAGGTGACGACGGCGGTTCCCGTCACCAGATTCACGGCCGCAGCATTGACGCCCGGCTGCTCTTTTAACTGATTTTCCAGCGATCGCACACAGCCAGCACAACGCAGGCCGCTCACCCGCAGAATTGCTACCTCAGGGGCCTGGGAATCAAGACTTGAACTTAGGGACACGTCGCACCTTCTCCAAAAAGAACGACCTCCAATCTCCTAACTGCGTCCCCACCACCTATTGTGGCACGTTGGTTCTGAGAGTCAGGGAACGGGAGGAGTAAGGTTTTCACTCGCAATGCCAACAATAGTAGGTGCCAAGGAGACCGGCGATCGCTATTTCATGCCAGAAGAATATTTTGCGCGGGCAAAGCAGCAGTTGCAAAGGCATGAGTTGATTGATGGCCGTATCTATACCCATTGTCGCAGACCCATTGTCGCAGGACTCTCGAGCGCAACCGAAGCCACCGATCGTCGCAAATCGCGATAAAAAATTAGCTCTTACCATCGCACCTCAACCCTGTGGATGATGGGCTGGCTAGCTTAGGGGAAATGGTGGTCGACATCTACAAAGAATCTATAAAGATAAAGAAATAACCTGGGGGATTGGCTGCGGCACTGCTACTGCGGGGGGCGATCGCGTCGAATTGAGAAGTCCCATTGAGAAGCATTGATTCAGGGTGCCCATTGAGCAGTTTTACGACCATGCTGACCTATCGGCCGATATGAGCCGCTTTTCCTGCGGACCCTGAGGCTATGGAAAAAGCAAAATTGGGTATTCTTTGAGAGGAGAGTAAATTCAAGGGGTACCAGAGATGTTACCGTTAACGCTGAGTCGCCTCTGGACAATTAGCCGGAATGTTTTCAATGAAACACTGCGGGAGCGGGTTCTTTACGTCACTGCTGTTTTTGCCATTGGCCTAGCCTTAGCGATTGTGATTTTGGGACAGGTGTCAGCAGGAACCCAAGACAAAATTAGCCTTGATGTGGGGATGGCAGGAATTTCCCTCTTTGGCTTGCTGATTGCCGCCTTTGTCGGGGGGGGGTTGCTCAATAAAGAGATAGAAAAACGCACGATTTTGGTGATGTTGGCGAAACCCATCAGCCGTGCCGAATTTATTGTTGGCAAACATTTGGGCTTATCGGCGGTTCTGCTGGTACTGGTGGCACTGATGACGCTGATTCTGTTTATTCTCATGAGCCTGAATCAGTTTGCCTATCCCGCTGGTCCTTTGATGGTGACCTCTTTCTACATTGCGCTGCAACTAGCCCTCTTAACGGCAGCCGCTTTGCTTTTTGGTAGTTTCACCAGTTCATTGATTGCGACGCTCCTAACGGTGGCACTGTACTTTATGGGGCACTTTAGCCAAAACTTGGTTATTCTCAGCCAAAAGATGGAGAGTGACACCGTACGGCAACTGATGCAGTTTCTCTATCTGATTTTTCCCGATTTATCCCGCTTGGATTTTAAGAATACGGCGGTCTATGGAATGTTGCCGTCTGTACCGGAACTGGTGGCCAATGCCTTTTATGGCGTGGTTTATACGGTGGCCCTGCTGGCGATCGCTACCTGGATTTTCTCTCGTCGCAACTTTTAGCAAAAACTCGTAGCCAATTTGTTCAATTGTTCCCTCAATGGGCTATGATAAAGCTCTGGGAACCTTTGCCCGTGTAGCTCAGTGGTAGAGCACACCCTTGGTAAGGGTGAGGTCACGAGTTCAATCCTCGTCACGGGCTTGATTTAAAGCTGTTGCAGCCAATAGCTGATCGCCAACAGGACAGCCAAAAGCACGACCGTCCAGCGCAACAGCCTGGGGTCGACTGCACCGGCAAATTTACCGCCTAGAAGTCCGCCAACAAGGGTGGCGATCGCCATCCCCCAAGCCACCGGCCATACCACCTCCCCAGACAGGGCGAAAAATGCAGCAGCAGCCAGATTAATCCCAAAGGCTAAAATTTGCTTCAAGCCATTGAGGCGCCTCAAGCTTTCCTGGAGAACAAGGCCCAGCACGGCTAGCAAAATCACACTCAAGCCCGCACCAAAATAGCCACCATAGACCGCCGCGATAAATACCAGGGGAATAGCTCCCACTTCAGACCTATCTGGCGCACTGATCCGCCCCAGTAACCAGGCCCGCACCTGCTCCTGAACCCCCAAGAGAACAGCGGCCAAAAGCAGCAAATAGGGAATTAAGGCATTGAACAGTGCCTCGTTGGTGTGCAGCAGTAAGATTGCTCCTGTGATCCCCCCCGCCACTGCAGTGGGAAAGAGCCAACCAAGGCGCCGTTGCTGACCCTTGAGCTCTTGGTATTGGGCCACTGTCGCTCCCAAGTAACCGGGAACCAAGGCAACTGTGCTGGTGAGATTGGCAACCACTGGCGGCAAGCCGATCGCCACCAAAGCTGGAAAACTAATCAGTGTTCCCCCACCGGCAATGGCATTGACAAAGCCCGCCGCCAGACCTGCAACGGTCAGGACTCCGATCTCAGTAATCATACCCCTGGCTGGCTCAAGCCTAGGAAAGGTAGCGTTGGAGGGTCTCGCGGTACTGACTCTTGGGTTTCATACCGACAATCACCTCTAGGAGTTCCTTATTTTTGAAAAGTTGAATGGTAGGGGTACTGGTAACCCCCGCTTGCTCGGCGATCGCGCTATCCTCAGTGATGTCAATTTCAATGAGCTGCACTTTGCCGTCGAATTCCTCCACCAGTCGATCCAAAATGGGCTTGAGCGTATGGCAGGGACCACAGGTGGGGGAGACATATTTCACCAGCAGAAGGCGATCGCTTTCGTGGAAGAGTTTGCGCAAGGCATAGCTGCCCCGATGTTTAATGGCATTGGGATCAAACTCCTGTTGTGGAGAGGCGGTGGGTTTCGCCGTTGCTGCGGGCTGGGTCTCCGTTGCCCTTTGGTGAAACTCCTGAATGAGCCCCCGCGCTGAAAGCCAACGTTCTGCATCAAGGGCTGCCATACAACCACTGCCTGCTGCGGTTACAGCTTGGCGGTATTCATGGTCTTGAACATCCCCAGCAGCAAAGACTCCCTCTACATTTGTTTGTGTCCCATGGCGAGTGACAATATAACCAACGCTATCCAATTCCAGAAAATCCTTGAAGAGTTGGGTATTGGGCGTGTGGCCAATGGCATAGAATAAACCCCGCACCGGCAAGAGGGATTCTTCCCCTGTGGCTTTATTGATAATCCGCAGACCCGTCATTAAGTTGCCATCGCCAAGAATTTCCCGTGCTTCGGTTTGCCAGTGAACTGTAATTTTAGGATTGGCAAACACACGATCCTGCATGGCCTTACTGGCTCGCATTTTGTCACTACGCACCAGGAGATGCACGTGGGAGCCATACTTGGTGAGATAAACAGCTTCCTCTGCCGCACTATCGCCGCCGCCAATCACCGCTAACTCCACATCCTTGAAAATGGGTGTTGCGCCATCACAAATGGCACAGGCGGACACGCCCTTGGTCCAATACTGCTCTTCACCGGGCAAATGGAGTCGTTTGGCTGTGGCACCCGTACAGATAATCACGCTGTGGGCATAGACTTGCCGCTCCGCTGAGCTGATGAGAAAGGGGCGTTGGCTAAAATCCACCTGAATCACATCTTCAGTCACCATTTCCGTGCCCCAGCGCTCCGCTTGCGCCTTCATCCGTGCCATCAGTTGTGGCCCTTGAATGCCTTCGGGAAAGCCGGGAAAGTTTTCCACTTCCGTCGTGGTCATGAGTTGGCCCCCGGGCAGCCCCCCAATTTGATAGCCCTCAAACATCAACGGTTTCAGGTTGGCACGGGCGGCATAGATAGCTGCTGTGTAGCCCGCAGGGCCAGACCCAATAATGACAACGTTTTCAATCCGTGGCGGTGTCATGGCTAAAATAAACTCGAAACGACTATGAGTTATTTGATTTTAGCTTGATTTTCCGTGGCAAACAAGGGGAGCATCTTTGGGGATAATGAAACGGTTAGGCACGCTCCTTGGCTGTGTACATCAAGCGGTTAGAGCTCACGAATTTTAAGTCCTTTGGCGGCACCACTGTGATTCCGCTGCTGCCGGGGTTTACGGTCATTTCAGGTCCCAATGGCTCAGGGAAGTCGAACCTCCTGGATGCGTTGCTCTTTGCCCTCGGCCTTGCCGGGTCCAAAGGGATGCGGGCAGAACGATTGCCAGATTTGGTGAACCATAGCCAAACGCGGCGCGGCCATAGTGTTGTGGAAACGCGAGTCACGGTGACATTTGCACTGGATGCCGAAACGGAATGGCGGGTAACGCGGCGACTGCGGGTCACTAAGCAGGGCAGCTATACCTCAACCTACGCGGTCAATGATCAGCCCTGCACACTGAATGAACTGCACGATCAGTTACAGGCGTTTTGTATCTATCCCCAGGGCTATAACGTGGTCTTGCAAGGGGACGTCACTAGTATGATCTCGATGAATGCCAAAGCACGGCGGGAAATCATTGACGAACTGGCGGGAGTGGCGGATTTTGACCGCAAGATTGCCCAAGCTCGCGAAAAATTAGATACGGTCAAGGAACGCGAAGAACGCTTTCGCATTGTTGAGCGGGAATTGATTCAACAGCGCGATCGCCTGCAACGGGAGCGGCTGCACGCCGAAAAATATCAAGCCCTGCGATTGGAACTGCAGGAGCGAGAGCAATGGCTACTCGTGCGCCAATGGCAGGCCCACGAAGAGCAAAAGGTGCAACTACAAGCACAGATTCAGACCCTACAACAGGAGCAAACCCAGCGCCAAGAGCAACTGCAACAAAAGGCACAGGAGATGGCAGCGGCAGCCGTTACCCTAGAACAGCTCAATCGACAGGTGAAAGCCCTCGGCGAAGAAGAGTATCTCCGTCTCCAAGCAACGTTAGCGGATCTCCATGCCCAGCAGCGTCAATGTCAACGGCAGCAAGCCGCCAACCAACAGCAACAGGAACAGTTGGCAGAACAACTCCAGCAAGGGCAAGCCCAGTACCACCGTCAACAGGCGCAGCACCGGCAACTTGCTGAAGAGTTAGCACAGCAACGGGGCGATCGCACCCCCTTAATGACAGCGGTTGCTAACAGCCAAGCGACCCTCGAGGCCCTACGGCAGCAAGTTCAGGAGTTGAGTACAGCCGCCCAAACTTGGTTTCAGGAACACAGTCAGCGGCGGCAGCGGATTGATGCTTTGATCCACGAACTGGAACCCAGTCGCACTGAATTGTCTCGCCTTCAGGAGCGATCGCAACAATTGCGGCAGCGGCAGGGGGAATTGCACCAAGCGGCCACCGCCTTAGAAGGACAACAATTGGAATTGCAAGACGCGCTAACAACAGCTGCAGCAGCCATCAAACAACAGGAGCAGCAACTGCAAACCTTAGCCCAACAACTGGCGACAGCACAGCAACAATTGAGCCGAACAGAAGAAACCTATCAACGCCTTGAGCGAGAACAGCGCCAAAAGCAGCGGGAGCTCGATCAGTTGGAAGCACGGCAACAGGCGGTTCAGGAAACCCAAGGGGGTTTTGCAGCGCGGCTCATTTTAAGTGCTGATCTCCCCGGCGTATTGGGGCTGGTGGCACAGCTTGGCCAAGTGGAACCCCGCTATCAACTGGCCTTGGAAATTGCGGCTGGCGCACGCTTAGGCAATATTGTTGTGGCGGATGACAGTGTAGCAGCGGCAGCGATCGCCCTCCTCAAGCGAGAACAGGCCGGTAGAGCCACATTTTTGCCCCTGAATAAGATGGCGCGTCCCAAGCCCCTTTCTCCCATTGCCTTGGCGGGTTGTATTGACTATGCGTTAAATCTTGTGACCTTTGAGCCGCAGTATGCCCCCATTTTTGCCTATGTGTTTGGCAGTACGCTGGTGTTTGAGAGCCTTGAGGCGGCGCGAGAATACCTAGGGCAATATCGGATGGTCACGCTCGAGGGAGAGTTGCTGGAACCCTCAGGGGCAATGACTGGGGGCAGCCAGCGTCGCCCCAATACCCTCCGTTTTGCTCAGGGCGTTCCCCCCCAAGAGTCGGCAGAAGTCCAACAGGTGCGCGATCGCCTGGGGGAATTGGAACGCCTGTTAGATCGCCTCCTGCAGGAACGCACTCACCAACAAGGGAGAGTGAATGCGCTGAGCCAAGCCCTGAGTGAAGCCCACCAAAGCCATCGCGATCGCCAGCGGCAATGGGAGCAACTGCAGCAACAACAGCAGCAGCTCAACCGCCAGCAAGCAGAGTTAGAGCGCCAGCAGCAGTACCTCAGCCAAGAGTTAACCGCAGCCGAAACTGAACTCACTCACCTGGAGGCTCGCCTGCCTGAACTAGAAGCAGAACTTGCCGCAGAGCGCCTTGCCCTCAATGCCCTTGAAGCGAGTCCCAGCCATCAGCAGTGGCAGCAGGTTCAGGCACAGCTTCAGGCACAGGAAAAGATCCATGCAAGCCAGGTGGCTGCCCTGCAAGCCGTGGATCAGGCCTTGGGCGATCGCCACCGTCAACTGGAGCAACTGGAACGAGACCTCAAACAAACAGAGCAGGAGATTCAGCGACTGTGCCAAGCCCAACGGGAGATGCGCTGTCAGCAGCAAGCCCTCGATCAAACCCTTGGGGACTTAGCAACGCAAATTGAAAGGACGCAAGCTGCCCTAAGGGAGTTGGACAGCCGCCTTGGCCACCTCAAAGGCGATCGCGATCGCCACGAGTACCAACTGCGGCAGCAGCAAAAGAACTATCAGCAACTGGAATGGCAATACCAAAAAGCCAGCGAAACCCTGACCACTCTGCAAGCACAACTGCAGGAATTGAGTACCATCGAGCCACCTCCCTTGCCGCAGCCATTGCCGGAAGTACCCGCTGAGCTCTCCCTTAGGGACATTCAACAGCAGTGCCAAGCCCTAGAACAACGGCTCCGCGCCATGGAACCAGTCAATATGCTGGCAATTCAGGAGTTTGAGGAGACACAAGCACGGCTCAAGGAGCTACAGGAGAAACTCGCCGTTCTGGCAGCGGAGCGCACGGAGATTTTGCTGCGGATTGAGAACTTCACCACACTGCGTCACCAGTCCTTCCGTGAAGCCTTTGATGCTATCAATGCCAACTTCCAAACGATTTTTGCCACCCTCTCCGATGGCGATGGCTATCTGCAACTCGAAAGTCCTGAAGATCCCTTTGCTGGTGGACTGAATCTGGTGGCGCATCCCAAGGGTAAACCCGTCCAACGCTTGGCCTCAATGTCCGGAGGTGAAAAATCCCTAACGGCTCTCAGTTTTATCTTTGCCCTCCAACGCTATCGCCCTTCCCCGTTTTATGCCTTCGATGAAGTGGATATGTTTCTCGATGGTGCCAATGTCGAGCGCCTGGCCAAAATGATTCAGCAGCAGAGCCAACAGGCGCAGTTTATTGTTGTCAGTCTGCGGCGACCCATGATTGAAGCCGCTCAGCGCACCATTGGTGTCACCCAAGCGCGGGGTCAACATACCCAAGTGATTGGCCTTGATTTAACGGCTTACCCTTGATGCCCGAAAAATAATGCCTAGAATTTTGATAGTTCATCGGCGTGGATCGTAGTGGAACAGTAGGCTCGATTGAGTTGTCAAAATCTCCAAGTGTTGCTGAGGAGTGTCCCTATGAAATACTGGCAAAAACTTGGCCTGAGCTTATTGACAGTGGCCTGTTTGGGAACAATTGCCCCCCGGCCAGCCCAAGCCAATATGTTTACGCAAACGGAAGTGGATCAAAGCCGCTATGTGGTGATGGCTGTGCCCCTGGCCCGCGGTGGCTATCGCCTACTGGTGGTGGAGCAAATCAAGGATACTCGCCCCTGCTGGAGCGAATCGGGCAGTAACCCTGTGGTGATCGATCCGCTGTTGACGACGTTTGACTTTACGGGCATTTGTGGTCGGGCTACGGATAGCAATGGCTACTCGATTCGGGTGGCGCAACAGGATTTAGGGTTGCAGTATAGTCTGCGCATTGAACGGAGGGATGGGGAATTGCTCCTTGTTGGCCGTAGCAATCGCGGTGGTCCGCGGATGGTGATTGGCCGCACCCACGGTATGCAGGAAGGGCAATTTCTCAAATTTCATCTGGAACCCACCTGGCGGCTCACGCGGCGCACCTACGAAGGCCAAGTGCTGGGGCATGTTTATTTCACGAATGACACTTGGGAAACAGCCACAGGCAGCGCTCCTACCCCTGTCAGTCCCGTCGGCACTGAAACCAACCTCCCCCCTGCAACCCCACCGCAAAGCTAGGCTTAGCGCTGCTTCATTGCCCGCTCCATTTCCCGCTTGTCCTGCCGCTGCTTGAGGTCTTGGCGCTTGTCGTGGAGTTTCTTACCACGGGCAAGGCCGAGGGAGACCTTGACCCGACCATTTTTTAGGTAGAGCTTTAGGGGCACAAGGGTCAGCCCCTTTTGTTCAACTTTGCCCACCAGCTTACGGATCTCCTGCTTGTGGAGAAGGAGCTTGCGATCGCGCAAGGGGTCATGGTTATAGGATGGGTTGGTACTTTCGTGGGGCGAAATGTGGACATTCATCAACCACGCTTCACCATTGCGGATGCGGGCAAAACCATCCCGTAAATTGACCTTGCCAGCGCGAATAGACTTCACCTCAGTGCCCAGCAACACAAGACCACATTCATAGGTTTCCAGAATTTCATATTGGAAGCGCGCTTGGCGATTCTCACTCAGGACTTTGATGCTATCACCCATCAAAAACTCCGCAAGGGCATTGCCAATATATCGTAGTTTAGGGGTAGGGGGAGTTTTCATCTTATCACTGCCTTCCCACCCCTTTGCTCCATGGTTGAGAGGCCATGCCCAAGCTGCAGCAGTTAGAGTTTTTGCAAGGCCTACCCTTGATTGCAGTGGTGCGTGCTGCTACTCCTACTGCCGCGATCGCCCGTGCTCAGGTCTATCTGCAAGCCGGTTTTACCTCTTTGGAGGTCACTTGGACCATTCCAGATGCCCCCTCAGTGTTGCAACAACTGCGTCAGGACTATCCCCACTGCACCATCGGCGCAGCTAGCCTGCAAAACCCCCAGATGCTCAAGGAGGCGATCGCGGCGGGGGCCCAATTTTTAGTGACTCCCCATACAGCCATCGAGGTGGTGTCCGTTGCAAAGGATGCCAACTGTCCTCTGATTTTGGGGGCGTTGACACCCACGGAAGTGCTCCATGCTTGGCAATCTGGGGCAACGGCAGTGAAGGTTTTTCCAATCATGGCAGTGGGGGGTGCAAGCTATCTACAGGCCTTGCGACCCTTGTTTGCTGAGATTCCCTTAATCCCCTGTGGGGGCATTGGTTGGGAAGATCTGGTGCCCCTCTGGCGTGCCGGAGCGATCGCCATCGCTATGGGCAGCCAACTGGGTACCGATCTGACGAAACTCAAGCAGCAGGTGGCTCAGGCTCATCAGGCCTATCAGGCGCTGGGGCAGGAGTAAGGGTGCGCACCCGCTCAGCATGGAAGCGTTTGCGTCGCCAGCGTTTGCCCAGGTCCAGACCAATGGTTTTGTGGAAGTCGTCTTGGACTTTTGCCGTTAGGCGGTAGGAGACTTGGCGGACAATTTGAGCTAAGACGCGGTTACCTGTCCCCTGAATCAGACCATGGGGCAGACGGTAGATAAACCGCGGAAAGTACATTTCCACCCGCAAATCCAATTCCCAATTCACCCGAGTGTACTCAAGGATATTCAATGCTAACAGGTCCCTATCGGTTTCAGGCGTCGCTCGCATCGGTACCAAGGCCATTGCCGCTTGAAAATCCACCTTGTAGTTCAAAAACGGCTGCTCGGGCACAGGAATTGTTTCAATGCGATAGACCCCCTGCTCTTGGGGCAGCAGGTGCAGTCCAATTTTAGGTTCCACTTCATAGCCATAGGAACCGTAGCGACCAATGGTGAGAATGTAGCCATGCTTGCCCACAGGCTCTGCTTTCATGGGGTGGGCACAACGATGAAACCAGTCTTGATGGTTGTTGAGGTAGGTTTCATAGCGTAACACTGGTGCATAGATGTCAAGACCCGTGACATTATCTACCCTTGAAACGAAGAGGTCTGGTCGCTCAGTTTGCCACCATCGCAGTTTCTCAATGGGAGTCATGTGGCCCAAAACGCGTTGGGGAATGCGGTGATTGTACGCCCAAAGGTATCGCGTGAGCGTCTCTTGCAAGTCGGCTGCCGAGACAAAGCGTTCAGCGCGCAGAATCTCCGCAATGCGGCCGTTGAAGCGTTCCACCATCCCGTTGGTTTGCGGATGGCGGGGTTGGATGAGCCGATGGGTGATGCGCTTTTCACGACAGAGCTGATCAAACGGATGGTGTCCCGTGGGTTGGCGTTCGCCTGCGGAGGAGAAACGGTCGGTAAACTCCTTGCCGTTATCAGTCAGCACCGTACGCACCACGAAAGGAGCGTTGGCAAGGACATTTGCAAGAAAGCGCGTTGCCGATTCTGCGCTCTTCTCCTCGTGGATTGCCAAATAGACCCAGCGCGTTGCCCGATCAATCGCGACAAAGAGGTAGCGGCGCTGCTCCTCATCCGGCATTTGTGGCAGGTATTTGACGTCGATGTGGATGAACCCAGGTGCGTACGCTTTGAACTGCCGCGTGGTGCTTTTGGGACTGCCTTCGAGGCTTTCGCGTTCCTTTTGCAGTATCCTGAGGTTCGAGACTCCGTGGCGACGCAGGCAGCGATCCAGCGCTGAGCGGCTCAGATTGGGGTTGAGGAACGTCCGGGCAAGAACGAGAAGGTCATCAAGAGGCAGCAAAAGGAGCTTAC
Organism: Thermosynechococcus vestitus BP-1; assembly: GCF_000011345.1. NCBI lineage: Bacteria > Bacillati > Cyanobacteriota > Cyanophyceae > Acaryochloridales > Thermosynechococcaceae > Thermosynechococcus > Thermosynechococcus vestitus. The sequence continues at coordinate 2,020,783 of NC_004113.1, forward strand.
GCACCTCAACGATCACAAGCTCTTGCGCTTCCGTAAGCGTCGTTTGCAGGCGGTGCGGGCGGGTGCTTTTGTCTTCAACGGTTGCGCGCTTACGCCATTTCGCTACCGTGTGCCGGTGGATCCCGTAACGTCTGGCAAGCTCGCGATGACTGATCGAAGCCGGTGCTTGTTGGATTTCACGGCGAATTCGGGGTGTCGTTCGGGCGTTGGCATGAATACGTGGCATGGTGATACTCCATCGTTGAACGCTTTCCGACCTTGGAACAAGCACTCAAGGAGCCGGTACGCTTCGAAGAGTTTAGCACGACTTCTGGGAATATAATGATGCGGGACCTGACACATAGACTTCCATCCAGCCGTGGAATTGGTTGTGAAAAATAAAAGGGGGTAGGTTTGTCCCGTCTTGGCCGTCTGTCATAGCATTAGATGAGCATTTGGTGATTTTGATCCTGACATACGCGGGGGGCGATCGCGACGGCGGGGAACCTTGGAACTGTCATCTCTGTCCAACGACTCGTTTACATTTCGTTACATTACTCTTCAGTTGATTGAGGCTCCACCGATGCCCCCTGTCACACCTTGGCTGGCCATTGAACACCTAGACAAGCCGTGGATTTTTTGGCCCTTGTTCTTGATGGTGGTCCTCAGCAGCGTTGTTTTGCGCTGGGGAAACGTGCAGCAGCAGTGGGCACGGGCCATTGTTGTTGGCAGTCTAATGGCCTTAATGCTGCATTACCTACTGTGGCGAGCGATCGCCACCCTCAACCTGCGCACTCCCCTAGAGGCTGCCCTTAGTCTACTCCTACTGGGCATTGAAGGGTTTATGATGGCGGGCTATGGCCTGCAACTGTACCTTCTTCTCCACATCAAAAATCGTCGGCCTGAAGCCGACGCCGCTGCCCTTGCGGTCAAAAGTGGCCACTATCAGCCTTGGGTGGATATTTTTATTCCCACCTACAACGAACCGCTGCCGATCCTACGGCGCACAATTGTTGGCTGCCAAGCCCTAGACTACCCCCACAAGCGCATCTATGTCCTTGACGATACCCGTCGGCCGGCGCTGCGGGAACTGGCCTGCGAATTGGGCTGTGAATACCTAAGTCGAGCAGACAATCGCCATGCCAAAGCGGGCAATCTCAACCATGCCCTTGCCCAAACCCAGGGAGAACTCATTGCAGTCTTTGATGCTGATTTTGTTCCCACCCGCAACTTTCTCACCCGCACGGTGGGGTTTTTTCAGGCTCCCGATATTGGGCTGGTGCAAACCTACCAGAGCTTTTACAATCCTGACCCCATTGCCCGCAATCTTGGCCTAGATAGTGCCGTCACGAGTTTATGAGATACTGAGCGTGTGTCTGGACTGTATTATAGGACCGTGCCATGAGGACACCTGACTACCGTCGCCACGATATTTCCGACCGGGTTTGGGAGCGGTTGGAACCGCATCTACCTGGACGCCGAGGGAGCTGGGGGGGTGTGGCGAAAGACAACCGGCAGTTCATCAATGCGGTGTTCTGGATACTGCGCACCGGCGCCCCTTGGCGGGATTTACCCCCGGAGTACGGAGATTGGAAGAACGTGCATCGAAGGTTCTGCCGCTGGCGAGACAAAGGCGTGTGGGAAAAGGTCCTTGAGCAGTTGATCGACGAGCCCGATTACGAATGGTTGATCATCGATGCTACTCATGTCAAAGTCCACCCTCATGCCACAGGGGCCAAAGGCGGCAACCAAGACATGGGCCGTACAAAAGGGGGCTCAATACCAAGATACATCTGGCCGTGGATGCGCATGGTATGCCGCTGCGAATGGTTATCACAGCAGGTACCACTGCGGATTGTCGCCAAGCTGCAACCTTGATCGAAGGAATCGATGCAAAGTACCTGTTGGCGGACAAAGGCTACGACAGTGATGCCCTCATCGCCCAAGCCAAAGAGCATGGGATGCAGCCTGTCATCCCTTCGCGCAGACATCGCAGACAGCGACGTGAATGCGACAAGCAGTTGTATCGGCTTCGTCATCTGGTTGAGAATGCTTTTTTGCATCTCAAGCGTTGGCGAGGTATTGCCACGCGATACGCCAAAAATACGGCTTCTTTCCTTGCTGCTGTGCACATCCGTTGTATCGCCATTTGGGCATCAATCTCGTGACGACAGTATCTAGAGGAGCAGTTGCCCCAAGAGGTGGAAATCTTTTCGCGTCACTATCAAGTGCTGCGGGATGGCATCGAAACGGCACTGTGCTACGGCAGTTCCTTTGTGGTGCGGCGATCGGCTCTAGAGGCCATTGGCGGCTTTGTCACTGCATCCCTGAGTGAGGACTACTACACCGGCATCCAATTGGCAGCAAACGGTTATCGGCTGATTTACTTGAATGAAAGCCTGAGTGCGGGGCTGTGTGCGGAGGATATGGCGGCTCACATTCGTCAACGCCAACGCTGGGCACGGGGGACGCTTCAGGGGTTTTTTATTGCTGCAAATCCGCTGCGGGTAGCCAATCTCACCTGGCTTCAGCGCCTTGCCCACCTAGAGGGTATGACCCAGTGGTTTCACAGTCCCCTGCGTTTGTTCTTGCTCCTGTTGCCCTTAATGGCTGCCTTTTGGGGGATCGTGCCCCTGGAAACAACGCTGCGGCAGTGGCTTTACTATTTTGTGCCCTACTACTGGCTGCTACTCAGTACCTTCCGCTGGCTCAATGGTCAAAGTCGTTCGGCTGTGGTCTCAGATCTCTATGCCGTTGTCCAATGTGTGCCCCTGACATTGACCGTGATTCAGACGCTGTTGCGTCCCTTTGGTCACCGTTTTTGGGTCACACCGAAGGGGAGGGATGGCGATCGCTACCATTTTCAGTGGCATCTAGGGGCACCGCTATTCGTACTTTTTGGGCTCTCGGTTGTTGCGGCTGTATTCAATTGGCAGGCATTACACACCAAGGGACTACTCCTGGCTTGGGTCTGGAACCTTTACAATTTGCTGATTCTTGCCCTTGCCCTCTACAGTCTCATCGAACGCCCCCGCCCCGATCCCTACGATTGGCTCAATGTACAGCAAACCGTTGAACTCCATCTGGGTTGGGATCAAGCCACTGCCCTCTGGGGCACGACGAGTCGCCTTTCTGAAGGGGGAGCTCTCGTTCATCTGCATCAACCCCTCCCCCCCTCCGCAATCGGTGTGCCCCTCACCTGTCGGCTGTTGGAGGCCGGCATTGACCTCAGGGGCCAAATTGTGAGCATGCCCCATCCAACGACGCTCAAGATTGGCTTCGATCCCCTGAGTCCGGCTCAATATCGGCAATTGATCACGTTCCTTTTCTGTGAACCCAACCGCTGGCAATGGCAACAAACCCCCGGTGAATTGCAGACCCTGTGGCTGCTCCTGCGGACGCTCGTGTCTCCTCCCCTGAGGCGCCAGCGGCAGCACCTACACCCTGCCCCTCAGGCTCAGCAACATCAGGGCATTGCACCTGTTGCTATTGCCAAACGAAACTATGGACGAAACAACCATTAGATTTAATAATATAGTTAAATAGTTAAAATAGAGCATGATTCGGAGACCCATCGGCGATCGCCCGCAGAGCTAGCAATGAGCACTCCCGATTCACAACTACCTCCCCTCACGGAAACCACCCTGTGGCAAATTCTCAATGAGGAACTGGATGATGCCACGGTCAATCGGCTGCTGTGGCAGTGCTTGGGCTATCGGTATGACGCCCAAAGCCAAACTTGGCGCAGCGATCGCGTACCTCTAGAATGGCAGCAAGAGTATCCTCAACCCCCAGACTTCATTGGCAGCCGCCCCGCCATTGTCAAGCTCACCCGCTCTATCCCCCCTGCCCACAAACAACTTCTCAAGGAACAGTTGGGCTTTGCGGGTTATGAAATTAAGGAACTCAACCCCCGCCGTACCCGCCGTGCCACGGCTGTCAACTGGCTCCTCAGCTACATGGCCACTCAAGAGGAAGCTCAGGCAAAGTAACCCTCGGCCACCTCGATCGCCACTTGGCGGATAGCACGATAGACGGTGGCTAGTTCCGCATCACTAATGCAGTAGGGGGGCAAGATATATAGGGTATTGCCCAAGGGTCGCAAAAGCACCCCCAGCTCAATAAAGCGGCGGCGCAGTTGGGGCACAAGGTCGCTAAAGTAGGAGGCTTCTGTTTCTAATTCCATGGCCGCGATCGTGCCACAGGTGCGAAATTGTTTGAGATGACTAACATCCGCAAGATACCGTTGTTGACACTGCCAATGGCGCGCCTCTAGGCCTTGGTAAGCTTCAGGGTGCGCAAGCAGCAATTGGAATGAAGCGACACTCACGGCACAGGCCAAGGGATTCCCCGTATAGGAATGACTGTGGAAGAAGGCACGGGCGGGGTCATCGGCATAAAAGGCTTGGTAAATTTCCTCCGTGGTCAATGTAACGGCAATGGGCAAACACCCTCCCGATAGCCCTTTGGACAAACAGAGTAGATCCGGTTGTGTCCCTGCTTTTTCACAGGCAAAGAGGGCGCCGGTGCGGCCAAACCCGGTCATCACCTCGTCATAGACGACTAAAACACCATAGGCTTTGGCCACCTCAGAAACTGCTCGCAAAAACTGGGGACGACACATGCGCATGCCGCCAGCCCCCTGCACCAGGGGCTCAATAAAGAGCGCTGCATAGGCATCGGGATCTGTTTTGAGGGTCGTCTCTAGTTGAGCGATCGCCTGCGCTTCCTTGGTGTCCACCTCTGGGTCCTCTGGATAGGTGGCGGGGTAGGGCAGAATTGTCAAAGGGGGCAGCAGCGGCTGAAAGGGCTGCCACCAAGGGGAACTTTGGCCGACAGTCATTGCCCCAAGGGTATCGCCATGGTACCCCCCGGCAAAGCCAATGAAGCGCGATCGCTGGGGTTGATCGCGCCGCTGCCAATACTGGTAGGCCATCTTCAGGGCAACTTCTACAGCCGTTGAGCCATTGTCAGAAAAAAAGACCCGTTGTAACCCCCCTGGGGTGTGGGCACACAGGAGCTGAGCAAGCTGCTCTGCTGGCTCGTGGGTAAAGCCCGCAAAAATCACGTGCTCAAGGGTTTGTGCCTGACCATAGAGCGCCTTAGCCAGCACCGGATGGCTATGGCCATGGAGCGTCACCCACCAACTGGAAATGGCATCAATGATCTGGCGGCCGTCGCTGAGTTCAAGGCAAGCCCCCTGGGCACGCACCACCTTAAGGGGTGGATCTGCGGTTTTCATTTGTGTAAAGGGTTGCCAAATGGGGGAGTCAGTCATGGTTGCGATGGACATCTAGGCGAGCGGCAAGAGTCGTAAAAATCTCTTCTGGAATGGGACAGCGGAGCGATCGCGCCAAGCGTTTTTTCTGCTTAGCCACCCTAAGACACTCAGCCGTGGGACACAGATAGGCCGATCGCCCCATCCCCCGATCCAACTGCACCTTTTGATCGGGCCAGCAGCGCACAATTCGCCAAAACTCCGAGCGATCGGCCACGCGGCCACAGGACACACAGCGGCGCTGGGGAACACTCATCATCCCTAACTGGCAACCTGTTCTTCGAGAGCAGCCATGGCCAAGCGATCCTCCTCTTCGTAGTTGTACTGAGAACTATCGCGCACCTCAATTTTCCAGCCCGTGAGGCGGGTTGCTAAGCGCACATTTTGACCTTCTTTACCAATGGCTTGGGAGACCTTATCCGGTGCCACAAGGACATGGGCGATGCGGGCTTCGGGGTTGATGAGCCGCACCTCCTCCACCGGTGCCGGACTCAGGGAATTGGCAATATAGGTGGCTGGATCCGGCGACCAGCGGATCACATCAATTTTTTCGCCCCGCAGTTCATTCACCACCGCTTGAATGCGGGATCCCCGTGCCCCAATACAGGCGCCCACAGGATCGACATCCCGTTCTAAGGTATCCACCGCAATTTTGGTACGCGGTCCCACTTTATGATTCGGGGGATTGGCTTCGCGGGCAATGGCAACAATCCGCACCACTTCATCCTCAATTTCTGGCACTTCATTGGCAAAGAGATAGACCACCAAGCCAGCATCGGCACGGGAAACCTCCAATTGGGGGCCGCGTTGGGGGCCTTCTTTGACGCGCTTAAGATAGACCTTGAATGTCGAGTTGGCGCGGTAGTTGTCGTTGGGCAGTTGTTCCCATTTCGGCAGTTCGGCCTCCACTTCCGGTTGGCTAGCATCACTGCGCACAGCCATAATTACCGATTGCCGCTCAAAACGGAGGACGCGGCCCAGGAGTACGGTGCCCTCAAGCTCTTTGAATTCCTCTTGGATGAGGCGACGCTGTTGATCCCGCAATTTTTGTGCCAACACCTGCTTGGTTTGCATCGCAGCCATGCGGCCAAATTCTTGATGGTCGGGGGTGACATCCAGCAGCACCGTATCGCCGACGCGGGCATCCTGCACCACCTCAATCACATCGGCAAGCGCAATCTCGCGATCGGGGTTCTCTACTGTTTCTTTAATGGTTTTGGTGGCCAAAATCCGAAAGCCCTCCTGCTCCGTATCTAGTTCCACTTCAAAGTTGGCAAAGTGATCCTCCTCAAAGTGACTATGATCCGAGCGCAAACTGCGGCGATAGCGTTCGTATCCCTTAAGCAGTGCTTCCTTGAGGGCTTGATGCACTGCGTGCTTGGGCAAATTCCGCTCTTGGCTGATTTCATTGATCATGGCCCGTAGGCCGGGTAAGCGATAGATGGTCATCGTCTGTTACAACCTCGTTCTTGATGAAGATCAACTTCTACTAAGGCTCACTGCTGGGGGTGTACAGTTGGACACTGGCAATGAGGGAGCGCGGAATCGCCAGCGATCGCCCCCGCTGATTGAGATAGACATTCACCTCGTCACGGCGAATCAAGTTGCCTTCCCAAAGGGTTTTACCCCGATGGGGTGCGGTGGTCGTGACCCGTACGGGAAAACCACGAAAGGCATCAAAGTCGCGATCGCTACTCAGGTAATCCGACAGGCCGGGACTCGACACCTCGAGAACGTAGGCAAACTCGAACTCTGGCAGCTCATCCAAAGCCATCTCCAGGGCCCGACTCAGCCGCTCGCAATCCTCTAAGCTGGTGTCGTTCTCAGGATGGCGCACCTCCACCCGCAAAATGGGTGGCGATTGATGGGTCAGCCACTGCACACTCACCAGATCAAGGTGTTCTTGGTCGGCAACCTGCTGGGCAAGGGTTTGCACCAGAGGCAAAAGCATCTGTATCTGCATAGGAAATAAAAAAGGCGGGACATTGCCCACCACACCCAAACAATCTCAAAAAGCGGAGAACCCCTTTCCCTATGGGAAGGAGGCTTAGGAATCGTTCACAATAGAACGTTTCTGGGTGCTGCCAATACACCACTGTTCATAGCAGATAGTATAGCACCTAACAGTGGGCGATCGCCACCCTGGTCAATAGCCCCTCGGTGCGCCTAGCGATCGCTAAAATCGCCATTCGTCAGCTCATCACCGTCGTAGTGCTCTTCCTCTGGCTCCAAATCCTCCAGGACGGGATTCAAGAGCACTGCCATCTCAGCCTCATGGTGGGTGAGCCACTGGCCTTGGGTACGGAACCAGCGGGGCGGGTTAATGTAGCGAGCATAGTACCACGGCGGGGCAGTGGGCTGGGTAATTTCCGCCTGTACTCGAATTTTCTCACCCGGATAGTAGGCATCTTCGGGTTCCACTTCTAACCACACTTTTTGGCCGATGATTTCTTGGGGGAGCATCATAATGGCAATTCCTCGGGGAACCTCTCCTACAGCCCTTTTCTGACAGTAGGACCCTGTCTCTCACAGGCTTTTACCGCGTTGAGGATACCTCATCCTTGCGAAAAGAACTGTACCTTAATTCTATTCAGTTGTAGCCGATCTGGGGAACTGTTGCCCCTATTCGCCATCGCCCACCGCCAAGGAGGGGTAGGGCTGCTGCCGTTTCGGATCCTCGAGCTTCAGGGAAATGAGTCCAGCACAGAGGACAAACACCATTGAAACCCACAGACAGCCGACAATGCCCCAAATTTGATAAATAAAGCCGGAGAGGACAGTTCCTGCTAGTCGTCCCCCAGAGTTGGCCATGTAGTAAAAGCCAACATTCAAGGCCACTTTTTCATCGTCAGTGTAGGCCAGCACCAAGTAGGAGTGGACTGCCGAATTGATGGCAAAAATCAAACCAAAGAGGAGCAACCCACCAATAATGACGGCATTGGCATCCCAGTTGCTCAGCGGTACGGAATTTCCCGGAGCATTCGAGAACAATCTCGACTCCCCGTTGTTGCCAAGGTGCCTCTGCCGGGGTTTTCGCTTCCGAAAAGCTAATGATCTGATCGTTGATGGCGATCGCCCCCTCCTTGGCTTGGATGGTCTGGGGCCAACGGCCATGAACCGAATCAAACTCCAGTAAATGGGCAGCCGCGCTCGTGCCTCCCTTAATCTCGTTGATGTGGCGAAAATCCAGTTCAGGCCAACCCCACGCCGCACGCAAGACCAAGCGCCCAATGCGGCCAAAGCCATTAATGCCGATGCCAACGCCCATCGTTGCTGCTTTAGCGGCACACCCCCACGTTATTTCAAGTCATCTTGGATTGTCAATCGGCAAAAGTGCTTCCCTAAGCGAATGGACCTAAACGTAAGGGCAGGGGGTTTGACTCGGATCCTGCCAACAGGGGAGCAGCGGCGGCTGAGGAATCGGCTGGGCAGGGGTACCAAAGACCATTTCGCAACTGTAGTCCTTAAAGTTCGGCGTCATCGTCAAAGGAATGCCGAGTCGCTGTCGAAAAAATTGCTCGGTGGGTTTTTTGCACAGGTTCATACACAACGCCATACATTGGGATTCAGCCAAGTAGCGGCATTTTTGGATGCGCACACCACTGTGTTGCCATTGGGGGAGTTGATTTGGGGGAATAACCTCGACCCAGTAGCGATCGCTGGCACCCACTAACCAGCCTGTGAGGCGGGTAGCAAACCAGGCATTCCACTCACAGACCCAGCGGCTGGGCCGAAAGAGTTTGCGTATCAATGTACTCATCATTGGTGGGATGAGGCGATCAAAGACCGTGGCCACAATGGCCTGTTGCTGCGCGGGCGATCGCCCCCGTTGCAGTTGTCGGGTGATCTCAATAAAGCCAACATAGTCCCACCGCTGTGGTGCAACCCCAATGGCACTGGCGATCGCTCGGATCAGCCGCGCCAAGCACCACCGCTCTAGCCAGCTCAGGGACTCAGGAGGCATCATCAAGGTGATCAAGCACCTCAAGGGCAGCACGACGAACCACTGCATCCCTTTCCTGTCCCAGTAGCAGATATAGCGCTTCCTGCACCTGGCGACGCTCTGCCCCCTCAGGGAGGCGAGCTAATTGGCGAATGGCCACTAGCCGATGCAGGGGCTGCGGATGGGTCAGATCAGTCAACCACTGGGACACCTGTTGGGTCTGCTGCTGCTGTTGCAGTTGACCGCTGATTGTGCCGAGAAGGGCAATGACACCCATCAGGAGGATGCCAAGGAGGACAAGGGCGACCACCAACCAGGGATCTGCTGTCTGCTGACCGATATGCAACAGGGTATAGGTACCTAAACAGGCCAGCAGACCCGCCACCACCGTAGACGCCAAGGGATGATGTAGCCATTGGTACATCCGTTGGCGAAGGTTTTGCCATAGGGTCAAAAGTCGGCGTTGCCAGCGACTGAGGAGAAAAATCGTACCCACACCACTCAGGGTTGCCAGCAGTAGGGGGCCGTCCGTTTGCCACAGGAGCTGGCCTGCCCCCAGGGCACCAATGAGTAGCAAAAGACGCTCCGACAGTAGATTAAAAACAAAAGATTTCCAGCGCAGCCGTTGCGATCGCCTTTGGCGCAGCGGAGTTGAGCGCCGGTGAGGTCGCGGCAAGGACCATTTCGCCCAAGAGGTAACCATAGGGTGGGTGTACTGCCAATTTGATGCCTTATTCTACCGTAATTCTACCGCCCCTCAGTTGGTCTGAATTGGCTGCTTGAGCCTTTCCAGCGTAGGATCACGACTTCTTCTCGCAGTTGCTCCTTAGTGGCACTGGCAAACCGTGTTCGGAAGAGATCCGTGCGCACAAACTCATAGCCCAGCGCCTGAGCAATGTCAGCCAATAACTGACCCGTAGGAATCATCACCCGCAAGTAGGAGGCTTGATCACCAACCACATAGGCGAGTTGCGCATTGGGGCGCAGCAGCGATCGCAGGGCAGCCAAGTGACGGGCCATGCCACCAAAATAGAGTTTGGTGACTCTGCTGTAGAGTTTCTCAAAGCCAGAGGTCTTACCCAGTTGAATTCTGCGGCGCTCAATTGCATCCGCAATTGCCTGAATTTTAGGGTGATCTTGAATCCAGCGATCGTCATCATCCCCTTTATACACATTGCGAGTGTTAGAACGGATGAGACCCTTCTTAAGGGTTTGTAAATCAGCCTTGGTTTTAATGAAGCCTAAGATCACCGACTCAAGGCGGGTTGTTCTGGTGTAGTCCTTTTCGTTGGGGTAAGGGGGTGAGGTGATCACCGCATCAATCGACTGCGGGGGCAAGACCCTGTCAGGACCTCTTGCATCAGCCAGATAGACCTGGGCAGGGGTATCCTCTTGATCTTGCACCCGCCGCAAGTCCTCCACCATTTCACCAATCTTGGCCAGCCAAGCCCGAATCACTGGCGCATCAACCTTGGCTTTCGCAACACCCACTTCAGGCCCAAAACGTAAATTACTGACGGCAAAAACAAGGGTGTGGGCGATCGCCAGCAACTGATGTCGATAGACCTTTTCTATTCTGTATTTCTCTAAGCAGTCAAGGAGTAACAATACCTTATGTAAGGGCACTGGGCTGATCGACCCCGCAAGGATGAGCTGATTTTGCTCTGGAGATAGTTGGCGTAGCGGTAGGTCAGCAATATCCGCTGCAAAAGGCACTGAGTCCTCTATTCCTTGCTGCCGCAGGATGTCAAGGGCAAGTTCTGCCACCTCCCAGGAGTGACTGTACAGTAAATCAGGATCAACCCTCCAATCGGTCTTTACGGATGTTGCAAAATGGGCGAAGGGATTGGCTTCCATACCCAACGATGGAATGCCTTGGCGCTTCGACTCAACCAACGTTGTCCCTGTGCCACAAAAGGGGTCTAGGATGACACTCCCTTCATTCAAGCCAAAGTCTTCTATGTAACCCCTCACAAGATGGGGTGGATAGGACAGCACAAACCGATACCAGTCATGGAAGGCGCGGTCTTGCTCATCGATCTTGTTGAGATTGCTGTTGTTCCTAGGGATTTTTGTGTGCTTAGAATTTTGAGGCAACTCAACTCCTGTGGCAATTTGCTCATCATGCTCTCAGTATATTTCTCTAAGTCTATGAAAAAATTGACTGCTTTGGCAGGGGGTTATTTCCCTGTGCAAAAAGCGTACAATCTCTAGACCGGTTTGCGGCATTTTTGATCCGATTGAGGCCGTTTAGGGGAGAGGTTGAATCTCAGCGCGAAAGCCATTGACCTCCATAAAAGCCCGCATTTGGGTGGCATTGGCCTCATTTTGGAAACTGCCTACTTGCAGGACACGGCGCTGGCCAAGGGTAATGGGGATAACTTCGGGAACAAGGGATCGCAGGCGTTCTTGATTGGCCACATCCTCCTCCCGTAAATCTAAAACAATCACCCGAAACCGCGTTCTGGGGGCTACCGGCGCTAGGGTTGCTAACTCGGCATCAGACATCTCTGGTGGGGGGGGCAATTGATTCATGGCGCGATCGCTCCCCACAAATCCCATTGGAATCGGCACACGGGGCACCGGCAATCGTTCCAGGGAGCTCTCCAGCGGCGGCGGTGGGGGGGGAATTGGCGCAGTACTCACCTCTGGGGCAGGCACGGGAATGGGGATGACGGTATTCACCTCTGGCGGTGGCACGGGGATAGGAATCGGTTCTGCCGCCCATACGGGCGTCCCCCAACCCATTAGGATCAAACATAGATGACTCAACCACGGCTGGGAGTGAATGCTGAAACGGCTCATCAAAGACTTCATTGCCCTATCAACAATGGCGATGAACGGTGAACAGAACTGTGTTGATTCTTTTCTGTGGGGATCGGACGTGCTATGCAAAATTTAGCTCCCGCCTCTGAGGGGCAACGCCTCCGGCGGATTCTGGATGCCAATCTTGACCGTGCCCGCGAAGGTCTGCGGGTGATTGAGGAATGGTGCCGCTTTGGCCGCGAAGATGCTGCCCTCAGTGCAGAATGTAAAGATTTGCGCCAAACCCTAGGTCGCTACCATACTGAGGAGTTGCGGGCGGCACGGCAGACGGATCAGGATCCGGGGACGGCCCTGAGTCATCCCCAGGAGCGCGATCGCCCGACCCTCAACGCAGTGCTTACCGCCAACTTTGCCCGTGTCCAAGAAGCCCTACGGGTGATTGAGGAGTATGGGAAATTAACGGATACTGAGCTGAGTGAAACCGCTAAAGCCCTACGCTATCGCGTTTACATTCTGGAGCAGGCACTGACCCTCAATCCGCTGCAAGCTCGACTGCGACAACTGCAAGGGGCGAAGCTTTATCTGGTGACCGCCCCCAGCGATCGCCTACTGGAAATTGTTGAAGCTGCCCTAAAGGGGGGATTGCCCCTGGTACAATACCGGGATAAAACCAGCGATGATCATACCCGCCTGACAACGGCTCGCCAGTTGCAAGCCCTCTGCCAACGCTACGGCGCCCTGTTCCTGGTCAACGATCGCGTGGATATTGCCCTTGGCGCCAACGCCGATGGCGTGCACCTCGGACAGATGGATATTCCCATGGAATTGGCGCGCCAAATTCTAGGGCGCGATCGCCTGGTGGGACGGTCTACCACCAATGCGCAAGAACTGGAGCGGGCCATTGCTGAAGGTGCCGATTATGTGGGTGTTGGACCGATTTTTGCTACCCCCACCAAACCTGGTAAAGCGGCTGTGGGTTTTGACTATCTGCAATACGCCCGCAAACATGCCCCGATGCCCCAGTTTGCCATTGGCGGCATTGATCTGAGCAACATTGAGGAGGTCATCAAGGCAGGGGCCACTCAGGTAGCCGTTGTCCGCGCCATTATGGCTGCGGCGGATCCCGAGGCAACCACCCGAGAATTATTACGACGCTTATCTCAAGGGGAACCATCATGACCTCAGCGGCTGAGATTACTGCTGCTGTGCGGCAACTGTACAATACCTATCCTTTTCCCCCGGAACCGCTCCTTGATGAGCCCCCACCGGGGTACAACTGGCGCTGGTCTTGGCCGGCAGCCTATAGCTTTTGCACAGGGCGTTATCCTTCCCAATTGGATGTTGCCATTCTCGATGCCGGCTGTGGCACCGGTGTGGGGACTGAATATCTCGCCCATTTGAATCCGCAGGCAAAGATTACTGCTTTGGATCTCAGTGAGGCTGCTTTGGCGATTGCCTGCGAACGCTGCCGGCGATCGGGCGCCACCAATGTCCAATTTCACCACCTGAGCCTAGAGGAGGTGGCGCAACTGGGGCAAACGTTCCAGATGATTAACTGTGTCGGGGTGCTGCACCACCTGCCGGAGCCGCAGCGGGGGATTCAAGCCCTTGCCGATGTCCTTGCCCCCGGCGGCATTGTTCATATCTTTGTCTATGGTGAATACGGTCGCTGGGAAATTAAGCTGATGCAGCAGGCCATTGCCCTTCTTCAGGGGAGCGATCGCCACAACTATCGCGAGGGAGTGGCCATTGGACGACAACTCTTTGCGGCATTGCCGGAGAACAATCGCCTGAAAAAGCGGGAGCAGGAGCGCTGGAGTCTTGAGAATCAGCGGGATGAATGCTTTGCCGATATGTATGTGCATCCCCAGGAAATTGACTACACGATCGCCAGCCTATTTGAGCTCATTCGTGCCTCAGGCCTAGAATTTATCGGCTTTTCCAACCCCCAAGTTTGGCAGCTCGAGCGGCTATTGGGCAGCCAACCCGAACTGTTGCAACGGGCACAGCAGCTCGACCCCATCCAGCAATATCAACTCATTGAGTGCCTTGACCCAGAGGCCATGACCCACTTTGAATTCTTTTTGGCTAAGCCGCCACTGCCGCGTCACGATTGGGCAGCAGATCGGGAACTCTTGGCAGCAATTCCCTGGCGCCACCCTTGCATTGACGGTTGGCCAGGGGCCTGTGTCTTTAACTGCCACTATGAGGTGATTCATCTCAACCAGGCCGAACAGGAGTTCTTGAACGCCGCTAGCGGTAAGGCAACCGTGGCTGAGTTATTGGCACAACAGCCAGACTTTAACCTTGCGGAGGTGCGCTCTCTCCTTGCGCGGCACTTACTTCTTTTGGGAGTCAAAGAATGACAGATCTACTGGAAACAGTCTCTACCAGTGGTGCGGTCTACGATTGCAGTCATTGGGGGCGGCTGCGCCTCACGGGGGGCGATCGCCTGCAGTTTTTGCACAATCAAAGCTCAAATAACTGCCTGGTTCTGCAAGCCGGTCAAGGGGCTGACACCGTTTTCCTGACCTCGACGGCCCGCACCCTTGATCTTGTCACGCTCCTGGTCCATCAGGAGTGGGTGGATCTACTGGTATCACCGCAGCGCCGCGAGTTTCTCCTCAAGTGGCTTGAGAAGTACATTTTCTTTGGCGATGATGTCCAACTCAGCGATCGCACCCCTGAGAGCTACTGCTATCGAGTTTTTGGGAGCGTTGCTGCAAAGATAACTGCCCAGTTTGGCCTAGACCCCCTGGCCAATCCCTACGATCATGTCACTATCCCCCATGCAGATGCCCCCCTAACCCTTGCTGCCACCAGTGGCTTAGCCATTCCCGGTTTAACCCTTTGGAGCGATCGCCCCCTCAGGGATCTCCTGAGCCCCTATCCCCAACTCAGTGACGCCGACTGGGAGCACCTGCGCATCCGCCAAGGCCGACCCGCTGCCGATGCCGAACTCACCGAAGAGTACAACCCCCTAGAAGCACGGTTAGGGCATACCATTTCCTTTAATAAGGGCTGCTATATCGGCCAAGAGACAATCGCTCGTCTGAACACCTACCAAGGGGTCAAACAACACCTCTGGGGACTGGAATTAACTGCCACAGTGACACCACCCACACCCTTAATCTTAGAGGGTGAAAAAGTGGGTCTTGTTACCAGTTGCACTCCCCTAGGGAAGGGTGCCTTCGGCCTTGGGTATGTGCGCACAAAAGTGGGTGGGCCTGGCTTAACGTTGCACACCCCAGAGGGCGTCATGGCCCAAGTGGTTGAGGTACCCTTCTTAGGAACCGTTGTCTAAAAATACTCTCATTAGAGAATGTTATAATCCAATCGGCTCGTGCAGACATTTACTGACCGAAGGAAGGAAGCCTATGGCCACGGCACAGGTATTAGCGTTCATGCAAAAGACCGCTGAAGACGCCCAACTGCGGGATGAATTAGAAAAACTGCTGGGGGTCGGAGATGGCAACATTAGTGAGGCTGCTGAACTAGATGCCGAGGAGCTGGCGGCGCTGCGGGGGGAAATGGCGCCGAAAGTCGTGGATTTTGCCAGTCAGCATGGGTTTGAATTTTCCACCGCTGAGCTCATTCAGGTGGTTGATTCCTTTGCCCAGCACCAAGCAGGGGAAATGAGTGATGAGGAGTTTTCAGGCATTTTAGGTGTTCCAGTGAACAGGGATCACACTGACCACAAAACTAGAGTAGCCAATCCGCTCCAGCGCCTCGCCCGTTATCTGAGCAAAACCTATCTGGGTATTGGTGCGGATGAGGAGAGCGAATAAGGCTCAACAGCTCTCAGCAAAGCTACGGCCGGCCCGTCGGAACATTCGTCTGTGGTCCCAATGGCTGCTCCCAGGGTTACTGGTAAAGCGATGGCTGCTCATTAGTGCAGTCGGGGTTCTGCTTGCGAGTCTCGGCTTTGCCATTAGCATCAATCTCACCCCTATTTATTACTTCTTGCAATTTCTGGAGCAGTTCCTCCAGAGTGTGGCGCGTTTTGTACCCAGTTACATCAGTGGCCCTTTGCTGCTCCTTGGGGGGTTGGCACTGATTGCTTGGGGGTATGCACGCACCCTGGGTTCCATTACAGAAGTGCTGTTGCCAGAAGACGATAAAGCCCTGGTGGAGCGACTCCTCACCTATCGGCGCCTGGGGCGAGGACCGAAGATTGTTGCCATTGGGGGTGGGACGGGGCTGTCAACCCTCCTGCGGGGACTGAAGCTCTATAGTTCCAATATCACCGCCATTGTGACGATGGCCGATGATGGTGGCTCATCCGGGCGCCTGCGCCGGGAAATCGGGGTGCTGCCACCGGGGGATATTCGCAACTGCTTGGCGGCTTTGGCGGATGAGGAAAAAATTGTTACCGAACTGTTTCAGTACCGCTTTGAGGCGGGCGATGGCTTGGCGGGACATAGTTTTGGCAATTTGTTTCTGACGGCAATGACCAATATCACCGGGGATCTGGAGCGGGCGATCGCCACCAGTTCAGCCGTCCTGGCCATTCGCGGTCAAGTGTTGCCAGCCACCCTAACAGATATGACCCTTTGGGCACGTCTTGCCGATGGTC
Organism: Thermosynechococcus vestitus BP-1; assembly: GCF_000011345.1. Classification (NCBI taxonomy): domain Bacteria; kingdom Bacillati; phylum Cyanobacteriota; class Cyanophyceae; order Acaryochloridales; family Thermosynechococcaceae; genus Thermosynechococcus; species Thermosynechococcus vestitus. The sequence continues at coordinate 2,037,325 of NC_004113.1, forward strand.
GCCTGGTTCATGGAGAATCCAACATCACAGCTGCCCGAGGCAAAATTATCGAAATTGGCTGCTCGCCCCCAGCCCCCAAAGCCCTGCCCCGCGCCATTCAAGCCCTCCGTGACGCCGACTACATTATTCTTGGCCCCGGCAGTCTCTACACCAGTATCATTCCCAATCTCTTGGTGCCTGAGATTGCCCAAGCCCTCGCAGAACGCCAGTGCCCCTGTGTGTATGTCTGCAACATTATGACGCAGCCGGGGGAAACCGATGGCTACACCGTTGGTGACCATGTGCGTGCTCTTGACGCCGTTACGGGCGATCGCCTGTTCGATGCCGTGCTGGTGCAAAAATATCCCCCCAGTGCCGCTCACCTTGAACGCTATGGGCAGCAGGGCAGTACCGTTGTGGCCATTGATCGGGAAGAACTCGCTCGCCAAAACTGCCGGCTGATCCTTGCGGATGTCATGGATGAATCCACACCCACCGTGCGCCATCATTCGCAAAAGTTAGCGGCGATTCTGATGCGCTGGTATCAGCGGGTGCGATCGCTCTAGCCTTGTGCCCTGGGAAGGTGATCCCTAATAATAGAACCGTTGCCCTTGGGTCTGTGGCCTGCCATGTCCTTGGAACTGCTGCGATCGCTGGTGTGGATGGATTACCGCCTTGCGGTGCTCTTTACCGTGGTTATTCCCTTGATCTTGCTGCTGTGGTCAACGATTCAAAACGTGCCAGCCATTACCCAACTCCTGATTATCTACTGGCGAGTCTCTAGTCTGTTGGCAATTACCGTGTATCTGATGATGCCACAGTGGCCAGTGGCCTACGTCACAGGATGGATGGCCTTGGTGTTGATTCCCATTAGTCTCTGGTTTTGGGTGGATCTCAATGAAGAAATTAGCGATCGCCAAGATTTGATTGGTCAGGTCTTTAGTAGCTGGCGCTGGGGGGTAACCCTCTACTGTGTTCTTGCCGCCATTGCTCAGGCCTTTTATCTGCGCTGTGGGTTTGTTGCTGGCGCCGTTCAGACTCCCAGCTGCCAAGTCTGGCTCGAGCCCCCTCTGATGTTCAAAGAGATTTTCCATGCCCAAGCCCGCGCTGGTACCCTTGGCTTCTTTGCGGCAGTTGCCCTGATCATCTATATGCTCTATCTCAGCTACTTTGTGTTTGTGCGCTTACCTAAGCAGGGGCGATCGGCCACGGGGCTATAGCCTATGCCGCTGCCACGCATTCTTGAACCCGAGGTCATGGAGACGCCAGAAACCGCCGCTGCCTATGATGCGATGGATTTTACTGCCGTTAATACTGCCTTCTGTGACGATTTAGCCGCAGTCTTACCCAGAGTTGACCAACCTCTCAAGGTTTTGGATGTGGGGACGGGCAACGGCCGAATTCTACAACTGCTGCACCAACGCTACCCCCATTGGCAACTGACAGGGATTGACCTCAGTCCAGCCATGCTGGCGATCGCCCGCCACCACAGTCCACAACTGAACTTTATTGAAGGGGATGCCAAAACTTTGCCCTTTGCCGCCGCCAGCTTTGATGTGGTCATCAGCAATAGCCTTGTCCACCACCTCGCCGATCCTCAACCTGCCCTAGGGGAAATGCTGCGGGTGCTCCGTCCCCAGGGCACCCTATTTATTCGCGATCTCTGTCGTCCGCAAACGCTGGCAGAACTGCGAGCCTTGGTTGAGCAATATGCTGGCCAAGACACCCCTCAACAGCAAAAACTTTTTGCTGACTCCCTCCATGCGGCACTGACCCTAAGGGAAATGCGGCATCTCTTGAGAACATTGCCGCAGTCGCCGCAGCGGTGGCAAGCCATCCTCACCTCCGATCGCCATTGGACGGTCGTGGCGCAGCGCTAATGAACCAACGGCAATACTTTATGGCTTTGTTGCCCAATGCTAAAATTCAGGCTGACGTGACCTGCCTCAAGCAGTATTGTTGCGATCGCTACCAAACCCAAGCAGCACTGCGCTCTCCCCCCCATGTTACCCTCTATCCCCCCTTTTGGTGGCCGGATGCGGCAGTCGCAGATCTGGAGCAAGCCCTAGAAACCTTTTCCTGCCAAGCCGCTCCAGTGGAATTAATCTTCGATGGCTTTGCTGCCTTTGCACCGCGAGTCATTTATATTCACGTGGCACCCACCCCAGCGCTAAAAGACCTCCAAGCACAGCTCATCAAAGCAGTAGTGAAGCCCCTAAAGCTTCCCCCTACGCAACGCCATCCCTTTACCCCCCACATGACGATTGCCTTTCGCGATTTAACCAAGGAGAACTTTCGCCACGCCTGGGCGGAATTTCAGAAGAAACCCTTTGCTGCCCGTTGTTGGGTATCCCACCTCACACTGCTAGTGCACAATGGCCGACGCTGGCAGGTCTATCGTGAATTTTTGTTAAGAAATCTTGCCTCTGATGCCCCTTGAAATCAATTGGCAACAGGCCAATGACTTGATTTTTGCCAACTACAGAATTATGATGCAAGGAACACTTTTCTCTCAAACTTCCTAAAATCAGAAGTAGAGCCCTTGGCCCAAGGTTGGCCCACGCTCAAAACCGTGAAAGCCGATGGGGGAGAGGATTGTTTCTCCTACTATTTTAGAACTATTTTAGAAAAGGGTTGTAAGACAATGGCTTGTCAGACAATATTCGAACCTTGGTAGCGATAAATACTTACTTAGTTTAGTTACTTTCATGCTATGGGACCTGAGGAAAGTGCTGATATGGGGGGGATACTTGTGTTTCCTGTCCTTGGGAACAACAGAGTTGAATTCAGCCCCTTCTATGATCTGAGGAATTTTGCAAAGTCAACGCATCAGCAGTAGCCCATTGCTGAGGACAAGGTTATGAAACTGGAAGATATCTACACCTTTTTCCGACAGCCACCGCCCGTTTACCTAAGTAAGGAAGTTGCCGTGTGTTATGTGCTCTATACCCTTGTGGAAAAAGGGGACTCCTATGGCACAGCACTGATTCAAGCCATTGAAAATGAATATCCCCTCTACCGCCTATCCGATACCGTTCTCTACAGCGCCCTCAAATTCCTAGAAGATGAGGGGATTATTGATGGCTATTGGAAAAAGGTCGAAGGTCGCGGGCGGCCTCGGCGAATGTACCACATTGTTGGCGAAAAGGAACAACAGGCGCGGGAACTTTCGGCGCTTTGGCTGCGCTATTTGCAGGAACATCCCCACCGTCAGGAATCATCTTAGGAGTCGAGCTGGCGCAAGCGATCGCGCACGGCTTGGATATCCTGCCACGTCAACCATTTGGGGCTGCCCGGCTCCCGCGAGTTATTGCGCAATAGATAGGCTGGATGAAAAATGGGCATACACCAGCGTCCCTGCCATTCAATCCACTGGCCACGAATTTTTGTAATTCCACGATGATCTTTCAACAATCCAGACACAGCCGTTGCCCCCGCCAGCAGAATAATGCGGGGATTGACCAAGCGAATCTGCTCTAATAAGTAGGGTATGCAGGCCGCTGCTTCAATGGGTGTTGGGACACGGTTGCCAGGGGGACGGCACTTCACAATGTTGCAGATATAGGCATCCCGCTCGCTGTCGAGATTGACCGAAGCCAGGATTTTATCGAGGAGTTGCCCCGCTTTACCGACAAAGGGGCGGCCACTTTCATCCTCTGCTTGGCCTGGCCCTTCCCCAATAATCATCAGCTTGGCAGCAGGATTACCGCGGCTGACCACCACATGGGTACGGGTGGCCGCTAAACCACAGCGTTGACACTGCTGACAATGTACCGCAAGGGCCTCCAAGTTGCGGTAGGTGCCGGCGGGAATGGGCACCTCAGCCCGTAGCGGAATTTGATCGTAGGTGGCAGGATCCAGGGGCGTCGCTGGTGCAGGTTCAGCTTCTGTGGGGCTGTCAAATAAGCTAAATTGCAACGGCTCACTCATACAAATCGTAACTTCCTGAGAACAATGTTAAAGAAACTTCACAAAAATTAGGAAAAACTTAGGACAAACTAGACCAATTTTATGGCGATCGCTAGAAGCTTAATTTATCTCACAAAAGTATTTTACAAATTAATAACTACGGCGAAACAGGTTTCCCACCGCATTGTATAAGAAATACCTGAAGGGTTTAACAACACGGCTGTTGTTTCCCAGGCCCCTCTGCGGAACAAGCCATCAGCAATCGTTAGGCCTTTCCGGCACGCCAAGAGCGTTGCACGTTTCTTAAAAGACACACCAAGGATCAGCTTGGTCGCTCTCGGGTTGCTTGGCACAGCCTTTAGGGAGTTGCTGATTAGCCTCCCTAAAAATCCTGCCTTATCTCTGTGGGTAGGAATGTCAAGAAGGTCTCACTTCTTTAATAACCTTTAAGGAGAATTGATCCATGCTAGATGCATTTGCCAAAGTTGTTGCTCAGGCCGATGCCCGGGGTGAATTCCTCACCAACGCCCAGTTCGATGCCCTGTCCAACTTGGTGAAAGAAGGCAACAAGCGTCTGGATGCTGTCAACCGCATCACCAGCAATGCCTCCACGATCGTTGCTAACGCTGCTCGTGCCCTCTTTGCAGAGCAACCCCAACTGATCCAACCCGGTGGGAATGCTTACACCAACCGTCGTATGGCTGCCTGCCTGCGCGACATGGAAATTATCTTGCGCTATGTGACCTACGCCATTTTGGCCGGTGACTCCAGCGTGCTCGATGATCGCTGCTTAAATGGTCTGCGGGAAACCTACCAAGCCCTGGGTACCCCCGGCTCCTCTGTGGCTGTGGCCATTCAGAAGATGAAGGATGCCGCGATCGCGATCGCCAATGATCCCAATGGCATCACCCCTGGCGATTGCAGCGCCCTGATGTCCGAAATCGCCGGCTACTTTGATCGTGCCGCTGCCGCTGTTGCCTAAGACACCTTAGACATTCCTTAACTTTGACCGTTCTGAACACGCACATTTTTTAGGGAGATACTTTATCCATGAAAACGCCGATTACTGAAGCTATTGCCGCCGCCGATACCCAAGGTCGTTTCCTGAGCAACACCGAACTGCAAGCGGTGGATGGTCGCTTCAAGCGCGCTGTGGCCAGCATGGAAGCTGCTCGCGCCCTGACCAACAACGCCCAGAGCTTGATTGACGGCGCAGCCCAAGCGGTGTATCAAAAATTCCCCTACACCACGACCATGCAAGGCTCTCAGTATGCCTCGACCCCCGAAGGCAAAGCCAAGTGCGCCCGTGACATCGGCTACTACCTGCGGATGGTGACCTACTGCCTCGTGGCGGGGGGCACCGGTCCGATGGACGAGTACCTGATTGCCGGCTTGTCCGAAATCAACAGCACCTTTGATCTATCGCCAAGCTGGTATATCGAAGCTCTGAAATACATCAAAGCCAACCATGGCTTGACCGGTCAAGCTGCGGTGGAAGCCAACGCCTACATCGACTACGCCATTAACGCCCTCAGCTAATAGGCGTTTCCCTTCGTTGCCCGGTGAGGTAAGCAGATGTTGTCGGCGTTGGGCTGACCCTTTGTTTACAACACCGGGCTTGTTTGTACCCTCGATATTTAGGAGTTTGTACCGTGGCTATTACTGCTGCTGCTTCGCGCTTGGGTACCTCCGCCTTCAGTGATGCTCCGCCGGTGGAGCTGCGTGCCAACTGGAGCGAGGAAGATCTGGAGACTGTCATCCGTGCCGTTTACCGCCAGGTCTTGGGCAATGACTATGTCATGGCATCGGAGCGTTTGGTGAGTGCGGAGTCACTGTTGCGCAATGGCAAAATTACCGTGCGGGAGTTTGTGCGCGCAGTGGCCAAGTCGGAACTATACAAAGAGAAGTTTCTCTACGGCAACTTTCAAACCCGTGTCATTGAACTGAACTATAAACATTTGTTGGGGCGGGCACCCTACGACGAGTCGGAAGTGATCTTCCACTTGGATCTCTACGAAAATGAGGGTTTTGATGCCGACATCGACTCCTACATTGATTCCCCTGAATATACTAATAGCTTTGGGGATTGGGTGGTGCCCTACTATCGCGGGTTTAATACCCAGCCGGGTCAGAAAACCGTCGGCTTTAACCGCATCTTCCGCCTCTATCGCGGCTATGCCAATAGCGATCGCGCCCAAGCGGAAGGCAGCATGTCCCGTTTAGCGCGGGACTTGGCCACCAACCGTGCCAATACGGTGGTGCCACCTTCCAATAGTGATACGGCCTTTGCCTACTACACCCCCAGTGCCGATGTCCCGCCACGGGCTTGCTTAGGTGGTTCCTTTGGTGAAAGTGGCCGCGTCTATCGCATTGAAGTGGCGGGGATTCGCCAGCCGGGCTATCCGGGGGTGCGCCGCAGTAGTACTGCCTTCTTGGTGCCCTATGAGCAACTGTCAGCGAAAATGCAGCAGCTGCAGCGGACGGGGGCTCGCATTATCAGTGTCAATCCTGCCTAGGAATACTTAGCGTCCTTTTGAGATTGGGAGTCAGGTGTCATGTTTGGTCAAACTGCGTCTGGAAGTGCTGCCCTTAGCCCCTCCGGCGCGCGCGTTTTCCGCTACGAGGTTGTGGGTCTGCGTCAAAACGAAGAAACCGACAGAATGGAGTTTCCAATTCGGCGCAGCGGCAGCACCTTTATTACGGTGCCCTATAACCGCATGAATGAGGAAATGCAGCGCATTACCCGCATGGGGGGCAAAATCGTTTCTATTACTCCAGTGGTTGCCTCCTAGGTAGTTGATGTCAGGAGAGGGAATGACGGCGGTCTCTGAACCGGTACAGCTTACGGTTCCCCAAATGCTGGCGCAGCTTCAGGGGACGGATACCAGTCTCCGCTACTATGCGGCGTGGTGGCTGGGGAAGTTTGGCCTAGAAACAGCAACGGCAGCGGAGCGGCAGGCGATTGTCAGCGCTTTGATTGCGGCTTTGGCCGATGAAGCTGATCGCACAGAATTGGGGGGCTACCCCCTACGGCGAAATGCAGCCCGTGCATTGGGTAAGCTCGGCGATCGCCAAGCGGTGCCGGCGTTGATTGAGTGCTTGCGCTGTGAGGATTTTTATGTCCGGGAGGCGGCAGCCATTGCCCTTGGTCAATTGGGAGATCCGCGGGCGATCGCTCCCCTACAATCGCTCCTAGAAGGCGGTGTGGCAATGGCGCGGCTTGTCCCCGGTCGCCCGCATCTGGTGCAACCAGTGGAAGCCGTCATTGAAAGCCTAGGTCACCTTGGCGCCACCGAAGCCATTGCCCTCATTGAGCCCTTCTTAGCCCATGAAATGCCGCGAGTACAATTTGCCGCTGCGCGGGCACTCTTTCAGCTGACGGGGGACGCAGTGTATGGCGATCGCCTCCTAGCTGCCCTCAACAGCGAAGATGTGCAACTGCGGCGGACAGCACTTCTGGATTTGGGAGCGATGGGGTATCTGCCGGCAGCGGAAGCTATTTTGCAGGCGGGTGTGGAGGCCAGCTTCAAGCTCATTGCCCTCCACGGCATCCTAGGACAGCAACTGCGGCAGGCTGCCCCAGCCGAACAGACCCTCTCCCTCTTTCAAGGATTGGATCAACTGCTGTGAGTGATCTCGGTGCCTATATCCATGCCGTTGAGACCGCCAGCTCTGCCTCAGCGTTGCGGGAGGCTGTGATTCAACTGGCCCAGCAAAACAGCACCGCTGCCATTCCAACGCTGATTGCCGTTTTGGGCTACAACAACCCCGCCGCTGCCCAAGCTGCTGTGGAAGGCTTGATTGCTCTTGGGGATGCTGTAGTAGAGCCGCTGTTGGCCCAGTTGGATGGGTATAACTACGGTGCCCGTGCCTATGGGGTGCGGGTTTTGGGGAGTATTGGTCATCCCGCTGCCCTGCAGGTCCTATTGGCTGCTGCGCAGTCGGATTTTGCCCCCAGTGTTCGCCGCGCCGCCACAAAGGCCTTGGGAACGCTCCGCTGGCAGTTAATCCCTGAGGAGACAGTAAGAGAGGCCCAGTTAAAGGAAGCCCTGGCGGTTCTCCAGCGCAACAGTAAAGCAGCGGATTGGGCGGTTCGCTATGCCGTGGGCGTTGCCCTTGATTATCTGCATCAGCAGGCGGCGGCCCGTGGGATTCGGGAAGCTGTGCGTTCACTCCTGAATCATTTGAGCGATCGCGACCCCGATATTGTTGTGCGTTCCCGTTGTCAACTTGCCCTCCAGAGGGACTCTCTGTCCATGCACACCTAAAAGGATTGGAAAGTTATGTCGTTACCCTTGCTGGCTGTGAAGCCTAGAACCCTTGACCAGCGGGTGGTCAGTTATGAAGTCCCCGCCGAGGATGATCCCGTCATCTACCGCCTCACCGATGCCACCGATGCCGCAGCCGTGGATGCCCTGATTTGGGCAGCCTATCGCCAGATTTTTAGCGAGCACTTAATTTTGGCCTCCTACCGTCAGCCCTTCCTAGAATCTCAACTCCGCAATCGGGCCATTTCCGTACGGGATTTTATCCGTGGCTTGGGTAAGTCGGAGGTCTATCGCGAGCAAGTGGCAGCCGTCAACTCCAATTACCGCCTTGTGGATATTTCCTTCAAGCGATTCCTTGGCCGCCCCACCTATGGCCAGCAGGAGCAAATTGCTTGGTCGATTATCCTTGCGACCCGCGGCCTAGAAGGGTTTATTGATGCCCTAGTGGACAGTGACGAGTACCAGCAAAACTTTGGTGCCGATATTGTCCCCTACCAACGGCGGCGGCGCATGGCCCGTCCTTTTAACCTCGTTAATCCCCGCTACAGCGACTACTGGCGCAACAAGGAAATCTCCCTGAGTGGCCGTTCTTACTATCAGGCGCGCTACTACGCCTCAGGGCCCCTCGACAAGCAAATTGTCCGAGGCGCAATTCCAGCTAACTTCCTTTCTATGGCGCGCTCAATTGTGGTGCCCACCCTCGATACTCAACGCCATGTGGCACGGGCAACCTCAAGTTTGGTGAAGGTTCCCAATACTGCCCAAGAACGGGATCTGCCGCCCACCCCTGTCAAACCGGTGCCTGTTGCCTTGCCCTACCGTTATTTGCCCTCTCAACCAAAGGTGTAAGCCATGACGATTCCCTTGCTGAGCTATGCCCCCAGTTCCCAAAATCAGCGGGTAGCGGGCTATGAAGTGCCCAATGAAGAAACCCCTTGGCGCTACTCCCTTGAGGATGCAGTGGATCAGTCGGATATTGATGAACTGATTTGGGCGGCCTATCGCCAAGTATTTAGTGAACACGTGGTCCTCAAGAGTACCCGCCAGCCCCATTTAGAATCACAATTGGCCAATCGCGCCATTTCGGTACGGGATTTTATTCGCGGCTTGGCCAAGTCAGAGACATTCCGCCGCTTGGTGGTGGAGACGAACTCCAACTATCGCTTGGTGGAAATTGCTCTGAAGCGGCTCCTTGGGCGCGCTCCCTACAACAAACAGGAAGAACTGGCGTGGTCTATTCGCATTGCCACCGATGGTTGGCAGAAATTTGTGGATACCCTTGTGGACAGTGATGAATACACACAAAACTTTGGCGATAACACCGTGCCCTATCAGCGTCGTCGCTACAAAGATCGCCCCTTTAATCTGGTTACTCCTCGCTATAGTGACTACTGGCGCGATAAGTTAGAGAACAGTCGCTACAAGTGGGGCGACATCCGCAACTTCCTGGAGATGGCACGATCGGTCAAGGTGACGCCCGTGCAATTCAAGCCGGTCTCCACGGCCAATGTGCAAATCCCCGATACCACGCGGCGCGATCGCCCGACTGTACCGGCCTCGATCAACCCAACGGCGAGCTTTCCGCTGCGCTAGCTATTGTTTCACTCTTTGACTTGGGAGAGATCCATGGACTTACCTCTACTCGCCTACAAGCCCACGACTCAAAACCACCGCGTCGCTAGCTTTGGCATTGCCGATCAAAACGAAGATACCCCCTATATCTATCGTCTTGAGGATGCGGCCTCCTACTCGGAAATCCGTGAGGTGATCTGGGCCTGCTATCGGCAGGTGTTTAGTGAGCATGCCACCTTGGCTTTTAACCGTCAAATCACTTTGGAATCCCAATTAGTGAACCGAGTGATTACAGTGCGGGACTTTATTCGCGGTCTGGCCAAATCAGAGCGCTTCTACAATACGGTGGTGGCCGTAAACGACAACTACCGCTTGGTGGATGTTTGCCTGCGGCGGTTCTTGGGGCGCAGTGCCTACAACGAAGAGGAAAAAATTGCTTGGTCAATTAAAATCGGCACCCTTGGCTTCTATGGCTTTGTCGATGCCCTACTCGACAGTGAGGAATACACCAATGCCTTTGGTGACTTTACGGTGCCCTACCAGCGCAAGCGGATGGAGGGACGTCCCTTTAACCTTGTGACACCGCGCTATGGTTTTGAATATCGCGACAAGGTGGGCACCACCAAGACAGATTGGCGGTTTACGCTGGAGAAATTCTACGATCGCAAGTTCCAGGAGCGGCGGCTACCGGAGGGCGACCCCCGCAAATACCGCGATTTGGCAGCAGCGATCGCGCCCAAAACTCGCTATGCCCAACAGTTGCGTGCCGCTGATATTGACTACCTTGCTAAAGTGCCCCGCCGCCGTTAAAGTGCATTGATCATTTTCCAAATGTCCTCTAGCGGTCTAGCCGTCGGTCGTCCTACTGGCGGCTTTTTCCATGGTTTTCCTTTTGAAAGCCAATCTATGGGTGTCTAGCATGGAGGTCAGTTATCCTTAACGATGGGCCATCACCTTCTCCCGTGGCTGGTAAGTGCCATTGTCACTGCCACCGTTGTGCCCGCCAGTCATCAAGTGACGACTCCACTTACAGTCAGCGTCAGTCCGGATCGCCCCGTTTTAGGAGATACGCTGGCTATTGTGATCAACGCTGCCGAAGAACCTGCGGTCGAAGTCGCGGGCAAAGCCCTGCCGGTGTTCGCCATTGGCCCACAACAATGGCGTGCTTTTGTGGCAACAACACCGCTCCAGAGACCCGGCCAACGTTCCTTAGTGGTTCGGGCAGGCAATCAAACCCGCAATCTGCTCCTTTGGGTGGGCGATCGCGCCTTTCCTGTGCAACGCATTTGGCTACCAGCGGGCAAGGACTCCCCAGGAACAGATTTTGAATTTGATCGCGTGGATGCCTTTAAGGCACTGGTCAGCCCCCAACGCCTCTGGCAAGGTGCCTTTCGCCGCCCCAATAGCGGCCCTATAACCACCCCCTACGGTGTGCGGCGGTATTACAACGGCGTTTTTGCCAAGGACTATTTCCATCGCGGTTTGGACTATGCAGGCCCCAAGGGATCAGCGGTCGTGGCTGCTCAGCGGGGACGGGTTGCTCTTGTGGGGCGAGAATCTCAAGGGTTTTTGATCCATGGCAACACCGTCGGTATTGATCATGGGCAGGGGGTGCTGACGATTTACCTGCACCTTGATCAAATCCGTGTTCAAGAGGGACAAATGGTTGAGGCAGGGGAAGTCATTGGCACTGTTGGCAATACGGGTGCTGCCACAGGCCCCCATCTCCACTGGGGACTCTATGTCAATGGCGAATGCGTCGATCCGCGATCGTGGCTGACTCAGGGGTGGCAGTAGTTGTTAGAGGAACTCAACTCCCTGCCTAGTTTAGGATCAAGAAATGGGGGATAATGCTACTTCAGAGGTAGTCACTGACTACCGTTGCCGCTGATAAGATTTGGGAGTTAGCAACAATGACCATTTTGTTTCAACTGGCCTTGGCTGCCCTCGTCATCCTGTCTTTTGTGATGGTGATTGGTGTGCCCGTGGCCTATGCCTCTCCCCAGGATTGGGATCGCTCAAAGCAGTTAATTTTCCTCGGCTCCGGGCTATGGATTGCCCTAGTGCTGGTGGTGGGCGTTCTCAACTTTTTTGTGGTTTAGTCCCGCCAGCGTTGGCGATAGACTTCATACAAGAGTACCGCCGTGGCGATCGCCACATTGAGGGATTCAACATTTGGCTCCTGAGGAATCCGCAGTGCAGTAAAGCTGGCATCCTGGTAGGCCGGGGGTAATCCTTGGCCTTCATTTCCCATGACCAGCAAAGTGGGTTGACAAAAATCCGCTTGCCAGTAAATCAGTGGCGCAGTCGGTCGTGTAACAACAATTTGCCATCCTTGGGCTTGATAGGTCTTGAGGGTTGCCAAACCATCGGTAACCGTTTGCATGGGTAGGCGAAACCATTGACCGGCACTAGCGCGCAACACTTTTGGATGGGTCATGTCGACGCAATCGGCACTCAGCAATAGACCCTCAACCCCCACTGCGGCAGCGGTGCGAATAATCGTTCCCAAATTGCCCGGATCCTGAAGTGTCACTAAACACAGGCCCAAAGACTGGAGTGGCAAGGTCGGCAGGGGGGTATAGTCGGCAACGGCGACGACGCCATCGGGGGTGGTTGTTGTACAAAGGGCAGCGAGGACCTCTTCGCTAACTTCAACGGCGCGATCGCTCCTGTGGAGAAGCCGCTGCCAAAATGTTGGCGATTGTTTTGCTTGCCAAGCGCTGGTATAGCAAACCACAGATAAGTGATAACCACTTGCCAGGGCCTCTTGGATCAAATGCGTCCCCTCTAAAAGCAAGTGCCCTTGGCGATATTTGCGGTGGTGCAGCTTACGAATGGAGCGCACCAATTGATTCTGGCGACTGGTAATGATCACTGCTGAATCCAGCGCTCAAGAAAACGTTCCAGATAGGGAGCCAAGAGTGCTGTTTGGGCCGCTTGAGCCTGAATTTCTGTGGCCGATTGAATGTAGCGATCGGGAACCAGCTCGTGCTGACAGTGGTGAATCAACTCCCCAAGACTGGCAGGCGTTACTTCTAGGTGAAACTGAAAACCAACAACGCGATCGCCCCACAGGAATCCCTGCTGCGGACAGGCGGCACTTTTGGCAAGGGGAATCGCGCCTGGAGGTAGGCTAAACATATCCCCATGCCAATGGAGCACCGTCAGTTGGGATGGCCAATCCTGAAACCAAGGATGGGCTTGGGCGGCGGCTGTGAGTTCAATGGGAAACCAGCCGATTTCCTTCATGGGGGCTGCGGTAACCGTTGCCCCTAAAACCTCTGCCAACAGTTGAGCACCAAGGCAAATCCCTAAAATGGGTAACCCGTTGGCGATCGCCTGCCGCAAAAAGGCTTTTTCAGCCCCTAACCACCGATAGAGCGCCTCATCGTGTACCCCCATGGGGCCACCCATGACGATCAGAGCATCCACCTCCGTCAATGCGGGTAGCGGCTCGCCCGCATAGAGATGACTGCCTTGCCAATCAAAACCACGGGCAATTGCCCACTGCGCAATATGTGCGGGGGTCTCAAAGGGCACATGTTGGAGGTAGTGGAGCCGCATGCATCCCCTTAAGAAGAACGACCGCCTTCATTGCCAAAGATACGGGATTTATACTCGTTCACCTTTTGACCCAATTCACGGCGACCCGATTCAAAGAGGACATAGCGATAGAGAAACCAACAGGTGTAGCCAAAGCCCACGAGTTCACAGGTCGGTCCCAGTAGGGGAATGGCATCCACCACTTCCAAAATGGCAACTGCTAGTGCCACAAAAGGAACAGTGGCGAGCATGATTAGCAGCGTGCGCAGAGGCTGCCGATACTCACCAACAAAGGTGCTGACCTGATCGGGGAAGACGGTGAGGAGCCAATAGAGTGTTTCGCGAGCCCGTTGCCACTGCTCATCCGTGAGACCGCCCACCTTCGGCGGTGCTGACTGAGGCTCGACTTCCGCTAGGGGTGCTGGGGCTGGCGTTGGTTCAAAAATAGGCTTTTCTGTATGGGTGGTTTCTGTGGTTGGGGATGTCTCAAATTCATTCATGCGCTTAAATTCCTTCAGTACCTCAGCAAGTTTAGGTTAAGTTCGCCGATCAGCGTTGGCCAATAGCTAATAATTGTTTAACATAGGCGGTGCCTTACCGCTAGCATCCCCTGTTCGCAAAAGCGGGCGCTACTGGTTGAGCACCCAAGTATCCTTGCTCCCTCCCCCTTGGGATGAATTCACCACCAATGAGCCGCGCTTCATCGCCACCCGCGTCAGGCCACCGGGATGGACGTAAATTTGCTTGCCGTACAGAATATAAGGGCGTAAGTCCACATGGCAGCCAACAATTTCATCCCCCAGAAGGGTGGGTACGCGCGACAGGGACAGGGTGGGCTGAGCAATGTAGTTGCGGGGATTGGCTTTGATGCGTTCTGCAAATTCTGCCCGCTGTTCAGCCGTGGCTTGACAACCAATGAGCATGCCATAGCCGCCGGACTCGTTGGCAGATTTCACCACGAGGGAATCGAGGTTCTTAAGCACATGATCCAACTGTTGCGGTTCCCAGCACAGGTAGGTGGGTACATTGGGCAGTAGGGGCTCCTCACCGAGGTAATAGCGAATCATTTGCGGCACATAGGCATAAATTACTTTGTCATCGGCCACCCCTGTGCCGAGGGCATTGGCGATCGCGACCCGCCCTTGGCGATAAACCTCCATCAGCCCCCTGACCCCTAGCAGCGAATCCGGACGAAATACCGCCGGATCAATAAAGTCATCATCAATGCGGCGATAGACCACATCCACCCGCTCAAGCCCCTTGGTTGTGCGCATTTGAAGGTAACCATCGGCGACTACCAGATCCCGCCCTTCCACGAGCGTTACCCCCATTTGCTGCGCAAGGAAAGAATGCTCAAAATAAGCGGAGTTGTAGATTCCTGGCGTCAGTACCACCACTGTCGCATCCGGTAGGCCGGGGGACGCAAGGTTCAACAGGGTTTCCAGTAGATGGCTGGGGTACTCGTCCACAGGTTGAATGTGCAGTTCTTTGAAAAGAAGGGGAAACGTGCTTTTCATCACTCGCCAGTTTTCCAGCACATAGGAAATCCCCGAAGGACAGCGTAAGTTATCCTCTAGGACATAGAATGTGCCATCGCGATCGCGCACTAAATCGGTACCCGTAATATGGCACCAAATCCCCCCCGGGGGCTTCAGGTCATGGCAGGGACGCAAATAGCCCTTGGCTGACTCAATCAACTCCCGGGGAATGACCCCATCCTCAATAATTTTTTGATCGCCATAGACATCAGCAATAAATGTATTGAGTGCTACAATTCGCTGCTTTAGACCCCGTTCAAGGGCTTGCCACTCTTGGGCTGGAATGACCCGCGGCAGAATATCAAAGGGCATGATCCGCTCGGTGCCCTCAGCAGCACCATAGACGGTGAAGGTGGCGCCAATATTAAACATGACCTGTTGGGCTGTTTTTTGGCGCTGTTGGAGCTGTCCCGCTGGCAGCGATCGCACCCGTTGTAGGAGGGGTTCAATAAAGGGTCGTGGCTGTTCCTTAGCCAGAAACCACTCGTCGTAAAAGTCTCCCGGATCGTAGCTGTCAAATTCTTGCATTGATATTCCTTTGTAGCCATTTCCCTCAAGGGTCTTGCTCTAGAGGCGTGGGCAAATCAGAAACCGCCACTAGATGAAACCCCATTTGACAACGAAAGTGTTGGCATCCCACGGCAGCGGTACTCCCTAAGGGCGCCCCACAACGGAGCTGCCCCCCCTGCCAGCGGGGTTGACCTTGGCGATCCGCAAACAAGCAGGATGGACACACAGACTGTGACGGCAAAATCTGATTTTGGGTGAGGATCACCAGCATCGGACACCTCCCATGGATTAGAGCCTTCAATAGAGAGTCTTTATAGAACCTTGCCGAAAAAAGACTCCAACCCTAGTCCTTTCATTTTATCGTGTTATCGTGAAAGCCTAGCGGATACGATTGACGGCAACTGCTAACTTTGCTACAAATTGCAGTTCACAGCCCCTTGCTGCAATCGGAAGCAAAGACGGTATGGGGAAGACGGTTTGCTAGGATAGATACTCTAAGACTCAATAGAATGATTGTCGCCCCTTGAGCTGTAATCCATGTTTGACGCCCTTGCCGAACGCCTTGAATCTGCTTGGAAAACCCTACGGGGTCAAGACAAAATTACGGAAAACAATATCCAAGAAGCTCTTAGGGAGGTGCGCCGCGCCCTATTAGAGGCCGATGTCAATCTACAGGTCGCCAAAGACTTTATTGAAAACGTCCGTCAGCGGGCGATCGGTGCCGAGGTCATTGCCGGGGTTCGCCCCGATCAGCAATTTATCAAAATTGTTTACGATGCCCTGGTGGAGGTCATGGGGGAATCCCACAGTCCCCTTGCTCACGTGGAACCACCGCCCACGATCATTCTCATGGCGGGTTTACAGGGAACGGGGAAAACGACCGCCACCGCAAAGTTAGCTCTGCACCTGCGCAAAGAAGGCCGCAGTACGCTCTTGGTGGCTACCGATGTCTATCGTCCCGCCGCCATTGACCAGTTGATGACCCTTGGCAAACAAATTGGTGTGCCCGTGTTTGAAATGGGTACAGAGGTTAGCCCTGTGGAAATTGCTCGCCAAGGGGTGGCCAAAGCCAAGGAACTCGGTGTGGATACCGTGATTATTGACACAGCGGGGCGCCTACAAATTGATGCCGAGATGATGGCAGAACTGGCGGCCATTAAGGAAGGGGTACAACCCCACGAAACCCTCTTGGTGGTGGATGCCATGACCGGGCAAGAGGCAGCCAACCTCACCCGTGCTTTCCATGAGCAGGTGGGGATTACGGGGGCCATTCTCACCAAGCTAGATGGCGATACCCGGGGCGGCGCAGCTCTCTCGGTGCGTCAGGTCTCTGGACAGCCGATTAAGTTTATTGGCGTGGGTGAAAAAGTCGAAGCTCTCCAGCCGTTCTATCCCGATCGCTTGGCTTCCCGCATCTTGGGGATGGGGGATGTCCTCACCCTTGTGGAAAAAGCCCAAGAGGAAGTGGACTTGGCTGACGCCGAAAAAATGTCCCGCAAAATCCTTGAAGCCCAGTTTGACTTTGATGACTTCCTCAAGCAACTGCGCCTGCTAAAAAATATGGGTTCCCTTGCGGGAATTATCAAGCTCATCCCCGGCATGAATAAAATTTCAACGGAGCAACTCCAGCAGGGGGAACAGCAACTCAAACGGGCAGAAGCAATGATTAACTCCATGACCCGCGAAGAGCGCCGCAATCCTGAACTTCTTGCCAGTTCCCCCAGTCGCCGTGAGCGGGTGGCCAAAGGTTCCGGTTATCAAGTGGCCGATGTGACAAAGTTGGTCAGCGATTTCCAACGGATGCGATCGCTGATGCAGCAGATGGGTCAAGGGGGCTTTCCGGGAATGGGTATGCCGGGTATGAACGCCATGGGTCGGCGGGGACATCCTCAGACTGCCAAAAAGCCCAAGAAGCAAAAGAAACGCAAAGGCTTTGGCGTTCTCTAAGGACTGCCCTGGCTACAGGGGGCGATAGACCCGATAGTTAATGTGGGGGAAGATATTGTCAATGGCTTCCACCTTTTCCAGCCAGCCGGCATCAATTTTTTGTGACTTGATGTCATCGTAGAGCTTGTGGAAGCGCATCAGGTGGCTACGGGTGCGGCGAACCGCATAGGGCACCATTGTTCCCGTCCGCATAATAAAGGCCCAGTCTGAGGATTGGGCAAGGAGCAATTCCCGTGCCGCTTGGTTGAGGGCGCGCCAACTCAGCTCATCCCACGGCTCCCCCTTGGCCAGTTCGATCATCCGTTCAGCAGCCTTATGGAGGTGAGGGTAAATCCAAGCATTGGTGTCATTCAGCCAATATTCATGAAAGCCCTTGTACCCCCAACTGGACTGGGAAGGACGGCACACCTGCTGGGTGGGATGGGCGCGCAGATAGTCTGCCAAGTGGGTCATGGCAAAGGTGTCTTGGTCAAACCAGACCTTGCGGAAGAGAAAGTCAAGGAACCAAGGCCCTTCATACCACCAGTGGCCATAGAGTTCAGCATCGTAGGGAGAGACGACAATCGGCGGACGCTGCATCAGGTGGTGGAGGTAGCGAATTTGGTTTTCGCGGTTAAACATGAAATTGGCAGCGTGTTCGGCAGCTTTTTCCCGTGCCCAGTAGGGGTCATAGAGTTGCTTATCCCCTAGACCAAGGCCACGCCCCGTAATTTTGTGGTACTTAATTCCGGTATTTTTGCGTTGGCCATTGGGCATGATATAGGGCTTGATGTATTCGTAGTCCGCTTCCCAACCCAAGTCCTTGTAAAACTCACGGTATTCCGGTGCCCCGGGATAGCCCACTTCCGATGACCACACCTGCTGGGAGGATTCGTGATCACGGCCAAAGGCAGCCACCCCAGTTTCGGTAAAAACGGGCGCATAGGTGCCAAAGCGAGGGCGGGGACGAGCATAGAGAATACCGTGGCCATCGGTAATGAAATAGCGCAAACCCGCATCGGCTAGCATTCGCTCTAGGCCTTCGTAGTAGGCGCACTCTGGCAGCCAGATGCCCTTGGGTGGACGCCCAAAGGTTTGCTCATAGTGCTCACAGGCCACCTGTAGTTGTGCCCACACCGCTTGGGGATACATTTTCATGAGGGGCAGGTAGCCGTGGGTGGCACCACAGGTAATGATTTCCAGGTTATTGGTGTCTTGAAACTGCTTAAAGGCCTTGACGAGGTCGCGATCGTAGTTTTCCCATGTCTGCCGGACGCGGTTGAATTCTTGGGCGTAGTGCTCGGCTAGATAGCGGATATGGCCATTGTAGGTATTGTGCTCTACCTCTAGTTCCGCCAGTTCCTCTAGTTTTGCCAAGTGCTGATCGTAGCGTTCCTGCAACAGCGGATCCCGCAGCATTGAAATTAATGGCGGCGTCATACTCATGGTGATTTTGAAGTCGACGCCGTCACGCTTTAGCCCCTCAAACATTTGGATGAGGGGCACATAGGTTTCGGTAATCGCCTCAAAGAGCCACTCTTCTTCTAAAACGTAGTCACTCTCGGGGTGGCGAACGAAGGGGAGGTGAGCATGCAAAACCAGGGCTAAATAACCAATTGCCATAGGAAGTTTCCCTATTGATGTATTGGGGACAACGGCAGGGGATCAATGAGATCAGTTGAGTTTCCCCCATCTTAGGCGAAATAGCCCAATCTGCAACGGGTCATTTTTATCTTTTCTTCAGATTTATCCTTCGTCTGACATTTTTGCCATGGAGGGTCCGACGTAGGGCCGCCAACCCACGCCGTGGAATTTCGGTTCTGGACAGGGGTGGAGAATCTCAACCAGAATTTCTAGGGAATCCACTAGGCGAGGACCCGGACGGTTGAAATAGGCATTGCCATCTAGAATGTACAATTGACCGGTTTGCAGGGCACGCAATTGCTGCCACTGGGGGTAGGTTTGCAATGCTTGGTCAAGCTCTTGCCGGGTGCGTTCCAGGTCAAAACCACAGGGCATGACAAGGATCACTTCGGGGTCGATCGCCAGCAGGGTTGACCACTCAATGTAGGGGGAATGCTTTCCGGCGGTACCCAGCATATTTTCACCGCCCGCCAGTGCAATTAATTCTGGGATCCAGTTGCCACTGGCCATGGGGGGATCAATCCATTCAATGGCTACCACCTGGCGGCGGGGGCGATCGCTCACCCGGCGTTGACAGGCGCGCATCCTCTCTTTGAGGACAGTCAGCAGGGGGTCTGGAGCAACCCCAAGGGTCAGACCCACCCGTCGGATATCTTCCCAGATATCCTCAAGGCAATGGGGTTGGAGAGAAATTAACTGCGGTGGCGGCTCCAGAAGGTCGGCGATCGCCCGCTGGACATCTGGCAAGGTAACCGCACACACATCGCATTGATCTTGGGTAATAATGTGGGTGGGTTTTAGCGCTTGCAGAGTCGCCAGTTCTAAGTCATAGATGCCCAAGGCCGCTCGCAACAGCTCCTGAACCACTCGATCAATGGCTAAACTCGACTGTTGGGCATTTAACCTAGCCCGGGTACAGACAGGCAATGCCTTGACTTCGGGCGGATAGTCACACTCATGGCTGCGACCCACAAGAAAGGGCAGCAATCCTAGGGCAGCAATTATTTCTGTGGCACTGGGCAGGAGTGAAACAAGGCGCATCTTAGGGCTAATGCCAGGAGCCAGAATTGAACTGGCGACACGAGGATTTTCAGTCCTCTGCTCTACCAACTGAGCTATCCCGGCTTGAAAGTGCTTTATGATTGTAGCAAGCGTCTAGGTGCCATGACAAGTCTCTTAGGGCATCATTTCTGGGAATGCCACCCTACCTCGCCTGAACTGTCTACCCGTCTGCTGGATCGCTGCAACACCCCAGAAGACCCCTGTGCCGAACATCTGTTAGAGCATCCACGCCTTGACATTATTGGTCTGAATCATCTGTGCTGTCCTCTGGGGTGCAAGGACGTGGGTCAACATAGAGGAGTTATTGTGGGGCACTCCTACGAGGCAGGCGGATTCCCCTGGTCAGTACTTGGGAGCAGCACTGGGTGCCCCCTCCGGTAAAAAAGGCTGAAAAGTCCAATGCAATTTCCTCCCTTCCCCACCTGCTGGAGATTTTAGACCGACACGGGGGTTGGTGCCGTGGGGATGCAAAGGCAGATTGGCCAGCGGAGGATTCAGGGAGTGAGCCTCAAGGGCAACTAACCTCATCTGTATTCGGTTTCAGGACAAGCAGCGCCTAGGGAGCGGCGCTGCGACTTGAGGAGGATGCTGCTCAGATTCACAAAAACCATGTGCCTAAACGCTTTGGGTTGATTGTGGCTAAGCCCGAATCTCCTCCCTCAGGACACCCTTGTAGGGGGGCGGCAAGGCAAAGGTTTGAGGGTAGGGGAGGAGGATGACTATCCCGCTCCTTGTTGGTGCCTGCCTCTGGGGCTTGACCACAATTCTCGAGCCGACTAAGCTGCCCTTATAGTGACAGTCCCCTTGTGGAGTCTCCTAATGGGTATTCAAGTTATTGCCACCACTCCCTTCAAGGATCAAAAACCCGGTACCTCTGGCTTACGTAAGCCAGTACCTGTTTTTCAGCAGCCCCACTACCTGGAGAACTTTATTCAAGCAATTTTTGACACCATTGAGGCACCGCAGGGGCAGACCCTTGTCCTTGGGGGTGATGGTCGCTACTTCAATGCCGAAGCTATTCAAGTCATCCTCAAAATGGCGGCAGCCAAGGGCTTTGCACGGGTTAAGGTGGGGCAAAATGGCATTCTTTCAACCCCAGCCGCCTCCTGCGTGATCCGCAAGTATGGGGCAGTGGGGGGCATTATTCTCTCAGCCAGTCACAACCCCGCAGGGCCCCAGGGGGATTTTGGCGTTAAGTTCAACATTGCCAATGGGGGGCCTGCTCCCGAAAAAGTCACTAATGCGATCTATGAGCGCAGCCTTGCCCTCACCCACTACAGCATCTACACCGCACCCGATGTGAATCTGCACACCCTTGGGGAGTTTCCCTTGGGTGAAATGATTGTTGAAGTCATTGATCCTGTGGCGGATTATCAAGCGCTCCTGGAGACCCTTTTTGACTTTGACCGCATTGCCGAGGTGATTCGTACAGGCAAGTTGCGGCTTGTCTTTGATGCGATGCACGCAGTTACAGGACCCTACGCCCAGCAAATTCTGGAAAAGTGCTTGGGAGCACCCCCAGGCACGGTTCAAAATGGTGTGCCCCTACCGGACTTTGGTGGTGGTCATCCCGACCCCAATTTGGTTTATGCCCATGACTTGGTGCAGCAACTGTTTGGTGAGCAGCCGCCGGATTTTGGGGCTGCCTCCGATGGCGATGGCGATCGCAACATGATTTTGGGGGCAAACTGTTTTGTAACCCCCAGTGATAGCCTAGCTATTCTGGCGGCCAACGCCCAACTGGTCCCCGGCTACAGGGATGGATTAGCGGGGATTGCCCGTTCGATGCCCACCAGCCAAGCGGCCGATCGCGTTGCTGCCAAACTTGGCATTGACTGTTACGAAACCCCCACGGGCTGGAAGTTCTTTGGTAACCTCCTCGATGCCGGTAAAGTGACCCTCTGCGGTGAGGAGAGTTTTGGCACTGGCTCCAACCACGTACGCGAAAAAGATGGCCTCTGGGCTGTGCTCTTTTGGTTGAATATCTTGGCCGTCCGCCAAACTCCCGTGGCTGAAATTGTCAAAGACCACTGGCGCACCTATGGCCGCAACTACTATTCGCGCCATGACTATGAGGGCATTGAGGGCGATCGCGCCCACACGCTGATGAGCCAACTAGAGCAAAAACTTCCCAGCTTAGTGGGTCAGACCTTGGGTGCCTACACAGTGGCCACTGCTGATAACTTTAGCTACAGCGATCCAGTGGATCACAGCGTCAGCCAAAACCAAGGCATTCGGCTCATTTTTGAAGATGGCAGCCGCATTGTCTATCGCCTGTCAGGAACAGGAACCCAGGGGGCAACGCTGCGGGTCTATTTGGAGCGCTTTGAACCCCATCCTTCCCAGCAACACCTCGATGCCCAAGTGGCACTCGCCGATTTGATTCAACTGGCCAATGACGTGGCGAATATTCAAAGCTTAACGGGTCGCGATCGCCCCACAGTCATCACCTGATGGCCATGAAAATTCTCCATGTGTCTGATATCCACCTTGGCAGTGGCCTCAGTCATGGCCACATCAACCCTGCCACGGGCTTGAATACGCGCCTTGAGGATTTTATTACTGCTTTGGCCACCTGTATTGACCGTGCTCTCAGGGAACCCGTTGATTTGGTGCTTTTTGGGGGTGATGCCTTTCCGGATGCGACGCCACCCCCCCTCGTCCATGAAGCCTTTGCCAGCCAATTTCGCCGCTTGGCGGATGCCCGCATTCCCACGGTTTTGCTGGTGGGCAACCACGATCAACACGCCCAAGGACAGGGGGGCGCCAGCCTCAGTCTCTATCGCACCCTGGGGGTGCCCGGCTTTATTGTTGGCGATCGCTTGGCCACCCATCGCATTGAAACTCGCCAGGGCAGTGTTCAAGTCATAACCCTCCCTTGGTTAACGCGATCGACACTCCTCACGCGACCGGAAACCAGTGGCCTTTCCCTTGCGGAGGTGCATCAACTGCTCCTAGAGCGGCTCCGCCTTGCCCTTGAGGGGGAAATTCGCCAACTCGATCCTGCCTTACCTACCGTCTTACTTGCCCATGCCATGGTGGACACCGCCCAGTACGGCTCTGAACGCTATTTGAGTGCGGGCAAAGGCTTTACAATTCCCCTGAGTTTCTTGGCACGCCCCTGTTTTGATTACGTTGCCCTTGGTCATGTTCATCGCCATCAAGTCCTATGTCACGATCCACCGGTGGTCTATCCCGGCAGTATTGAGCGGGTGGATTTTGGCGAAGAGGGGGAAGAAAAGGGCTATGTCTTAGTGAACCTCGTTAAAGGGAAAACAGCATTTCAGTTTTGTCCCCTACCCACCCGCCCCTTCCGCACAATTCGTGTCGACTTGACCGCGGTGGAACTCGATCCCCAAGCTGCCCTGTTGGCAGCGATCGCCAGCGTGGACATCACCGAAGCTGTGGTGCGGGTCATCTATCAACTGCGCCCCGATCAAATTCCCCTAATTAACCTCCATGAATTGCAAAAGGCTCTTGAAAGCGCCCATAGCGTCAGCCTCCTGCCCCAACTGGCCAATAGTGAGCCCATTGCCCGCCTGCCAGAAGTTGCCCTCGAACAATGCCTTGACCCCAGCCATGCGCTGCAACTGTATCTAGATCATCGCCCTGATCTTGAACCCCTGCGGCAGGATCTGCTAGCGGCCCTCCAAACCCTTGAGGGCAATCCTGAACAGGAGAGTCAAGACACGCCCCAGAGACCGCGATCGCCCGAACCTGTGATTCAGCAACTGAAATTGCTCTCCTAGGGGACTCCTAGGCTAAAGTCAACCCCTAAGGGCTCCCCTCAGCTTTAGCAACCTTTCCAATGGCTTGGCATCCGACGGCAGAAGAGTACTCGGGAGACGGGGCAAACTTTTTCTTCGAGCTTGTTGACATTTTTTCTCATTTGACTTAGGCTAAGTCTTAGTGTTCTCCTCTCTGAGGAATCGGCAGGCGGGGTCAGTCATTGCGACGACCCCTTTTTTCTTGATGAGGACTGTTGATGCTGAGAAAGCCCCAAAACTCACCGCTCTAGGGGCCGTTAACTATTGCCAAAGATTTGCAAATTCTTGGTAAGGAATATGGCGGCTACCGTACCACAGCACGGTATAGGGAGCCATCAAGTAAGGTTCCTCTTGGGCCTTGAGGACAGCAATTTTTTGGCAAACCCACGGGATGACTGTGGTTGAGATGTAGGGGGTTAGGGGCTGCTGCAATTCATCGAGAGCTGTTAGGCCATAGTAGAAGCCGAGAATATCTTGGGTTTCCTGTGCTTTGAGCACCAGCGATCGCAGGGTCGTGAATACAAGGGGATGCTCAGGGGCAATTCGGTGAAGGGCACGCACGGCCGCCATCAATGTTTCCAGATCGTAGGCCTGCTGCTCAATGATTAACTCAAGGGTATGAACGGCTTGGGGATGATTGGGACTGACAATGCCAAGGGCGCCGGCAAGGGCAATCTGGTGGGACTGCACCGTGGCTAAGCCCAAATACCGCTGTAGCCGATCAACAACCTCCCCCTGACCCACCCCTGCTTGGTGTAAACAGCGGCTGGCAAGGATGACATCCTCAAGGTATGAAGAGTCGTGAAAAATCTCTAGGGCAACCTTGCTACCTTCAACGGCCCAGTGACCTTTGGCAGTGATGAGAACAGCAGCGATCGCCAGTTTTAGGTGGTTAGACTGTTGGGGATAATGGAGCAGCCGCTGTAAAAACTGGTGTAGGTACTCCCCAGTAGTGCTGTTGCAAACGCTGCCCACAAGGTTGGCATCCAGCTCCCTAAGACATTGCTGACACTCCGCTAATAGCGCTTCGCGCACTTGGGGGTTGGTTGTCTGCCGTAAGACTTCCTCTAAAATTTGAAATGCTCTACTGAGGTGGCTAACACTGGGATATTGCTGAGCAATCAAAAAAGCGGCACGGCTGCGGGGGAGCCCCCGCTGCTCAACAACTAGGGATTCAAGGTAAGGCAGTAGCTCTCGACTAGAAACCCGGGGCAAAACTTGGCGAGCCTCCGCCCGCAGGGCAGGAAAGAAAAAGGCCAGCTCCGCTTGCTGAGGAAAGCCGCCGATAGTTTGTTGTAAACCACAGGCCCAATGGCTAATATTGGCAAGGGCGTGGGGGTAGTTTTGCTGGGACATGGGGTGATTGATCCCCTTGGGCAGAGCTGTTACCCAGCGACCGGGATCGTCTTGTAGCACTTGGGGTCTCAGTTGTGCCAGTTTCAGTTGCCAGCGACACCAGTAGAGGAAGTTGGGAAATTCAGAAACTCTTGACGAGGGGCGATCGCCCACAGAGACCGTCGCAGGACTAGTGTCAGATCGCCGCAGATGGTGCCAGTGTAGGCAGCGGGCTTGGGGATGGCGGCAAATTAAGGGCAGCGCTGACGTGCCTGGCAAGTGATCATCACAACGACTCAGTTCGCGCAATTGCGATCGCGCTTGCGCCACAGCAGCATAGAGATCTGCACCGCCCTGAAAGTTCTGTAAAAAGTACTTCAAAAACAACTCAGCGGCAATATTGGGAACCGCTTCCCGCATCACGATCGCGTGGGGCAAACCCAACTGAATTAAAAACTGTCCTAGGGGAATACTGTCGCAGGAATTAAAGATCGCCAGTTGCAGCCCCTGTTTGACTGCGGTTTTAAGGGTCTCATAAAGCCTGTAAATTTCTAATGGTGGCTCTTCATTGTTGATCGTAATGCCCTTCCCCTGACTGTGGCCGGCAAAAAAGAGAATATCCCAAGGCTGAGACCACAGGGAATACAGTTCACTTAATTGGGGCGATCGCAAACAGTGGAGTTCGCCATCGGGTAACGCCCTGAGGGCCTCAAGATCCCCCTCCAGATCGAGGTTGCCACTGGCCCCGAAAATCGCCAGAATCCGCACCCGCTCATGCTGTGCCGCTGGAGACTTCAGGGATTGATACACCATTGGTGAAAACACCACATCCAGATTGCTGTGTTGGCGAATCGGTGTCCAGTCGTGCCATGGATAGCGCCACAGTTGGACAAAGTCTGTCTGCACCGAAATGCGGTGAATCTCGCTTATCGGTGGTGGCAAAATGAAGTTGCCTAGGCCAAAAAATGAAGCCTGCTCCCTGGAAAATGCAGACTGCTCATTGAGCTGTGCCTCGCTGAGAAAATTGATGCGCGTCCTATTCAACCATGTGCCGAGGCTGATCACTAGGTTTTCGTAGGTGTGCCGCACTTCTTTCAGGAGATTGGGTTGCTGAGTACCAATGTTCGTAATTTGGTTACCGCTAGCCCCCAGACGAGTATGCTTCGCATAGCTGTGATAGGCAGAGCGCCACTGCTCATACTGGCGAGGAAGCTGAGGCATTGCTGGAAACTCCACAGGGTACACCCCATAGGCATCGAGTTGGCTCTCTGTCCCCAGCAGTAGGCGCCCCCTGAGGGAATGGTGCTCAAGGCAGCCCCCGGAGATTTCGAGGCAGACGTGTTTCATGACAGCGGCAGCTCAACAGAGCCAATGCAGCTAGACAACAAAAGTTTCCGTGATCTTAGCATCCCGATAGGCGAGTGTAATGCCAAAAGTTTCACCCATTTGTCCCCAAAACTTGTACTGCACCGCTTGATCCTGCTGCCGACTGGTGACTTGGGCAAAGGTATTGCCATTGGCCTCAGTAATCATCAAAACTAAGTCTGGGGGCAACGTTTCACCCACCTTGAGGGCGGTGACACGCACCAGAATATTGGCAGACATCGCATCTCGTGGCAGTACAGCCATCACCAAGGCCAAGGACTGTCCCCCCAGGGCCAGACCCAAGTCCACGGTACGAGTTTTCCAGACCCCTGCTTCTGGGGCAGTGGCATCTTTAGCGTGGAGATATTCCGCTGCCATCCAGCGCAATCCTTCATCGGCAGTGGTGGCAATCAGATTTTTGAGCAGGGCAAGCGCTTGGCAACAATCTTCGGTTTCCAAGGCTTGGCGTAATTGAGCTTGAGCTTGCATGGCTTCTAGGGTGTCATTGGAGCGCAGTGCCCACGCTGGGGATGTCCAGCCCAGTTGCCAACTGAGATAGGGATTGATCAGGGGGACCTCTTCAAGTCGCTCCTGTAGGTCTTGCCACCCTTGACCCAACAGGTTGCCAATCCCCTTGGTTTTGGCGTAAAGCCATAGACTCAGCCGCTGCGGATGACAAGCCAAAAAGAGATCAAGGCGATGGCAGGGTTGGCCAATGATTTGCAGCCATTCTTCTAGGGGCAATACCAAACGGGGCAAGAGAATCTCGCCACTAGCAATTTTCTGAAGCGTGGCTGTGGGAATGGCAGTTGCAGCAGAGGATGGCACAGGAATGGGAGGGCATTCCAGCAAGGCGGTAAGGAGGGGCACATCTTCAATCATGTCCTCGCGATCGAGGCTATAGGTACGGCTCACGGCATCAAGGGCGGCAGGATTCACACTGCTACTCGGTGCATAGCCCCAGAGCCTGATCTGGGCCGTTTCGGTAAAGACTTGCACCCCCAAGATGTAATTAGGTTTCCAAGGGGCAATGTGCAACCATTCCTGAGGAATGCGGCATTCGTCAAGCTCTATAGCCGTATCAGGCACAATCAACACCTTGCCGATCGCTGTTTGCAGCAGCGTGCCGTTCACAAATTCCCAAAAGATCGGTAGTTCGACTATTGGCAGGAAGGGCTCTGCCCCCATGCCCATCTCGGCAAACCAGTGGCGCACGGCTGTATAGGCCATGGCATTGATTTGAACGCTGCTGCGACGATAGGGGCGAGCTGCCGCTGTGATCTGCGCAATCCACTGGCGATCGCCCCCATCTGCTAAATCAATGTGAACGTGTTCAGTGTGCGCCATCGGTGGCGCATCTATGGCAGTGAGAAACGAAAAGGATAGCGATGTCATAATTCCTTACCTACCTTACCTAAGTCCAACAACTCCCAAAAGTTCATACCCTTTGCAAAACCGTCAAGAGGCTCCCCCATAACGACCGTGTTATGCCCTAGCCACCGGACTACACCGCTGACAACCTGCTGCTAACACTTGATAGCCCTCGTTTAACCACAGATTAATAGCCAGCGTGAGCTCCCGGAGGCGTTGAGGATGCGTGGGTTGGTCAAGGGCTGCGAGTACCGCTTTCGCCAAATGACTACGAATCCGCTCCAGTGCGCGAGACACTTTATATTGTTTTTCAAAGCCCAAATCCTGGGCAATTTGTTGTTGGCTGAGTTGCTCGCAATAGTATAGACAAAACACCTGACGACTTGCGTCATCCAGCGTCTCAACCGCATTTTTCAAAATTTCAAATACCCGTTTGAGGGTTTCCTGTTCTTCCTGCTTCAGGATGGCTTCCCAAGGCATATTTTCCCTTCCTTCTAGGATGTCCCAAAACCTTTCCTCAGCGGTATTGACCACCTGTGGTTGGCCATGGGCTCGCAAGGCGGAGATCGCTGTACGCAGCAGGGTGCCAACTTCCCTAGAAGTCACACAGGGGAGATCAGGACGACATTGATGATAGATTTTAACCACCTGCTCCAGAAGTGCCTGATCGGGAGCAGTGGGTTGATCTGCCAACTCTTGCCAGAGATGAACCAGCTGTTGGATGTGAACGATTTTGTCTTCGCTGTATCCTTGATTCTTTAAGGCGGAGGAAAGACGACGGCGACCGGTGTCTCTGAGTAAGCCCCAATCAGATTGCCGGACCCCCACCAGCGCAGCATACACCTGGTCATAGATGCGGCGATAGGCATAGGTGGACAGCCGCGTACCTCGCTGGGGATCAAAGCCCTGCAATAGTCTGAGGGGATCATTACTCAGACAGCAGGCCTGCTGAAAGCAGTCAGTAACCTGATGGCCCCGAACTTTCTCCCGCAGGGCTATGGCTACAAACCAATTCGTTTCTTGGAGATAGCAAAACAGACCCCGTCGCCAGTAGTCGGCATCAGGATGGTTCGGCTGACTCTGTAATTGTTGGAGGAGGAGGTTAGCCGTCCAATCGGGCTCCTCGAGATTGTAGCCCGCTGCTGTGAAGTAGCCCTGTAGTTGGCGATCGCAAGACCAGCGGGGGCGATCGGAATCGTCAAATTGGAGCAAAGCAATCAATTTATCGCAGCGTTGGCGTGTCATCAATGGCTCCCACTCAATATCAAAGCGCAACTGTACGGAGAAACGTGACCGCCTGCTTTATTCACTGGGCATGTTCATTCATCCTCCCGACACAATCCTCCATTCATTTATCCAGTGATGTTTTTGCAAATATGCACTCGGGAGATTTTAGAAAAGATTTTTTGCCAAGCTTGGGGGCACCTAGGCCCTCCTCTATCAACTCCTAGGGTCACAGCAGGAGGATGATCCATATCACAAGTCAAGCGTGTTTTCTGTGGCACACTACGATCAACAAGATTTGCAATAGGCCCATGTTTAACCCACTTACCATTCGGTTTTGGGGCGTGCGCGGCAGTATTCCCTGTCCTGGTTCCCACACGGTTCGCTATGGCGGTAACACTCCCTGCGTGGAAATTCAAGCCAATGGTCAACGGATCATCCTTGATGGCGGTACAGGTTTGCGGGTTCTTGGGGAGCACTTAATGGGTCAACAGCCGGTGACGGCACACTTATTCTTTACCCATACCCACTGGGACCATATTCAGGGGTTTCCCTTCTTTCAACCCGCCTTTGTACCGGGAAATCAGTTCCATATCTACGCAGTGCCGGGGAAAAATGGTCAGGGCATTGAACGACGACTGAATGATCAAATGCTGCACCCCAACTTTCCCGTTCCGTTGCAGATTATGGGGGGAGATTTACGTTTTTATGACTTGGAGGTGGGCGAGCGAGTGCACCTAGGCGATGGGGTGGTGGTGAGTAATGAGGCTCTGAATCATCCGGGCGGGGGGGTGGGCTACCGCGTCAGTTGGCAGGGCATTCATGTGGCCTATATTACAGACACGGAGCATTTGCCGGATCGGTTACATCCGGGGGCGTTTGCTTTGGCGGATCACGCTGATGTGATGATTTACGATGCCACCTATACCGATGAAGAATACTATCATCCGCAGCAGAGCAAGGTGGGGTGGGGACATTCCACATGGCAGGAGGCGGTTAAGCTTGCCCAAGCAGCCCAGGTCAAGCAACTGATTTTGTTTCACCACGATCCCAGCCATGATGATGACTGTTTAGATCGCATTGGCGAGTTGGCACGGGCACAATTTCCCCAGACGCTGCTCGCTCGCGAGGGACTGATTATTTCCGTCTATCCAAATGTGATACACTTCCCGGCAACGCCTCAAGCAAGTTAGCGCCTGTGTTGCCTGTCGTTGTTTTACCGGGATATTTAGCGGCTGCCCCTGACTACTACCCATTGCGGGATTATCTGCGGCAGTTGGGGTTTGTGGTGGAGGTGGTCCCCCTCAGGGTACGCTCGTGGTTTCCCACATTGGGAGGGCGATCGGTGGCGCCAATTCTCGAGGCTCTGGATACCACCATTCAGAGTGTTCTCAATGAAACAGGGGCCTCTGCCGTGCATCTCATTGGTCATTCAGCGGGGGGCTGGATTAGCCGCATTTACCTAGGGGATCAACCCTATGATGGCCAAGTTTGGGCGGGGCACCAATGGGTGCAGACGCTAATTACGTTGGGTACTCCCCATCGGAGTCAGGAGCGTTGGACGCGCCGCAATCTGGACTTTGTTAACACGACGTACCCTGGTGCCTATTACGGCCAAATTCGCTATGTGTGTCTTGCGGGCAAAGCCATCTATGGCACATCACGGGGCTCGTTTGCCAATTGGTTTACGTATCAAAGCTATAAACTCACCTGTGGCGAGGGTGCCTGTTGGGGGGATGGGGTGACACCAGTGGCAGCAGCCCACCTCGAAGGGGCAGAGAATCTGGTCTATGAAGATGTACTCCATGCGCCTCGCAGCCGCTTGCGCGATCGCCCCGATGCCCCTTGGTACGGCTCCCCAGAGATTGTTGCTCATTGGCAGCAGTATCTCAAGGCCAGTTAGACAGCACACCGCTCAAATTGCCAGCGGTAAACGGCCAATCCTTTATTGAGGACACATTTTTCCCGTTCCGTCGCGACGGGCCAAGGACTCTGGGGTAACCAATCTGTACAGGTGGAGCGGAAGGCGCCATGGGCACGAAACTGTTGCACCATTGATTCAGCCACTTCAAAAACATCTGACTGAAGGACAACACGTCCACCAGCGGGCAGGAGTTCAGCAAGAGTGGCCACCAGTTCAGGGGTGACAACGCGGCGTTTATGGTGACGGCGCTTGAACCACGGATCTGGAAACTGGATCGTGACGGTGTGCAGGGGGAGGCCACCGAGAATTTTGCTCAAGTGGACATTGGCATTGCCCCAAAGATAGTGGAGGTTCCGCAGTTGCTGGCGATCGCGCCGCTCATTGGCCGCAACAACTAACGGGTAGCGAATTTCCAGACCCAGAAAATTTTGCTCTGGGTAAAGTGCTGCCATTTCTAGCAAGAATGTCCCCCTTGCACAGCCAATATCCAGATGTAAAGGCTGCGAGGGTTGCTCGTAAATCCTTGACCAATCGGGAACAGGAATGTCTTGCTGGAATTTTTGACTGAGAGGGTTAACGTGTTGTCGCACCCGTACGACCATGGCGCGATCGCTCATCCAAAACTCCCTAATGTACTGCTGCTATAGGGTAGCTTATCTCAAGCCACCGACACCCCTGGTCACTGGGGTGGCTTTCATGCTTGCTGCTCATGAGTCCAGTGAGATCACTGGCGCAGAAATCAATTGTGACGGCGGTCTTCTGGCAGCACCCGCAGGGATCCCCTGCCAGTCGATTGCGCGCCACTCTGTTGATGGTCAAAACCGGAGATTAAAAAAAACTGCCCTCAAACACTGAGGACAGTAAAAACCACCTAGGGCAATGGGATCGTCCAGCGGCGGGGTACGACCCCAAACTTATTGGCGGGCGAGTTACTCCTTCAAGAAACCGCTGTAGGCTTCCATGCCATGCTCGCCGATGTCCAAGCCCTTGATTTCCTCTTCTTCGGAAACACGAATGCCAAGGGTTTGTTTTAAGGCCAGCCAAAAGATACTTGTGAGCAGTACAGTAAAGCCACCGATGGTCAAGATACCGATGATCTGGGCAATCAATTGAGTCACCCCGTAGCCGCTGAACAAGCCTAACTCTTTGTCAAACAAGCCAACGGCTAAGGTACCCCAAGTGCCACAGACTAAGTGGACAGAGGTGGCACCGACAGGGTCATCAATTTTGATGCGGTCAAAGAAGAGAACTGAATAGACGACAATCACGCCGCCAATGGTACCAATAATCACGGCACTCCAGTAGGACACACCTGCACAGCCTGCTGTAATGGACACCAGGCCCGCCAGAATACCGTTGATAATCATGGAGAGGTCAGGTTTACCAATGGCTAGCCAAGCGGTAATTGTTGCCGCAACACCACCCGCTGCTGCTGCCAGGTTTGTTGTCACTGCGATGTAGGGTACAGCTTCATCCGCGGCCAGTTGAGAACCAGGGTTAAAACCAAACCAGCCGATCCACAGGATCAAACAGCCCAGCATGGCAAAGCCCATGTTATGACCGGGCAAGGCTTGGGGAGTACCGTCAGCAGCATACTTACCTATCCGTGGCCCCAGGAAAGCAGCTCCCATCAGAGCTGACCAACCGCCCACTGCGTGCACCACCGTTGAACCAGCAAAATCCTTAAAGGCAACATTTTCACCAAGGAAACCAATGCTGCTGAGGAGACCACCCCCCCAAACCCAGTGACCCGTAATCGGGTAAGAGATACCAGTGAGCAGCAGGCTGAAAATCAAAAAGTCAACAAACTTGATCCGCTCGGCCACTGCCCCAGAAACAATGGTGGCTGCCGTTCCTGCAAAGGCAGCTTGGAACAGAAATGCGACAGAGATGGGTAAACCCTTCGGAAAGGGATTAAGGCCGTAGGTTGCAGGGTCTTCACTACTGAGGAAAAAGCCCCCCCAGCCGATAAAAGCATTACCCTCAGTACCAAACATGAAGGAGTACCCGATCGCCCAGTAGGCAAGGGTGGCCAAGGCAAAAACAATTAAGTTTTTAGCAAGAATGTTGACAGCATTTTTCTGGCGGCAGAAGCCAGTTTCCAACATGCCAAAGCCGGCATTCATGAAAATCACGAGAATTGCTGCCACCAATACCCAAATCGTATTGAGCACGCCTTGAACATCTTCAGGGGTGAGGGGTTTATCCTGGGCCTGAGCAGCCACTCCCCAAACAGCCACAATGATTAAAGCTAGGGGAATGCAGGCGACAAGAGCAGGCGATCGCCAACGGAAATTGGGCTGCCAGTCGAGGTTGAGTAACGGGCGCTTTTGCCGTCTAGCACGTTTCAGTTTTAACTTGGACATCGCTTTCATTCTCAACGGTTATAACGGTTATGGACTAGAGTTGCGCATGAGTTCAGCGGAGGAGAAATCGCAGTTGGGGCACCATTGCGCCAGAACGTCATCTGGCTGCTGTTGGGCTTGAGCTAAGGGAAGCATTGACCCACGGTTAGTTTTTGATTGCACCAGTTCTCAGATTGGAAAATCTGTATCACGTTATACATTTACCTTGATGACCAAAACCGCCTATCCTTAGGAAAGGCAAATCCCACGAAGTTTGCAGCTAACGTTCCTGATAGGTGTGAATGGATACGATCTGGGAGTTGGATTTTTATTCCCGTCCCCTTGTGGATGAAAACAACAAGAAAATCTGGGAGCTGCTGGTTTGCGATCGCCAGCAACAATTTCAGTTCAGCAAAACCTGTGCAGGCGCTGAAGCCAATGCCCGCTGGTTAGCGGCGGCGCTTGAGGAAGCCATGGATCAATGGCGACAGCAACTGGGCCTGGCAGAGGGGGTTCAACCCCAGCGAGTGCGTTTTTTTCGCCGAGCCATGAGCAGCATTATTACGCGGGGGGGAGAAGCCGCAGGATTAGTGATGGTGCCGAGTCGGCGCACGTTTGCCCTCTATGATTGGCTGCGCGATCGTGCCACAAACTTCTATCCAACCCTACCCAACTACCAAGCCGATCTGGCAACGCCACCGCAGTTACCTCCCCCTGCACCTCAGCCTTTACCACCGGCTCTGCAGGGCGATCGCTGGCAATTGAGTGGTCTCCCTCTTGGGGAAATTAAAACCGCTGCTGAATGGGAACTGCCCTTTGGTGAGGTACCACCACTGCCCTTTTTGACCCTCAACGACGATACGCTTCTGCCGGGGTTAATTATCTATTCGCAGCGGGCACTGCCCTTGGCGGGTTGGCTATCGGGGCTAGAGCCCGCCTCTCTCAGTTTTGAGGAGACACCGCAGCCCTTGCTGATTTTGGAAACGGGGGCCAGCGATCGCTGGATTCTCATTAGAGGCCGCAATCCTCAGATTCAGAAGGAACTGGCGGCCTTTAAGGACGCCTGCACCCAAAGCCAAGGGCTGCACTTTATCGCAGTGAAGGAACAACCGACACAGGAGACCCTGCAGGGCTTTTGGTTGCTGCAGCAAACCCCTGAACTTTGACTAGAGGAGCTTCTCGAGGCCATAGATCAAACGTTTGAGTTGCCTGACCTTGCGAATGGCAAGCAGTACCCCCGGCATATAGCACTGGCGATCGCTCGTGTCATGGCGTAGGGTATAAATTTGCCCCGGTGCCCCAAAAATCACCTCCTGATGGGCAATTAATCCCGGCAGGCGAACACTGTGGATGCGAATCTCAGCCGCAGCAAAGGCGCCCCGCGCCCCCCTAAGATGTTCCGATTCCTGCACTTGGGGCGGGTTAAAGGTTTTGCCCAATTCAGCTAAACGCTGTGCGGTTTGCAGGGCAGTACCACTGGGGGCATCGGCTTTTTGATTGTGGTGGAGTTCAATGATCTCGACATGGTCAAAGTATTGGCTGGCGCGGATGGCCGCCTCCTGAAGCAGCACCATGCCAATGGAAAAGTTGGGAGCAATCACAGCTCCCATATCGGCTTTATCGGCAAACTCGGCCAGTTCCTCAATTTGTTCAGGACTCAGACCGGTTGTGCCCACCACCGGATACACCCCGTAGGCGATCGCCATGCGCACATTCTCATACACTGCTTGGGGATGGGTGAAGTCCACCATGACCACGGGTTGTTTTTCTTGGGCAGCCGCCACACACACCTCTTGCAAGCTGCCACTAATGGGAATTTCTAATGTCCCTAGCCCCAAAGCTTCGCCAATATCTTCTCCCACCTGCTTGCGATCAACGGCGGCATAAAGCGCTGTGTCGGGTGCCTGGTGTACAGCCTTAACGACTTCACGCCCCATCTTACCGAGGGCACCAACAACAATCACTGAGATAGGTGTACTCATGCACAACTCCGACACAGACCACAGGCTAGGATAGCGCGATCGCTTAGCGATACAATAACCCAGAGGTGAAGATTTGTCCTGAAAAGCCAATGTTAGTTTTTTCTTTTCCTGAGTTGGTTGAGCGCTGTCAAACTTGGACACCCAAGCGGCCTGGCTATGCCGTTTGTCCCTTGGATCACCATAACCCTGAACTGGCCTCTAGCCTCTACCGTATCGAACCAGGACAAGCCAATTATCCCCACTATCACCATCGGGGCGATGATATTTTCCTGATTGTCTCGGGTGTGGGTGAGCTCATTACCTGCCCCATGACGCCGCCTGCTAACTCGGTGGCTGCAACAGCGCTAAGACGCACTCCCGTAGAAACTGGCTCCTATGTCCATGTGGATGCCCAATGTCTGCATTGGCTGCGGAATTTATCCCCTGATCAGCCCTTGTATTACCTAAACATTGCACCACTGTCCCACGAGAGCGATCGTGTCGATGTAACCATTGAGGGCTGGAACGAAAAAAGTACTTAGGTCGTGGTACTCACGAGTGCTTATTCCTTCCTAAACTTACTGGCTGCTTCCTCAAAGGCTTTGCTCAACTCCCCCCGCGCGCTCTGAAACCCTGCTTTGATGGACTCCCAGGCATCATCTACCGTTGCTTTGAGGGCAGCCAATGGTTGAGTGACGTCATCGCCTCTGGCCTTCAGGGCTTGAATTTTGGCTTCAATATCTGCCTTGATATCTTCACCAGCTTAATCTGTCCTTGCCTTGAGTTGGTCAAGCGATCGAACATACAACTATCCTGCCGTTTTCAAGATAAATACCTATCATTGCCCAAGAATTGCCAGATGAATGACAATCCAAGGAGGTCATATTTCGTAGAATGGGGTCAAGGGAATGGAGAGATTTTGTAAAAGTTGCTTTCATTTCTACACAAAAATAAACTAAAAATCGAAGTAATAATTAAGAAACATATCCAATCATTTTATTGTGTTTAGTGTGTCCAGGGATACAGTCAAAGAACTAAAGAGAAATCTATATTTTTGATTGGAGATTCAGGGGGATAGTCTGTATGAACAGCCCGTTTCTACCCTAGAGGGTTATCAGTGAGCCAGTTTCACACTTCCTGGCTTCATTAACAGCTTTGACTCCCGTATTGAAGTAATGCGAAATAGGGTATACGTGAGCCAGGATTTCAGGAGTGTGGCGTGGGGAAAAGTATTTTAAGTATCTAAGGCAGAGCCCTAGGTCAGCAGCACTTGTATTTTTCAGGGGGGAATCTTTAATCATTTCTGAAATTCTGAGCTTTTTGGGGATTTTTTTTGTTAGCTTGTAGGAGCAAGCGCCTGACTGAATTCTCATCAATAAATCAAATGATCAGTCAATTCACCTGATCTACTCACTCAATTCATTCAGTGGTCATTCAGTCTTTCGAGGTAAAGAAGATGACAATTGAGCCAATCAATTTTATGGCAACAATGGTACGACGAGTCCAGTTGACCGATGAAGACAAATCGCTGTTAGCTGAAGCCGCCCCTTGGGGGAAAGAAATTGCTCCGCAAATGGCGGATACTTTTTATGACTATCTAGGCCGTGATGAAGAAATGAACGCTATCCTCAATGCCACGGAGGGGCGAATCCATCGTCTGCATCAAACCTTTGTCGACTGGTTTTATGAAATGTTCACAGGAATGGATAGTTGGGGCAAAGCCTATGCTGAGCGACGCTGGAAAATTGGTCTTGTCCATGTGCGCATTGGAATTGGCCCGCAGCACGTCGTGCCTGCAATGGCAGTTGTCGTGAATGCCGTACGCCAAAAATTAAGGGAAGCCAACAAATCCGAAGCCCTCAGTGACGCCCTTGGCAAAATTTGCATGATTGATCTTGCCTTTATTGAGCAGGCCTACTTTGAAGTTTCTTCCCAAGCAGTCCTCAAAGAAACCGGTTGGACACAGGCACTGTTTCAGCGTCTGATTGCCACGGGTGCTGCTGCTATGTAGGTCTCCCATCAAGGGGAGCTAAGTGTTCAAAAGTCTGCACGAGTATTTAAAGAATTTAAAGAGGATTCAACCATGCCGATTAACGCTGCAAAACTGGAAGCCACACTGCAACACTTTGTTGCCAATGCCAGTAATGTCCAAGGGGCAGCCCTTGTATCTCCTGATGGTCTGACGCTGGCCGCAACTCTGCCGGGGGGAATGGACGATGAACGGGTGGCTGCAATGTCAGCCGCAATGCTGTCCTTAGGGGAGCGGATTGGCCGAGAACTGAGTCGTGGCCAAGTGGAACGAATTTTGGTTGAGGGAAGCAATGGCTATGGCATTCTCACTAGTTGTACTGAAGATGCAGTCTTTCTGGTGCTAGCGGATGCCTCTGCCAAGTTAGGAATTATCAACCTTGAAATTAAAAATGTGTTGGCCGACCTGCAAAGCCAACTCACCGGTGTGAGTCAGCCCCTAAATGTTTAACCCCTAAAGATTCCCTAAACTCAGGTGCTCACCCATGGAAATTATGCGTATTGTCATCACAGGACCAGTGGGAGCAGGGAAATCTACCTTCATCCGCACCATTAGCGAAATTGAACCAGTGGATACGGACCGCAAGGCAACGGATGAAACTGCTGCTTTCAAAGAAAGGACAACGGTGGCGATGGATTTTGGGCGGCTTCAGTTTGGCCCCAATGTTGCCCTGCATCTGTATGGCACCCCCGGCCAAGAACGCTTTGACTTTATGTGGGATATTCTCATTCGCAAAGCCCATGCTTTCATCCTGCTGGTGAGTTCTCACCGCCCTCAAGATTTTCGAGCAGCACGGCGGATTTTGGCCTTTATGCGCCATCGCACAAAGATTCCCATGCTAGTGGGTCTGAGCCATGCGGATAACCCGAATGCTTGGCCTGCTGAAGAGATCGCGATCGCCCTTGGCTACCTAAGTCCCCACGGTCGCCCACCGATGCTGCCGGTCAACGCCTTGGATCGGTCTTCCGTTGCTGCTGCCATGATGGCACTCATTCAAGCCTATGCCAGTGCCCAGTCCTCGCAATCAAACCACAGGGCACTTACCACTTAGAAAATCACTCATTAGGGGGAATGTATGAAAATTACAGGTTATCTATCGGAATTTTCCTTGGGGGAAATTTTCCGTTTTCTGGAGCAAGGGCAAAAAACAGGCTGCCTCTCGATTAAGCCAGTGGAAATGGCAGGGATGATGCCACTCATCCCCCTGGCGCAGGAGTACTATATTTTCTTTCGCTTAGGTCAGATTGTGGCAGCAACAACAAGCTTAGATCATCAAGGACTGCAACGGCTGATTGAGCAGCGGGGATGGCTCCGCCCCACCACGATCCAACGCCTCCTGCCCTTTTGCTCCCTCACGGGTTCCCTTGGCCTCTGCCTAAAAACACAGGGTGCCCTTGACCCCGAACAGCTTCAATTATTGTTTAAGCAGCAGGTCCTGACACCAATTCCTCACCTCTTTAGTCTCAATGAGGGCTGGTTCAAGTTTGATGCCAACCATCCGCTGCCCTTTCACGAAATGACGGGACTCAGTGCCTCACCGATGGACATTTCCTTAGCGGGTCTACGACTCCTGCGGGATTGGACAGCCTTGATGGACAAGCTGCCCTTGCCCAGTTCAGCGATCGCCAGCACAATTGAGGGTCAGCCCCCCTACCGTCTAAATCGCCATGAGTGGCAAGTGTGGGAGTACGCCAATGGCACAATGACACTTCAGGAAATTAGCGATGCTTTGAGCTTGCCAATTCTGGAGATCCAGAAAATCTGCTTCCGCTTGATGGTGGTGGGCATTGCCG
Organism: Thermosynechococcus vestitus BP-1; assembly: GCF_000011345.1. Taxonomy (NCBI): domain Bacteria; kingdom Bacillati; phylum Cyanobacteriota; class Cyanophyceae; order Acaryochloridales; family Thermosynechococcaceae; genus Thermosynechococcus; species Thermosynechococcus vestitus. The sequence goes on from NC_004113.1 coordinate 2,076,393, forward strand.
AGGAGATTGCGGGCATTAGTGTCCCTTCTGCTAGTGCTACTGAGCCTGAACCCATTGAAACAGCAGAAATCAGCACCTCCTTTTTGGAGGGACTCTTTACATTCCTAAAAACGAAAACCCAAGCGAACGCTTCCTAGGGAGGCAAAGGGAATGCTACAGCGCTTTGAATGGACGGATCGCCTGAGTACTGGCGTGCCGATGGTTGACATTCAGCACAAGGAGCTAGTGACCGCAATTAATGATCTTGCCGATGCCATTGAACAGGGGCGGGGTGCTTCTCGTATTAAACAGCTCATTGTGTTTATGAAATACTACGCTGAGTGGCACTTTGAGAACGAGGAAAGCTGTGCCAACAAATATCGGTGTCCTCTCGCAGAGGTCAACCATCGTGCCCATCAACAATTCATCCAGCTTTTTGAGGAGCTTCAGCAGCAGTATCGCCACAGTCAAGCGGATGAGTCGGTTGCCGTGATGATCCATGGTAAATTAGCGGATTGGTTGGTCAACCACATCATGAAAATCGATAAGGAGATTGGCCAGCACATTTGTGCCCACCGCTAGTCCAAGAATCAATGGGTAAAAAGCACGTCATTGTCAAACCCAATGCACGGCAGGCTTCTGTCTCTATCACCCCTGCAGGTCAACTTCTGGTTACAGTCCGTGCCCCTGCCAGTGATGGTCAAGCCAATCAGGAACTTATTGCTCTCTTGGCAGCGTATTTTGGGGTACCCAAGTCGCGTATTCAGTTGGTTAAGGGTCACACGAGTCGCCATAAGGTGATTGAACTGCTGGATTAAGGCCATCTAGACTAATAACAACCTGTGATCCAATGGTTGTTTTATGCCGTCTGATGTCACTCCTGCAAAATCCTTTGTTCTCAGGGGTGCCCGCCCCCATTACAGTCCCGATCGCCCCGGACAGGTGGAACACATTTTTCTGGATTTGACGCTGGATTTAGAGGCTCAAACCTGCTGGGGACAGTGCCATATTCACCTGCGCCCGCTGCACTCCCAACTGCGACACTTGCGTCTCAATGCGGTCGGGCAACAGATCAAGGGCGTGACCGTGCAGCACCAAGCGCAACCCTTCCACTACGACGGCGAATTCCTTGAGATTTCCCTCGATGAGAGCCTAGGGATTAGCCCAGAGCAGGTGCTGCTGATTGCCATTGACTATCGCCTTGACAAGCCTCAGCGAGGGTTATACTTTGTCTCCACCCACCCACCCCAAGCCTGGACCCAAGGAGAAGATGAGGACTCCCGCTATTGGTTTCCCTGTTTTGACTATCCCGGTCAACTGGCGACGTCAGAGATCAGAGCCCGAGTGCGCCAGCCCCTCCAGGCCATTTCCAATGGTGAATTGCGTGCCTGTTATAGCGAGGGAGAGTGGCAAGTCTTTCACTGGCACCAGCCCCAAGTTCACCCCACCTACCTGATGACCTTGGCTGTGGGGGATTTTGCCGTTTTTGATGATCAGTGGCAGGGCAAGCCCGTCACCTACTACGTTGCTAAAGATCGGGCGGCCGATGCCCTACGCACCTTGGGCAAAACGCCAAAGATGATTGACTTTTTTAGCCGCATCTATGGCTATCCCTACCCCTACCCAAAATATGCCCAGGTGTGTGTGGCCGATTTTATTTTTGGTGGCATGGAAAACACCTCGACAACGCTGCTCACCGATCGCTGTCTTTTGGATGAGCGGGCGGCGACGGAAGATTTTCGCAGTGAAAGTCTTGTGGCCCATGAGCTGGCACACCAGTGGTTTGGGGATCTGGTGGTGATCAAGCACTGGTCCCATGCCTGGATTAAGGAGGGCATGGCCTCCTATGCCGAGGTGTTGTGGTTTGAAGAGGAATATGGCGCTGATTTTGCCGCCTACTACCGTCTTGGGGAGTTGCGCAGCTACCTCAGTGAGGATAGCGATCGCTACCGCCGCCCGATTGTCACCCACGTCTATCGCGACGCCATTGAACTCTACGATCGCCACCTCTACGAAAAAGGCGCCTGTGTCTATCACATGATCCGCCAAGAACTCGGCGAAGAACTCTTCTGGAAAGCCATTCAAACCTTTGTCCAGACCTACGCCCATCAAACCGTTGAAACGGTGGATCTCCTGCGGGCCATTGAAAGTGCCACCGGACGCAACTTGCTTCCCCTCTTTGACCAATACGTGTTTCGCGGCGGGCATCCCGACTTCCATGTCAGCTATCGCTGGGAGGCTACCGAGCAATTAGCTGTGATTACCGTCAAGCAACAGCAGGTAACCGAAGGCGTTACCCCCCTAGAGCGCAATCTTTTTGACCTGCGGATTCCCATTGGTATCGGTACCGTAGATGAACAGGGCCAGGTTTCAGTGAAGATCATGCCGCTGCGCATTCATGAACCAGAGCACACCTTCTATCTACCGCTGCCAAAGCAACCCAGGTTTGTGAGTTTTGATGCCGGCAACCATACGCTCAAAACCGTTACCCTAGAGTACCCGCTGCCGGAGCTCAAGGCGCAGCTTCAGTACGATCCCGACGTACTTGGACGCATTCAAGCCGCCATTGCCCTTGGCAAGAAAGGCAACCTAGAGGTGGTTCAAACCCTGGCAGAGGCATTCAAAGGCGAACCCTTCTGGGGGGTACGGCGCGAAATTGCCAAAGTCCTAGGCACAATTCAACTGGATCAAAGTTTAGATGCCCTGAAACTGGCGCTTGCGGATCACCATCCCCATGTGCGCGCAGCAGCAGTGGAGGCCATTGCCGGGTTTAAGTCCGCGAAAGCCTACGAACTCCTCAAGCCCATTGCCAAGCATGGCGACCCCAGTTATAGCGTTGAAGCAGCTGCCCTGAAGGGAATTGGTGTCATTGCCGCTGCCAAACCACAACCGAAACCCAAGCCCGAAAAAGTGCTAAAACGGCTGCGCAAAGCCTTGGAAACGCGGCAGGGTTGGAATGAGGTGGTGCGCTGTGGGGCGATCGCCGGCGTGGGCCAACTCAAGGATCTGCCAGAGGCGGTGAATTTGGTTCTCGACTATACTGCGATGGATGTCCCGCAACCCCTGCGTTTGGCAGCCATTCGTACCCTTGGCACCATTGGCGATCGCCACCATCCCCAACTGTCGCAAATTCTGGAACGGCTAGAGCAACTGAGCCACGAGACCTTTTTCTTTACCCAGATGGCCGTTGTCCAAGCCCTGAGTCAAATTGACCATCCACGGGTTTTGGGCCTCCTGCAACAGGTGGGCGATCGCACCACCGATGGCCGCATCAAGCGATTCGTGGATGAAAGCATTGCCAAAGTGCAAAAAGCCATTGGCAGTGATGACCGTCTCAAGACTCTAGAGACCACCCTCAGCGAGTTGCAAAAGGAAAACCAAACCCTGAAAAGCCGCCTTGAAGAATTGGCGGCACGCACTCAGGCGACCAATCAGGAATCAGCCCCCAGTTAGGGCTGTAGCATAGATAGAGCAGCAACTAAAGGAGGTTTGGGTGACCAAAAAACGGGTGCTTTCGGGAGTACAGCCCACAGGTAGCCTGCATTTAGGCAATTACCTCGGCGCCATTCGCAACTGGGTGGCCGGTCAAGCAGAGTATGAAAACTACTTCTGCGTGGTGGATTTACACGCGATTACGGTACCCCACGATCCAGCGGAACTCGCTGCCAATACCTACACAGTGGCTGCTCTGTATTTGGCCTGTGGTATTGATCCTGCCCACGCCACTATTTTTGTGCAATCCCACGTCAGCGCCCATGCCGAACTCACCTGGTTACTCAACTGCATTACCCCCCTCAACTGGCTGGAGGACATGATCCAATTCAAGGAAAAAGCCGTCAAGCAAGGGGAAAATGTGGCAGCAGGACTGCTGGACTATCCTGTGCTCATGGCAGCAGATATTTTGCTCTATGATGCCGATCTCGTGCCCGTGGGCGAAGATCAAAAACAGCACTTGGAGCTGACCCGCGATATTGCTGCCCGTGTGAATTACCTCTTTGCCCGCAATCAGCCGCCAATTTTGAAGCTGCCGGAACCCTTGATTCCTAAGGCAGGGGCACGGGTGATGAGTCTCACCGACGGCACAAAAAAAATGTCGAAGTCCGATCCATCGGAGTTGAGTCGGATTAACCTTTTGGACTCCCCTGATGAGATTCGCAAAAAGATCAAGCGCTGCAAAACAGATCCGATTCGTGGCTTGGCATTTGACGATCCCGATCGCCCCGAAGCCAATAACCTGCTGAGCCTCTATCAAGTGCTCACGGGAAAAACTAAGGAGGCAGTGGCGGCAGAGTGTGCCGATATGGGCTGGGGACAGTTTAAGCCCCTGCTCACGGATGCGGTGATTGCTACCCTTGAACCCATTCAGCAGCGCTACAACGAGATTATGGCAGATCCAAGCTACCTGAAGGATTTGCTCAAAAAAGGCCAAGAGCAGGCAGCGACTGTGGCAAATGCCACGTTAGAGCGGGTGAAACTTGCCTTTGGGTTTACACTCCCATGAGCATAGGCCACAAGCTCAGACAGACTTGGGGGGTATTTTGGCGGCGATCGCGCCTTGTCAATGGCGAGCCCCTCAACTGGGTCAGTCTCACTGTCATTATATTGGTGGATATTTTTATCCTCATTAATGTCTTTAGCGGTCTCAGCGAAATTGGGAATTGGCCCTTAAGTCCCACTGCAGCTCAGCCCTGCTATGAGCCTTGGCAAAGCTATCGTCAGGATAGAGGGAGCGATCGCGCGATTCGTTTTCTCAAGCAGCAGATTACCTTAGAGCCATCGCCCCAGGGCTACCTAGAGCAGCTAGAAGAGAGCACCAAAGGAAAACTGGGGCCCCTCTCATCCATTTGCTTGACCTACGCAAAATATCAGGACGCTGTCAACCGTCCCCCAAATCAGGCCCGACTCAGGCAACAACAGGAAAAACAGGCGCAAATCCAAGCCCTCGAGGCCACCAATGCCCGCATTCGCCAAGAGTATGGCTCAACGCTATTGGAGCAGCTTGCGGGACAACCCCCGGAGCAATCGATCAACTTCGTAGAAGCTGCCAAGGCCAAAGCCACTCTTGAAGCCAACAATCGCCAGATTGCCGCTCTCAAAAATGAGATTGCTGCCCTTGAACAGGCGATTCTCCAGGAACCCAGTAGCCAAGCGTTCCTGAACTTTTTAGAGGACACCACCCAATTTGCCCAGCTTGAGGGCGAGTATCGGCGCTCTCAATTTTGGTACCCCAGCCGGCAATTGCTCCTCCAGGTTCTCTTTTTATTGCCACTGATGGGCATTGCCCTCTGGCTGTATCGCTTTGGCGATCGCCACCACTATGACCTCCTTGCCCTCATGAGCTGGCACCTCCTGGTGATCCTGTTGATTCCCTTGGTGCTGAAGATTCTGGAGTGGTTGCAAATCGGCACCCTCTTTACATGGCTGGCCAATGGGATTGTTGCCCTCTTTGGTGGCCTGCTCTTTTTGGTGAGATATGTCTATATCCTCCTGGTGCCGGCGATTGGGTTGGGTATGATTAAAGTTGCCCAAGTCCTTTTCCTGAACCCGCAGCGACAGGCGGCAGGGCGCATTCAAAAACAACGCTGTGTGCGCTGTGGCAAACGATTGCGGGATTTGGATCAACACTGTCCCCACTGTGGTTATTTGCAGTGGATGCCCTGTCCCAGTTGTGGGCAGCCCACCTACCGCCACTTGCCCTATTGCCGCCACTGTGGTGCCTTGATACCCCCCAAGAGTTAGTCGTCCCTGCAACGGTGGAGCCAGTCGGCACACTGCCGCTATAACCCCTGCAGTATCATATTGGGTCAGCCCTCAGCAGCAAAGGCCTCGGCTTCAATGGGAATCTCTTCAGGGTCATGGCCACTCTTGCGGTAGAGAACCGCCACGATACCGGCGCTGACGCGGATGCCCACGGGCACGCGGGAAGCCAACTCCCCTTGGGCGGCACATCAGGTCTGCACAACATGTCAGTTCTTGGGGCGCAGCGTTTCGCGAAAAATCCGCCAATGGGCAAGGCCATAGGGACGCATCACTGAGCGATCGCGACTCAAACTATAGGAGCCATAGTTATCCTCTTGGCGCTGAGGAATATCGATGGTTGTGCCAGTCTGCAAAATTGTACGCAGCAACTCATAGGCTTCCCGCTCAGCACTGTTTTGTAGCCGAAAAGGGGCAAGATCGCGGTACGGATAATCAACGAGATCAAACAGAGGCTGAATATCCTCGCCAGAACCAGCCATGGGGATCAAATCCCGCTGTGACAGACTGACGGATGGCGAAATCAAAAGGGCGATCGCCAGGGTCAATGTAGATAAAGCAGTGCGACGCGAAAGCTAGCCAGATGATTGTCCCACTAGCCCAACAAGCTAGAACGGGACCGGTTGTTCCCCCAACCGTAGCCTAAGGAGGCATGCGTGACTGGTAACGGTCAGGTATGAAGCCCTCCCGACAATGAAGCCCGAACCGGAAGGTTGGAGCCGAATCCGTGAGGAGGAAGCAACTTCACCAGCGTCAGGTGATAGGGAGCTAGGCTTGAGGGTATGGTGAACGCAAGTGAAGTGACGCTAGAAGCCTCGTTACTCCAAGCAGGCCAAAGATGCTGATAGGCCTGAGCCAAAATGGCAAAGCGGATTGGATTCACTGCTTGCTTTTCAGTGAACGGGGACAGCAACTCCGCCGGGGTATAGTCACCACCTAACCCCTCGTGTCATCTGGTTGGAACGCGGTAAGCCCGTATCTTCGCCTTGAACATTCAAGGCAGGCAAACCGTAAGGAATGCTGATGGGGGTGCGGGTAGAGGAGGTGGGAAAAAGCGAATGCTAGCCTGTAATGGGCTAGATAGGGATTGAGAATGCTGGCAGGACATTCAACATCATCCCACTCGAAAGAGGGCAGACTTCCCGCCGGTCCCCCCTTACGAGAAAGTCTATAGAACCTTCCTAATGGTGACAATGCAAATGGCGGTGATCTTGAGTCACTGGTGCGGTCACCAACCTGCTCAAAAGGTAGAGAGGCTGTAGATGAGTATCGTAAAGGTTGCATGCACAACCGGTTCCTCTTAAATGAGGGGTCCTGGGGGGCTCGAGCCGGATGCGGGGAAACTTGCACGTCCGGTTCCTAGGGGGCTAGGGGGCAGCGATGCCCCCCTGCTACCCGACACCCGAAACCAGGTTCGAATTTGTTTTTTTTAACACAACGATCAGACCCCTACCTTGGGGCAATGCTGCTTCTAAACGAGCAATTTCGATAGCAGTCTAAACGTGTTCTCTATCGCGATTTCGCAGCGATCCCCACCCCTTTTCAAAAGGATGGGATCACAGTCAGAAAACCCCCAAAGCAGCTCCTTGGGAACATGAAGCACCACCGCTGCCCCAGTAGTTTAGAAAAGGTGTGTATAATGAATTTAGAAAAAGCAATAAATAACATTATTTGATAAACTTTTGTAAAGCCTGTTATTTTGAATGTCTTAGGCAATGCTTCACCAATGATTGAGAAACTCCTTGTTTTGTCCGCTGTTGATGACTGCCCTTCAGAATCCCTATCGCCCCTTGAAGTAGTCACAGAAGAGTCTGTGCCAAAATATCCTCAAAAAAAATGCTTATCCCCACTTACCAACCTATTAGTGATCGAAAACATCCCCCAATCGGGTGAAATTTTATATCCACATCTTGCAGAGATTGATTACATTCGCTATCAAGTTCACACCTGTCTGTATTCCCATTTAACCCCCGGTGTCGTTGCTCAGGCTAAACCCAATCTCCTTGTCCTCATTGCCCAGGGGGATGACGTTCTTAAAGCAGTGCAAACCCTCCAGCAACGCTATCCACACTTGCCCCTAATTGTGATTGATCCTAGCGATCGCCCTGATCTAGCTACCCAAGTCCTCCACAGTGGCGCTCAGGATTATTTAACTATTGAAGAACTCACTCCTAACCTGCTGGCGCGCAGCATTCGTCATGCCATCGATCGCCATCAGGTGGAGCAGCAACTGCTGCGGCAAGCCCAATACGATCGGCTACTGGTGCAAATTACTCAGCACATTCACCAATCCCTTGAGCTTTCGACGATTCTCGAAACCACGGTCAAGGATGTGCGAGAACTCCTAGGGTGCGATCGCGTGCTCATTTATCGTTTCCTTGATGATTGGCGCGGCATCATGGATGTTGAAGCGGTCGTTCCTCCTTGGTTGTCGGCTCTTGGGGATGTCGTGGGAGATTCCTGCTTTACGGAACAGTATGTGGAAGCCTACAAGCGAGGTCGCATCCATGTAGTGAACAGCCTAGAGAAAGCCTCAGTTGCCCCCTGCTATCGCGATTTGCTAGCCCACTATCAGGTCAAAGCCAATTTGGTGGTACCCATCGTAGTAGAAGGACGGCTCTGGGGGTTACTCATCTGTCATCAATGTGCCCATCCCCGCAATTGGCAAGACAGTGAAATTGAACTGATTAAGCAAATTTCAACCCAGTTGGCGATCGCCATCCTGCAAGCGGAACTCTATCAAAAAGCTCAAAGGGAAATTCAAGAGCGCAAAGAAGTTGAAGCCCAGCTCCTTTACCAAGCCCGCCACGACCACCTTACCCATTTACCCAATCGCTGGCTCTTTGAGGATCAGGTACGTCTCAGCCTCAACCATGCCGCCGCGCACTCCGACTTTCACTACGCCGTTCTTTGTTTGGATCTGGACCGCTTCAAGACCCTCAATGATAGCCTAGGGCACGCCATTGGCGATTTGTTGTTGCAAGCATTTGCCAAGCGCCTAACTCGTTGTGTCAGTCCTCAAGATGTCGTAGCCCGCTTAGGCAGCGATGAATTTGCCGTGTTGCTCAACGACATTCAGGGCATAGAACAGGCTCAAGCTATTGCCCAAAGACTGCGGGAGCGCCTCAATCACCCCTTTGAAATAGATCACTACACCCTCTACACCACTGTCAGTATTGGCCTAGTGATGGGGGATGCCCACTACAAGAGCACTGAAGAACTGCTGCGGGATGCCGATATGGCCATGTACTACGCCAAAAGCAAAGGGCACAATCGCATTGATATCTTTGACCCCATGATGCTGCAACAGGTGCGCGATCGCCTGCATTTGGAAGTGGAACTGCGGCAAGCCATTGACCAGGGTGACTTTGCCCTATACTACCAGCCGATTATCAATCTCCGTAGCCAATCCCCTAGAGGTTTTGAAGCACTGGTCCGCTGGCAAAAGGAGGATACCCTCATTTCTCCCACAGTGTTTATTCCTGTTGCCGAAGAAACTGGTCTCATTTTTGAACTCTCCCGCTGGGTGCTGCGCAGTGCCTGTGAACAGTTACAACAGTGGCAGAAGCGCTACCCTAAACTGCGCTCCCTTGGCTTTACGGTCAGCATTAATCTATCAGCTAATCAATTTTCTTTGCCTACTCTTGTGGCTGAGATTGAGCAAGCCCTTGAGCACCACCATTTAGCTGGCCAATTTCTAAAGATTGAAATTACTGAGAGTACATTGATGCACCACTTGGACTCGGCCTGCGAAATTCTCACCAAGCTGAAGGCCATGGGGGTGCGTATTAACATTGATGACTTTGGCACTGGCTATTCCTCCCTGAGCTATTTGCGCAATCTTCCCCTCGATGGCATTAAAATTGATCGCTCTTTCATTTCCCAAATGGATCGCAGCCAAGAGGACCTTGAACTGGTGCGCACGATTTTGGTGTTGGCTCGCAATCTCCACCTCGACTGCATTGCCGAAGGCATTGAAAGCACAACTCAACTGCAACTCCTGCGATCGCTGCGCTGTCCCTTTGGGCAAGGCTACCTTTTTGCGCCGCCGCTGACGGCGGACAAAGCCGAGGTGTACCTCCAAAAGCACATCCTCTAAAGTGCTGCCAATCAAACCCCAGCCTACAGATTGGCAACAAATTCACTTGCCATTATTCCCAACACCCCTTAATCAAGTGGGCAAATGATGCCCATAGAGAGGCTTAATTACATTAGCTCAGGTTATAACTTTAATAAAAAACATTGTCTCAGTTTATAGTATAGACCCGTATCTTTTTGATGGGCTGTGATGATAGATTGTTTGCAATCCAAATTTCGGTCTTTCATCACCGCTAATTGGAAAACCTGTCCCAACCTGTCGGTTTGGGGATCCCTTTTTTTGTCAACTATTTACTGTTCTCGATATAGGTCACACTATGTCTCAATTGTCGCGTCGTCGCTTTTTAATGACCGCTACTGCTACCGCTGTGGGGGCGATCGCCCTCAAGGGATGTGCTCCCGCAGAAACTCCCCAAGGACAACAGCAGGGAGGGACAACAACAGGTGGACTAGAAACAGACACAATCAAATTAGGGTTTATTCCCATTGTGGAATCCGCTCCCCTGATTATTGCCAAAGAAAAAGGCTTCTTTGCCAAGCATGGCCTCACCAATGCTGAACTGTCGAAACAGGCCAACTGGGCCAGTGCCCGGGACAATGTGGTGATTGGTTCTGCAGGCGGTGGCATTGATGGCGGTCAGTGGCAGATGCCCATGCCCTACCTGATCAGCGAAGGCATCATCACCCTCAACAATCAAAAATTGCCAATGTACGTTTTGGCACAGTTAAATACCCAAGGGAACGGCATTGCCATTTCCGGTGCCAACAAGGGCAAAGGCTTACACCTAAAAATCGCCGACCCCGATTACATTAAAGGCTTTGCCGCTAAGAATGGCCGCAAGTTCAAAGCCGCTCACACCTTTCCCCACGTCAACCAAGACCTATGGATTCGCTACTGGTTTGCCGCCAATGGCATTGATCCCGATCGCGATATTGAACTCTTAGCCGTTCCCCCCGCTGAAACCGTTGCCGGGATGCGCAATGGCACAATGGATGCCTTTAGTACCGGTGATCCTTGGCCATTCCGCATTGTCAGCGATGATATTGGCTATATGGCCACATTGACCGCCCAGATATGGCCCTACCACCCTGAAGAGTACCTAGCCGTGCGAGCTGACTGGGTCGACAAACACCCCAAAGCCACTAAAGCACTTCTGAAAGCAGTCATGGAAGCTCAGCAGTGGTGCGATGACAAAGCCAACCGCCCGGAACTCATTCAAATTTGTAGTCGCCGCGAGTATTTCAACATTCCCGGCAATATTCTCACTCCCCCCTACGAAGGCACCTACACCATGGGGGATGGTCAACCCAATTTCAACGACTTTAACATCGGACCCCTCTACTGGCGGGATCCCAATGGCAATAGCATTTCCTACCCCTACAAGAGCCATGACCTCTGGTTCCTGACCGAAAACCTGCGCTGGGGCTTCAACGCTGATAAACTCAAGGATTTCGACAACATCAAGCAAATGATTGGTCGCGTCAACCGCAGCGATCTCTGGCAAGAGGCCGCCAAGGAGTTAGGGATACCGGCGGCTGAAATTCCCACCACCGAATCGCGAGGTGTTGAAACCTTCTTTGACGGCATCAAGTTTGATCCTGATAACCCCCAAGCCTATCTGGACAGCCTCAAAATCAAGGTCAAGTCCTAGTCGTTTTGTTGCTACTCAAGGTTGTGTTGCTACTCAAGAGGAGACTTCCATGGCTATTGCATCTGCGCGCCGTAATGGCAATGCCAATCCCCTCATCAAGTTTCTGCGCCAGCAGGGGGCGGATTTTTACCTACCGATTATGGGTGTGATTGGGTTTCTAGTGGTTTGGCAGATTCTCTCTTCAACTAAAATTCTCTCGCTTCCTGGCCCAATTCAGGTGTTTGCTGATGAGCGCAGTCGCTATCTTATCCTCCATCCCTTTTACTACAGGAGCCCACTGGATCAGGGGTTGGCACGGCAGACGCTGATTAGTTTGACCCGTGTTGCCCAAGGCTATGGGCTAGCCGCCGTTGTTGGAATTACGCTGGGGATTTTGGTGGGCACCAGTAAAACACTCAACAAAGCTCTCGACCCCATCTTTCAATTTCTGCGCATGGTGGCTCCCTTGGCGTGGGTCCCCATCTCCCTTGCGGCGTTGCGCCAAAATGAACCCGCCGCAATTTTTGTAATCTTCATTACCTCCATTTGGCCGATTCTCATCAATACTGCTGTGGGCGTGCGGGAAATCCCCCAAGACTATAAAAATGTGTCGCGGGTACTGCGACTTTCCAAGCAAACCTTCTTTTTGAAAATTCTCCTGCCCTCGGCGCTGCCCTATATTTTCACTGGCCTACGGATTGCCATTGGTTTGGCATGGCTGGCGATTATTGCTGCTGAAATTGTGATGTCGGGGGTAGCGGGCATTGGCTTCTTTATTTGGGATGCCTACCAGCAAAACTACGTCACGGAAATTATTGTGGCGGTGGTCTATATCGGTGCCATTGGCCTGATTTTGGATCGCTTGGTGGGCTTCCTGCAAAGCAAAATTGCACCAGCAAATCACTAGGAGGGAATCATGGGCGTTTTTGTGGCCGTGGAACAGGTGGAGAAGGTCTTTGACCTCACCAATGGGGGGCAGTATCTTGCCCTGAAGGGAATTGATCTGACCATTCAAAAGGGGGAGTTTGTCTCCCTAATTGGTCACTCCGGCTGTGGCAAGTCCACGTTACTGAATATGATCGCCGGTTTAGACCTGCCCACTTCAGGGATTGTGACACTGGAAGGACAGCGGGTGCGCCAACCGGGTCCGGATCGCATGGTAGTCTTTCAAAACTACTCGCTGTTGCCGTGGCTTTCGGTACGCGAGAACATTGCCCTAGCAGTGGATGAAGTGCTTGCTCACCTGACTCCGGCGCAACGGCGGCAAATTGTCGAGTCCCATATTGACCTGGTGGGGCTGCGTCCCCATGCCCACAAGTCACCGACAATGCTCTCGGGGGGTCAAAAACAACGGGTGGCGATCGCCCGCGCCCTTGCAATTCAGCCGAAGCTACTGCTGTTGGACGAACCCTTTGGTGCCTTGGATGCCCTGACACGGGGCAATTTGCAGGAACAATTGATGAAGATCTGCGAAGCCCAGCAGGTAACGGCGGTGATGGTGACCCACGATGTCGATGAGGCGGTGCTCCTCTCAGATCGGATTGTCATGCTCACCAATGGTCCCGGCTCCAAAATTGGCGGCATTCTTGAGGTAGATATTCCCCGTCCGCGGCAACGGATGGCCGTTGTCGAACACCCTAGTTACTACAGTCTGCGCAGTGAGATCATCTATTTCCTCAACCAGCAAAAACGGATAAAACAGTTGCAGGCACGTCGCAAACCGGCGATCGCCCGCCATGGTCTCGAAAAAACAAATTTGGAAATTGGCTTTGTGCCCCTGACCGCCTGTGCTCCAATCGCCATTGCCTATGAAAAGGGGTTCTTTGCCCACCATGGCCTTGAGGAAGTGTCCCTTGTACGCGAGAGCAGTTGGCGGGGCATTGTGGATGGAATTGCCGCAGGCTACCTCGATGCCGCTCAGATGCCAGCGGGGATGCCCGTGTGGTTTACCTGTGGTGGGCATGAAGAGCAGCCGCTGCCTGTGGTCAGCGCCCTCACCCTTAGCCGCAATGGCAACGGCATCACCCTGAAAAAGGAATTTGCCGAGCAGGGGGTTCGTACCCTGAGTGACTTTCACCGCTACTTGCTGCAGACGCGCGATCGCCCCCACCGTTTGGGAATGGTGCATCCCTCTTCAATGCACAATCTCCTATTGCGCTATTGGCTAGCAGCAGGGGGCATTCACCCCGATCACGATGTCCACCTGCAAACAATTCCACCGGCGCAAATGGTGGCGGATCTGCGCTCCGGCAGTATTGATGGCTATTGTGTAGGCGATCCTTGGAACCTACGGGCAGCGAAAGAGGGGCTAGGCTTTACCATTGCCAGTGACATAGACATTTGGGCTGGGCATCCAGGGAAAGTACTGGGGGTGCGGGAAGATTGGGCGATGACCTACCCCAATACCCACATTGCCTTGGTCAAGGCCCTCCTGGATGCCTGTCGCTACTGTGCCGATCCTGCCCACAGTGAGGAGATTAAGCAAATCCTGAGCCGCAAAGCCTATGTGGCCACCAACCCCGAGTATTTGGAGCTAGGGCTAAATGAACAAGGTGGGCCAGTGCACCATCTCTTTTTTGGCGATGGTGTCAATCGTCCCAGTCGCACCGAACACCTGTGGATGATGACGCAGATGGCTCGCTGGGGCACGATTCCCTTCCCGCGCAATTGGGTAGAGATTCTGGAACGGGTATGTCGCGTGAGTGTCTTTAGTACAGCCGCTCGCGAGTTGGGACTCTTGGATATTAAATATCGCACCGGGCCTATCCAACTGTTTGATGGCACCACCTTCAATGCCGATGACCCCATTAGCTACCTCAATAGCCTCACCATCAAACATGAGATCTATATGGCCGAGATTCCCCTGAATTTACCTGTGGCACGGGCAGCCTAAGTCCACAATCCACCCTGATGTCAGACCCCCTGGAGTTATTGGAGTTATCCATGATTAGCAACGGCAACCAAACCACGACTACCGCTGTGGCCGTAGGCTCTACGGAATCCTTTTTGCGCCTAGAACAGGTGAGCAAAGTCTATCCCACCCGTAATGGACCGTTCACTGTGCTCACGGATATTACCCTCGACGTTCAGGCGGGGGAGTTTATCTGCGTCATTGGCCACTCTGGCTGCGGCAAAACCACCTTACTCAATATGATCTCGGGCTTTGTGCGTCCCACAACGGGGGAAGTACGCCTCAAGGGTCAGCCAATCAAGGAACCGGGGCCCGATCGCATGGTGGTGTTTCAAAACTATGCCCTCTTGCCGTGGTTAACTGCGGCTGAGAATGTCTATCTGGCAGTGGATGCTGTCTGGCCAGAAAAATCCCGTCCACAAAAAATGGCGATCGTCCGCGAACACTTGGCAATGGTGGGCTTGGCGGAAGCAGCTAACAAATATCCGGCTCAATTGTCAGGAGGAATGAAACAACGGGTGGCGATCGCCCGTGCCCTTGCGATTCGGCCAGAAATCCTCATTCTCGATGAACCCTTCGGTGCCCTCGATGCCATCACCAAAGAGGAACTGCAAGAGGAGTTGTTGAATATTTGGCAAGAACACCGCTGCACCGTGCTAATGATTACTCACGATATTGACGAGGCCCTCTTTTTGGCGGATCGCATCCTGATGATGACCAATGGCCCCGCTGCCAAAATTGGCGAGATCATGACCATTCCCTTTCCACGTCCGCGCGATCGCGAGCGCATCCTTGAAGATCCCACCTACTATCAACTGCGCAACGATGCCCTTGACTTTCTCTATCGTCGTTATCATCTCAACGAAGATGGAGAGTAGCTGGTTCATCCTTTTTTCCACCTACATGGCACAAAATTAACATTTCTGCCCTGGGGCTCGGGCAATCCCTAAGCTGCCACAGCCACACAGGTAACGTCTAACCCCCCAGGAGATAACAACTGCCTTTGACATCCTCCCCCCGCTAAAGCAGGGGGATTCCCAAAATCACTTTTGAGACTTTCTGCTTCTTCGCAGTTGCCCTCCAGACGTATGTCTATCAGGTCTTACACCCGCTCCACAGACTGTAACCGTGTGTCCCACGGCCAAAATGTTTTGAGCGGCATTCACATCCCGGTCATGGTGCGCCCCACACTTAGGACAGTCCCATTCTCGGACGCTCAATGGCAGCCGCTCAACAATGTGACCACACTGTCCACAGCGTTTAGAACTGGGAAACCATTGGTCAATCTTCACCAGTGTCCGACCATACCACTGGGCTTTGTATTCCAATTGCCGTACCAGTTCGCCCCATCCAGCATCACTGATGGATCGGGCAAGCTGACGGTTCTTGACCATGTTTTTCACAGCCAACGACTCGATTATGATCGTTTGGTTTTCACGTATCAATCGAGTCGTCAACTGGTGCAAATGGTCTTTTCTGGAATCAGAGATTTTCTGGTGAATCTTGGCAACTTTCAACCGCGCCTTATCCCAATTGCGAGAGCCTTTTTGTTTGCGACTCAAAGACCGCTGCGCCTTACGGAGTCGTTTGTAGTAGCGGTTAAAGTGCTTGGGGTTGGCAATCTTTTCCCCTGTACTCAGGGTAATGAGGCTGCTCATCCCTACGTCCAAACCAACCGACGGGTCGACGGGCTGCAGTGTCAAATCTCTGGGGTCATCAAACCTCAGACTGATGTACCACTGTCCAGCAGGGTTAAGCCTGATGGTCACGGTGGATGGTTCAACACCATCTGGAAGCCGTCTCGACCAGAGAATATTCGGCGGTTCGTTGCACTTTGCCAAGAATACTTTTCCGTCTTTCCACCTAAAAGCAGACTTGGTGAATTCTGCGCTACCGCCATTGCGTTTCTTTTTGAAGTTGGGATATTTCGCCCGACCTGCAAAGAAGTTACTGAAAGCAGATTGCAGATGTCTCAATGCCTGCTGCAAGGGGACAGAGCTAACCTCATTCAAAAACTGAAGGTCATCTTGCTTCTTCCACTTAGTAAGCAAGGCAGAGGTTTGAACGTAGTCAAGTCTCTCTTTTCGTTCATACCAGGCTTCTGTTCTGGCTGCCAGTGCTCGGTTATAAACCAACCGAACACAGCCCAATGTTCTCCGAAGCAGGGATTCCTGCTCGGTCGTTGGGTAGAAGCGGTAACTGAAAGCCTTTTCCATGCCTATATTATATTTGTTATTTTGTAAGTAGCACAACTATACTTGGCAGTCATAGACTGCCGCTCCTATCCCTCCCCTCCCTAAAGGAAGGGGTCTCTCGGAGGTAAAGATGATGGCCAGCCTATTTGACCAAAACTTTCGCTATACCGATCGCGCCCGCGCCATCTTCGAAGAACTGCAACGCAATCTCCACCCTATCTATAGGGAGCTATTGGAAGAAGGGTTCTCTCCTCGAGAAATTACCGCCCTCGTCACCAGTGCTGCTGCCCAAACCGAAAATGCCGCTATTGCTGAATGGGAAGAGGCAAGGGGGAGCTCCCAAAACAGGACAGAATCACAGACCACGGCCTAGGGGATGAGTTGTCAAGCTCGCATTTTGGAAATTGAGTCCCTAAGTGTCCGCTACGGTGGCATTTATGCTCTGCGAGGGGTGAGTCTGTCTATTGCAGCCGGGGAGTGCATTACCCTTGTGGGTGCCAATGGTGCTGGCAAAACCACCCTCCTGCGTGCCATCTCTAAACTCGTTCCCAGTAAGGGTATCATTCGCTTTGCTGGTCAATCGATTGCAGGGCGATCGCCCCATGAATTAGTGAGGTTGGGCATTGCCCATTGTCCAGAGGGGCGGCAGGTTCTAGCACGCCAAACCGTACGGGACAATCTCCTTCTCGGTGCCTACTGCCGTCGAGATGAAGCGCAGATTGCCCAAGACCTCGAAGAGCAACTCAAGCGGTTTCCCAGACTACGGGAGCGGCAACACCAACTAGCAGGGACCCTCAGTGGGGGTGAACAGCAAATGCTGGCGATCGCCCGTGCCCTGATGAGTCGTCCTCGCTTACTGCTCCTGGATGAACCCAGTTTGGGCTTAGCACCGAATTTAGTGCGGGAAATTTTTGCCATTTTGGCGCAACTGCGGCAACAGGGGATGACCATGCTCCTGGTGGAGCAAAATGCTCACTTGGCCTTGCAGTTGGGCGATCGCGGCTATGTCCTGGAGGCAGGCCAAATGACCCTTAGTGGTCAGGCCTCAGATCTCTTGAATGATCCAAGGGTTCAGCAAGCTTACCTGGGTTAATGCTATGATCAGAGAGCTGGACGTGTGGCTCAGTGGATTAGAGCATCGGATTCCGGTTCCGAGGGTCGGGGGTTCGAATCCCTCCACGTCCGTTAGTGAAGTGTCAGAATCATGACTGAACCCGCTACCCGTTCCGAATTGAGCCAAGTCTTGGATGCCATCCAAGGGATGCAAGGGAATTTGCAGGCAATGGAGGCTGCCCTCCAAGCCATAGACAAAAAGCTGGATATTCACATTGCCACGAGCAACGAGAAATTCCAAAGGCTTGAAGACAAAATTGATGCCGTAGAGGCCAAGCTCGAGCAGCGTATCAACACCATCGAAGCCAAACTACAACAAAGATTAATGCTGTGGAGGCCAAGCTCGAGCAGCGTATCAACACCATCGAAGCCAAACTACAACAACAGATTAATGCTGTGGAGGCCAAGCTCGAGCAGCGTATCAATGCCGTCGAAGTCAAACTGCAACAACAGATTAATGCTGTGGAAGCCAAGCTCGAGCAGCGTATCAATGCTGTCGAAGCCAAACTGGAACAACAGATTAATGCTGTGGAGGCCAAGTTAGGGCAGCGGATTGATACGTTAGAATCTACGTTAGAGGATATTTCTAAACGACAAGCAGGCACGGATGCGCGCTTATGGGGATTCCTAGTGACCCTGTTAGTTGCTACTGTTGGATTACTGACAAAAGTGCTGTTCTTTGATTTACCTCGCCCCTAGATTCCTTAGCTTAAAACCGGACTCATTCTTCTTAACCAGTATGTTTCTCAACCTCAAAGATATTATTTTGCTGTTGCATCCCATCCTGGCCTGCACATTTGTTTTTCCCGTGATTGGCATGACGACGTTCTTTGCCCTGCAAACGCGGCAGCGTCGCCTCAAAAACACCCCCTCAATTCCTGCCACAGTCGGCAGTTTGCACGTGAAATTGGGCAATCTCCTAGCCGCTGGCGTCATTGGTATCACATTGGTGGCCTTGGCCTATTCAGTCGTGTTTGGATTTCAGGGCTTCCTGATGCAGGCGGAGAAGAACACGCTGCAGCCCCTCTCTGTTGTCCTTGTGGCACTAATGTTTATTGTCACTATTGCGGCAACAGTACTCCTGTATCACGCTCAATCGAAGCTATGGCGTGCTGTCTTTGCCACGCTCTCAGGAATGGGGGTGATCATCCTAGCCTTTCAGCCGGGGGTCTTTCGCCGCGATGACGAGTGGTGGGTTTCCCACTTTTACTTTGGTCTGGCGGCGGTGATGCTGATGATTTTTTCTGTGGCCATTGTGAAAGAAATTTACCAAGATCGATCGCTCACGTGGCGACGGATTCACATTGGCTTAAATTCCCTTGCTTTGATTCTCTTTTTATTGCAGGGAATTACAGGTACCCGTGACCTCTTGGAAATTCCCTTGAGTTGGCAAGCCCCCGTGGTCTATCAGTGCAACTTTGATCCGCGATCGCCCCAGTTCAAGACCTGTCCCTAAAAACGAGTCAGGATATATAGCAATGTGAAGAGGATAATCCAGATCACATCCACAAAGTGCCAGTAGATCTCTGCCATAGCCACTCCCGTATGCTTTTGGGCGTTGTAATGCCCAGGGCGGCGCGATCGCCAGATCACCCCCAAAATTAACAAAATGCCAATGAAGACATGGAGACCGTGGAAGCCCGTCATCACATAGAAGCAGTTGGCAAAGACATTCGTGCGCAGACCATAGCCGAGGGTGAGGTACTCATACACTTGCCCCCCAAGGAACACCGCCCCCATCGCCGCCGTGATCCAATACCATTTGCGCATGCCGCGAACATCATCCTTTTTGATGGCAACATCGCCGTAGTGGATAACAAAGCTACTGGAGATGAGAATGAGGGTGTTGATGGTGGGCACAAGAAGTTCCACTTCGGTACCTTCCGGTGGCCATTGCTCATGCATGCCCCGCAGGAGTAAATAGGCCGCAAAGAGGCCACCAAACATCAGGGATTCAGAAATGAGAAAGACCAGCAACCCTAAAACCCGAAAATCAGGGTGCTCATGGGCATGATCAACCGCTATGGCCGTCCCTTGAGACTCAACAGTACCTTGCATAGCTTGCTCCTAAAGTGTCCTACTCTTCACTCTTCCTCGTCATGATCCTCATCAGTGCTTTCCTGGCGCCGCTCAATGCCATAGTCGTAGGGACCCTTGGTAACCACGGGCAGCACTTCCCAGTTTTCAATCAGGGGCGGTGAACTGGTCGTCCACTCTAGGGTGAGACCGCCCCAAGGGTTATCGCCAGCAATTTTGCCCTTATTCCAGCTCCAAATGATGTTAATCAGGAAGGGAATTATCGAGAAGGCCAAGACAAAAGCACCTATCGTACAAATCAGGTTAACTGGCTCAAATTGGGGATCGTACATAGCAACGCGGCGGGGCATCCCCTTTAGCCCCAACTCATGCATGGGTAAAAAGGTCAAGTTCGTGCCAATCAACGTCAGCACAAAGTGGAGAATCCCTAGGCGCTCATCAAGAAGCCGTCCGGTCATTTTGGGGAACCAGTGGTAAATGCCTGCATAGAGACCAAACACCGAACCGCCAAAAAGCACATAGTGGAAGTGTGCCACCACATAGTAGGTATCATGGACGTGAATATCCACGGGGGCAGTCCCCAAGGTCACACCGCTGAGACCACCCAGGACAAACATTGACATTAGGCCAATGGCAAAGAGCATGGCACTGTTGAGACGAATTTTACCGCCCCAGAGGGTGGCCACCCAGCTGAAGATTTTCACCCCCGTCGGCACCGCCACAATCAGGGTTGAAATCGTAAAGAACATCCGCATCCAAGGGGGCGTACCGCTGGTGAACATGTGGTGCACCCAGACAAAGAGACCCACACAGCAGATGGCCAAACTCGAGTAGGCGATCGCCTGATAGCCAAAGATGGGCTTACGGGCATGCACGGGAATTACCTCGGACATAATGCCAAAGATCGGCAAAATCATCAGGTACACCGCTGGATGAGAGTAAAACCAGAAGAGGTGCTGGTAAATCACCACATTGCCACCGGCATCCGGTTTGTAAAACGAGGTGCCAAAGTTAATATCAAACAGCAGCAAAATCAGTCCTGCTGCCAGCACAGGGGTTGAGACTAGAGCCAGCAGAGAGGTCGCTAGCATTGCCCAGCAAAAGAGGGGCAATTGATTCCAGCGCATACTGGGCACTTTCATTTTCCAGATGGTGACAATGAAATTCACCGATCCCAGAATCGAAGAGGTGCCCACAAGGATGATCGCCAGAATCCACATACTCTGGGCAGTGGTGGCTGTCATCGTACTCAAGGGCGGATAGGAGGTCCAGCCCGCTTGGGCACCCCCAAACAGGAAACTGGCTAACAGTAGGGCCCCCGCCGGCGGGTTCAGCCAAAAGGCCAGGGCATTCAAACGGGGGAAGGCCATATCCCGTGCCCCAATCATCAAGGGCACCAAGTAGTTGCCAAAGCCCCCGATCGCCGCCGGCACCACCCACAGGAAAATCATGATCGTGCCGTGGTTGGTGAGAAAGGCGTTGTACAGATTGGGATCGAGGAAGTCGGAATCTGCCGTAGCCAGCTCCGTGCGCATAGCCACCGCCATCAGGCCGCCAATCAGGTAAAAGATAAAGGCGGTAACCAAGTATTGAATGCCAATCACCTTGTGATCAACATTGAAGGTGAAATAGTCGTACCACTTCCATGCCTTAGGATGCTCAGGGAGGGACAAGGGGGTATCTAGGGGCAGTTGTGCTTGCGCCATAACGCTCTCAAAGAATGCAACAGTTAGGAAGACAGCTAAAGCTTTTCGGGAGAAGGGTCGTGGGCGATTGCTTCTACTTGCGCCACCAATTCCGCGGTTACGCCCATCTCATGGATATGGCGATCCCTCAGAGAAGGGATCACTGGTGCCGTTGCTATCCCTTGGTTTTGCCTGCGCCACGTTTCAAAATCCTCTGGGGTATGCACGATCACCTGGGTGCGCATGGCACCGTGGTAGCCACCACACAGCTCCGCACAGACCACAGGGTATGTCCCAACTTTAGTGGCCTTAAAGCGCAGCTCAGTGGGCACACCGGGAATCGCATCCTGCTTCAAGCGGAACTGGGGCACCCAAAAGGAATGGATGACATCCCGCGCCGAGAGATTTAACTGCACATCCTTGCCAACTGGGATATGCAATTCGCCGGAGACAATGCCACTGTCGGGGTAGGTGAAAATCCACGCATACTGCATACCCGCCACATCCACCACTAGGTCTGGGGCTTTGCCTTGAACATCAGGGCTAGCCCCAATGCCAATTTCCGGGGGTTGCGCCGCTGCTAAGAGGGCAGTTGCATCACTGGTGGTTTTCGAGGGGGCTTGGGCAACAACCGCCATCCCTGACTTGGGTGCATGCATCGAGTGCATGGCATGATCCCCCGGATTCAGTCCCCCCATGCGCTGGAAAATATCGACGCTGTAAATACCAAGGAAGATCACAATCAAAGCCGGAATCGCTGTCCAGAAGGCCTCTAGGGGTAGGTTGCCCTCCACGGGTAGTCCATCACCTTCCTCACCGGCACGGCGGCGATAGCGAATCACAAAAAGGATGATGGCACCCTGTACCACCAGAAAGAGGGCGGTACCAATGGTGAGCATAATGTCAAAGAAGTTATCCACCAAGGGAGCTTGCTCAGAGGCCTGCTCCGGCAAGAGGCCATGGTGATGCCCTACCCAAAAACTAATCAGGGTCACCACAACACCAGCGGTCAGTGTCCAAATTGAAGCGGGTATTTGTTCCATGGTGCCAAAGCGTCCAGAAAATCCCACCCTGATCCTAGGCAGATTCCCCAAGGATGTGGGTTAAAAGAACCTAAAGATTTATGTTGATTGATTGATGATGCTTGAGGCAGACTGGGCACAGATTAAGACCTTCCCGATGTCATTGAGGACTAGAAGACTCAAGCAATTGTTTAGCGGAGGATGACGAATGCTCAGTGTCTTTCCCTTAGCTGGGATGTCTTTGGCAAGCCTCCACTACTCGACCCATAGAGTGGATCAAACGCAGGTGTATATGGTGGCTGCGCCGATGGCGGACTATCGGGTGGTCATGACAGAACCGGCAGCCAGTGGCCAAGATACCTATTTAGAAACAACAGCAGCTTTTGCGCGGCGTACAGGCGCTGTGGCAGCCATGAATACCAATTTTTTCCGCTGGCTAAATGCTCAATCCCTGCGTTCTTTTCAGGACTATCAAAAATGGATCATGGGGGAGTCCAATCCTGAGGGCATTAGTTACCGAGCCCTGCGGCAAACCTGCTTGAGCGGTCGAGGTACGATTCCAGCGGGGGTTGCCGGAGCTTACATTGTCAATGGTCGGGTTGTGCGTCCCTATGAGGGGGGCTATTCAGGAATTGTCAATTTTCCTGCCCAAGGAGGCATTGAGTTTTATCGCGGCAGGTTGCCAGAGCAGCCTTTTAATGTGGTCAGTGGCTCGCAGCAGCTTTTAGACGGTGGCAGAAAGCTACCCGTTGATGGTAGCGATCGCACCTCCCCAAAGGCAATTCTTGGCAGACGCGGGAACGAGTATGTCTTTGTTGTCAGCGATGGGCGAGGGAATGGTGGCTCACCAGGGCTTTCTTTTTTGCAACTTCAAGACTTCCTACTGCAGCAGGGAGTAACGGAGGCAACGGCAATGGATGGGGGTGAGTCGGCCACCTTGGTCGTGGAGGGGCAGGTGAAAAATCATCCCCGCGATCGCTATTGTGAACTGGCGCGTTGGCTACCCGCTCCTGCGCTGACGTTGATTAATCTTGAGGAAGAGGCGCAGGAAACAGCGATGGCCATGGGGCGATCCCTCAGACCTGTTGGCGCCAACATTGGCTTAGTACCGCGACATCGTCCCCCAGCCTTCCTTTCCTTTGCGTTTTGGGAGTTCTTGCAGCAACGACTACTTGCCCGACTACGGGCTTGGCGAGACGCCGTCTAATTCCTGAAAACCAAGGCCAGATTTTGTTAAAATCCTAGTGTTCACTTTGACCGGCACACGCAAAGCTATGATTCAGTCTGCATCCTCCCTCCTGTTGACCATTACCCCTTCCCTGAAAGGTTTCTTTATTGGCCTATTGTCCGGCGCCGTGGTTTTGGGTTTAACCTTTGCGGTTCTGATCGCCATTAGTCAGATTGATAAGGTACAGCGTTCTTTATAGTCAGCAGACCTGGTAGTGGGCTTTGCAATCTCCCTAAAATAGGGTCATGGCCATAAAGCCGTGACTCTCGTTCTCTATTTTGCCCCTTTAGTCAATGGGTTAAATGACTTATCTTTCCTTCTCCCCTCTCCTTGGTCAAATTGTTAATGTTGGGCTTGGGCCTGCTGGTCTTTTGGGGATTGGCCTCGCGGTTGCTGGGGCCCTCCTCTATTTCCTGCGCTCGATTCAGCCGGAGTTAGCGCGAGATCATGATATTTTCTTTGCCGCAGTGGCACTCCTATGTGGTGGGATTCTCTTTTTCCAAGGATGGCGCCTCGACCCCATTTTGCTGTTTGGCCAGTTTCTGCTGACGGGCACCGCTGCCTTTTTTGCCTACGAAAGTATTCGTTTGCGGCGAGTGGCCACAGAGCAGGCGCGGCGGAATACCCCCATTGTGGATGAGGAGCGGCCCGTCAGCCGCAGCTACACCTACCGGGCCGAAATAGAGGAGCTGGAGCCCTATGACGATGAGGAGGAAGAGGAGGAGTACCCACCCTTACGGCGAATTCGGGGTAGCCGCGATGTGTCGCGATCGCGCTACGAAGACGAGGAGGTAGAGGATACCCCGCCGGTAGGACGTTTACCCTCGCGGCGCAGTAGCCCGCCTCGTCCTGACCCCCCCAGCCGTTCCAGCGTACGTCGTCCCCCTTCACGGCGTCCTCGACCGACAGCACCACCCTCAGATGAGATTGTGGATGAACCCTATCGTCCACTGACGCCAACGCGCCAGCCCACCCGCCGTCCCCCGCCACCTACCACAGAAACAGCAACAGTGGGCGATCGCCCCACGCGCCGCCGCCCTCCCCGTCCCCGTCCTGAAGTCACGACCGATGGCAGTGAGTATGTGCCCTATCAACCCCTGGATCGTCCTCCCAGTGATGAGCAGGATAACTCCGCCAATTTTGACGATGAATAAACCCTAGGAGCAAAGGCGGTTGACCATGCGTCACTATTTTTTAGTTTCAGTGCTTGGCTTGGCAGCAATTTGTGGGGGTGTTTCAGGACGGACTTGGGCAGCTCCCCCAGGGCCAGTCACTTCGGCGTCCCTGCCGCAATCGGTGCAAGCGGTGGTGAATGGCTTGGATGCCGCCGCCAGTCAAAAGAATTTAGACAGCGTCTTGGCTTTCTATGACCCTGAGTTCAAAACAGGGGATGGTCTCACCCTGGAGATGTTGCGCAAACAACTGCCCACCTTTTGGCAACCCTATCGCGATATCCGCTACCGTACCACAGTCAATCGTTGGCAACAGCAGGGCAGTGACTGGATTCTAGACATCAGTACCACCATTGAAGGCACGGGCGGCACCAGCGATCGCCCCCAAACCCTGCTGGGAACTCTCCAAGCCACCCAAGTTATCCGCAACGGCAAAATTATTCACCAAGACATTACCAACGAGAAAACCACCATCACCGTTGGTGCAACACCGCCCACGGTTCAATTTTCGCTCCCCCAAACAGTGCGTACGGGCGAGGAATTTAGCCTTGATGCCATTGTCCAAGAACCCATTGGCAATGGGATTCTCCTTGGCGCGGCCAGCGATCAGCCCATCAATGCCCAAACCTACGCCAATCCCAGCCCGGTGAAATTGGAGCTTCTCTCTGCCGGCGGCATTTTTAAGGTGGGACGTGCCCCCCAAGAACCCGGTAGCCGTTGGGTCTCTGTGGCCTTAATTCGGGATACGGGCATGGTCTTGATTACACAGCGACTGCGGGTGGAAAAACCATGAGTGAGGCGGAGTCAACCCCTGTAGAGGAACCGGTCGTAGAAAGCACTGAAGGCAGCGAGGCGATTCCAGAGGTTGAGCAAAGTACACCGCTGGTCAGTGGCCTGACGTTAGAACACTGTGGAGGACGCTACCGACTCACGTTGCCTAGCGATTTAGACTGGATTGATCTGTGGCCACAATTGCAACTATACCTTGTCGGTCAAGAACACCTCTGGTCAGAGACCTTACCAGTTGATTGTGCCTGTGGGCAGCGGCTCTTAGATCAGTCACAGCTGCAACAGTTGGCCGAGGCCCTCAGCGAGCATCAGTTGCGACTGGACAGAATTATTACGGGACGCCGCCAGACGGCGATCGCCGCTGCGACCCTTGGCTACAGTGTTCAACAGGAGGAACTGCCCCCCCTACTGGTTAAGGAGGCCGATGGCCCCTCACAAGCCACTGCCAATCCCCTCTATTTGAAAACAACCCTGCGATCAGGAATAGAAATTCACCATGATGCCAGTGTGATCATTGTTGGTGATGTGAATGCCGGTGCCAGCATTATTGCCGCCGGCGATATTATCGTTTGGGGCCGCTTACGGGGCGTTGCCCACGCCGGCGCTAAGGGTAATCTAGGGGCACGGATTATGACCCTCGAAATGGCAGCAACACAGTTACGGATTGCCGATCTATTGGCCCGCACACCGGACCCCCCTCGTCCTCCCTATCCAGAGGTGGCCTACGCCACAGACCAAGGGATTCAGATTGCCCCCGCCTATACTTGGGGGCGAGTCTTCGCCGTATCCGCAGCACCTTGAGCTAATCTATTCTAGTAAGCCAATTCCTAGGGAGTTCAATGGGGCGCACGATTGTCATTACCTCGGGCAAAGGAGGTGTAGGGAAAACAACCGCTAGTGCCAATATTGGTGTTGCTTTGGCCAAATTGGGGCGATCGGTGGTGCTCATTGATGCAGACTTCGGCTTGCGCAACCTCGACCTACTGCTCGGTTTGGAAAATCGGATAGTTTACACCGCCATTGATGTGCTGACGGGGCAGTGTCGCCTAGATCAAGCCCTTGTGCGCGATAAGCGCCTCAATAAATTGGTCTTGCTGCCCGCCGCCCAAAGCCGCAATAAGGATGCCATTACCCCAGAGCAAATGCGACAGTTGGCATCCGCCCTAAGCAAGCACTATGACTACGTGCTCATTGATTGTCCAGCAGGGATTGAGGCGGGATTTCGGAATGCCATTGCCCCCGCCCAGGAAGCCTTGGTGGTGACCACCCCAGAAATCGCCGCCGTACGGGATGCTGATCGCGTGATTGGCCTGCTGGAGGCCTACCGCATTCGCAATAGCCATCTCATTTTGAATCGGTTGCGCCCGGCAATGGTGGCAGCCAACGATATGATGTCCGTTGAAGATGTCCAAGAAATTCTTTCTATTCCCCTGATTGGCATTGTTCCTGAGGATGAGAAGGTGATTGTTTCCACCAATAAGGGGGAACCTTTGGTCTTGGCAGAGTCGCCGTCGCTGGCGGGACAGGCTTTTATGAATATTGCCCGCCGCCTGGAGGGGGAAAAAGTTGAGTTTCTCGATCTCGAGGCGGCAAGCGGGGGATTATTTAGTCGGATTCGACGCTTGTTTGGGGCAAAGGGATGATTAGTGAACTTCTGGAGCGGCTGTTTACCCGCACTCCCCCCAGTCGCACCACCGCTAAAGAGCGCCTGAAGCTGGTGTTGGCCCACGATCGCACGGCGCTGACGCCGGAAATTCTAGACAATCTGCGGCGAGATATTCTAGAGGTTGTCTCGCGGTATGTGGAGCTAGAAACAGAGGGGCTAGCGGTTTCCCTAGAGTCGGATCAGCGGACAACGGCTCTGATTGCCAATTTACCCATTAAACGGCTGAAGCTGTCCCCAGAGGATGCCCCGCTGCCAGAGAATTTCCCACCAGAAAACGAGGCAAAAGAGCGTTGAGTACTGTTGCAGTTGGACTAGCAGCGATCGCCAGTGGCGCGATCGTGGCACAGGCACCTTGGGCAGCTGTTTTAATCGCCCGTTTAGGGTCGGGTTGGCGACGCCCTTCCCCCTTAACCCCTCAGCCTTCTCGCCCAGAAAACTTGGCCAAGGTGTCAATTATTGTACCGACCCTCAATGAGGCGCAGCGATTGCAACCCTGTTTGGCGGGTCTCATGCGCCAGGGCTACGAAGTGCGGGAAATTCTCATTGTCGATAGTCATTCCCAAGATGGCACAGTTGAGATTGTACAGGCGGCGCAACACGGGGATCCCCGTCTGCGAGTGGAGTTTGATCCTCCCCTACCGCCGGGGTGGGTGGGACGGCCCTGGGCGTTGCATACGGGCTTTTGTCGTGCCCATCCTGACAGCGAATGGATTTTGGGGATTGATGCGGATACGCAACCACAGCCCGGCCTTGTGGCCAGTCTTTTGGAAACCGCACAGCGGGAGCAATTAGATCTCATTTCCCTCTCCCCCTGCTTTATCCTCAAGAGGGGGGGTGAATGGTGGCTGCAACCGGCATTGCTGTTAACCTTGATCTATCGCTTTGGTGCAGCTCCGCCTGTGGCAAGGCAACCGGAGCGGCTTTTGGCCAATGGTCAGTGCCTGTTGGTGCGGCGATCCTGCCTTGAAGCGATCGGGGGGTACCAGGTTGCCGCTTCCTCCTTTTGTGATGATGTGACGTTGGTGCGAGCCATAGCAGCTACGGGGGCGCGGGTGGCCTTTCGCGATGGATCAAGGGTACTCAAGGTGCGCATGTATGAAGGAATGGCAGAAACTTGGCGAGAATGGGGGCGATCGCTGGACCTGAAGGATGCCACCCCAGTTGCCCAAGTGTGGGGCGATGCCTATTTCCTCTGGGCAGTCCAGGGATTACCGTTGCCCCTGTTCGTTTTGGGGTTAGTTGCCCTGGCAGTGACGACTCCCACCCTGCCTCTTGAGATGGCGACATTGCTCAATGGCCTACTGGTGCTGATTCGCTGGGGCATGACTCTGGCGATCGCTCCTGTCTATGATTGGCAGACGGGTCAAGGGCGCTGGCTCTTTTGGCTATCACCGCTTGCGGATCCCCTAGCGGCACTGCGGATTACCCTCTCCTCTTGGCAACGCCCCAAGCAGTGGCGAGGACGAACCTACAGTTCGCAAACTTAGAGCTTTTTGTTGATCAGTTAACCGGAGCGATGACATTCACGAGAACATCACTCTTAACTGCTGCCCAAGGGGCACTTGTAACCAGATTTGCGGAAATTGATGGCCGCGTCAAGAAAAATTTAGATCGAGTTCTGGCAGCCTTTCGTCAGCACCGACTGGGGGTACACCACTTCAGTAGCATGACCGGCTATGGCCACGGCGATTTGGGGCGAGAGGTGCTGGATCGGGTGTTTGCCCAGGTGATGGGAGCTGAGGCGGCTTTAGTGCGGGTGCAATTTGTCTCTGGTACCCACGCGATCGCCACCGCCCTCTTTGGGGTGTTACGTCCTGGGGATGAGCTCATTTCCCTTGCCGGTCCTCCCTACGACACCCTAGAAGAGGTGATTGGCCTGCGGGGTCAAGGACAGGGCTCCCTCAAGGATTTTGGTATTCACTATCGCGAGCTTCCTCTGCTGGCCAGTGGTGAGCCGGATTGGGGCGCGATCGCCACCTGTGTTCAACCCCAAACCCGCATGGTGCTCATTCAACGGTCCTGCGGCTACACATGGCGCCCTAGCCTCAGCCTCGAAGACATCGGCAAAATGATTCAGCTGATCAAGAGTCAGAATCCCGATGTGGTCTGTTTTGTGGATAACTGCTACGGTGAATTTGTCGAGACCCAAGAACCGCCCCATGTCGGTGCCGATTTGATTGCTGGCTCGCTGATTAAAAACCCTGGGGGTACCATCGCCACAGCGGGGGGCTATTTAGCAGGACGCGCTGATCTCATTGAGCAGGCCAGTTATCGCCTCACGGCACCGGGAATTGGCCACGAAGGGGGTGCCACGTTTGATCAACATCGCCTGCTCTTTCAAGGGCTCTTCTTAGCACCACAAATGGTCGGTGAAGCCCTTAAGTGTGCCCACCTATTGGCCTATGTCTTTGATGAACTGGGCTATCCAGTCAACCCTGCCCCCCTGTCTCGCCGCCGCGATGTCATTCAAGCTGTCCAATTGGGCAGTCCTGAAAAGCTGATTGCCTTTTGCCGCATCCTACAACGCTACTCTCCCGTGGGTTCCTACTTGGATCCGGTACCGGCACCAATGCCCGGCTACGCCGATGATCTGGTCATGGCTGGTGGTACGTTTATTGATGGCAGCACCTCGGAACTGTCTGCCGATGGCCCTTTGCGTCCGCCCTATATTGTCTTTTGTCAGGGAGGGACCCACCACACCCACATGGCTTTGATTTTAGAAGCCCTCCTAGAGGCTCAAGTTTTTTGAGGCCAGCCGTAGGCTTGGGCAACTGCTTCCCATTGGCACAAAATACTCTGCTCAAAGGCTTCCCGCCAGGTGGGGCAGGTTGCTTGGGTAATCTGGTGTGCCTGTGCCCCCATCCGCTGGCGATAGTGGGTATCGTCTAACAGCGGGGCAATGGCGGCTGCCCAATCTTGGGGGTCGCGACTGTAAACCACTACTCCATCCTCCCCTGAAGCTTGGACATATTTGCGTCCACCATCAAAACCAGAAATAACGACCGGTAATCCCGCTGCCCTTGCTTCCACCACCACATTGGGTCCCGTTTCTGACTCTGAAGGAAAGACGAATAGATCGCTACTGGCATAAATTGCCCCCAGTTTTTCTTGGGGTATCTTGCCGGTGAGGGTGACGCGATCGCCCAAGAGGTCTTTGACCAGGACAGCCTGCGCCCCTTCGCCCACAATCAACACATGGAACACCTTTCCTTGGTTAGCTAATCTTTGAGCTGCCCGCGCTAACAGGAGCACATTTTTACTGGCATCCACCCGACCGACAAAAAGGATGATCGGCCCCTCTGGCAGGTGATACTCCTCCCGTAGCCATTGGGGATTGCGCAATCGCGGATGAAAGCGATCGCGATCAATGCCCCGCTGAAACCACGCCACCCGCTCAGGGGGCAAAAACGTGAGCAGCCAGTCGGCATCCTGCTGCCGCGAGACCAGTACGCGATCGCTGGCACGCATAAAGCCCGCTAGTTTGCGTTTGGCTTGGCAACCAAACCACTGATCCACCTGTAGTTGCTTCAGCCATAGCCACCGCCAAAATTTCTGCCCCCTACTGCGGCCACTCAAACGCCAAATAATTTCCCGGGAATAGGTGCGGGTCAGTAACGGCAAATCCGTGTGAATCGAACTGAGCAGAGGACGACGCTGCTGGCGGCAAAAGCGGCGCACTGTTTGCGCAAAGCTAAAGGTATCTGTAATGTGAAACACCTGATGTTGGGGTAAATAACGGCGCAATGCCCAGTGAAAGGGAGCGACATCGGTCATACCTGCCCCTTGGCGCATGATTTCTAGTGAGTGCGTGCTGAACTGGGGCGGCAACAATTGGTAGCGAACATTGGCCGCCACCTCCAGGGTTTGGTGTTTTGCACCAAGGAAATAGATCGTCAAGTCGATCCGCTCTGGGTAGTGGCTGGCAGCTTCAGCAAAACGTTCCCAGCATTTGACGTGTCCACCGGCATGGGGTTGCCATTCTAAACAAATGAAGACGGCAACAGATAGTGGTTGTGGCACTCTAGGCTTCTCAAGGTTGCATTTTGTTAAAGATTCACTGAATATCACATTATGAGTATCGCATTATCACATTATGAATATCGCATTGTAGAATCATTCACAGTGAGTAATGATGGGCTACCGTAATCGCGCGATCGCTATTCTCTTAGCATTAGTTGGCATCTTTCTTCCGGGACTTCATAAGTTTTATTTGCGCCAACCCCTATGGGGAGGAATTTATCTGATGCTGGGGCTACTCTTTTCGACAGAGCCCCAGGGTTCTCTAGGGAGCATTGCCCGTATTGCCTGTGTCATTGAGGCCGTGTGGTATTTGTTTCAGGGGGCTGATGCCTTTGATGCCACCTTTAACCCCAACATTAGTGCGGTGGTTCCAAAGCTGCCGGCCCCTCCTCTTGAGAAATCAACCTAGTACCGCCAATAGCGACGACCTTGCCAGAAAATCCCCACGGCTGTGCCAATCAGGAACACGTCAGTGACAGGGAAAAATAGGGGCCGCAATCCCAAGGTACTGCCAAAAAAGCTGAAAAACAGACTGCCCACTAGGACACACAGAAATAACGCCCAAAGGGTGCCGCTATAGATAGGGGCTGGGTTAAACCACACCTCTAAGGAGATCACTGCCACCATCCCAAGGCCAATGCTCACACCCAGGCGGAGTAACAGAACCAAGGGAGGTTGAAGCAGGATGATCAGTGCCTCGCGCACCGCTGTAACGGCACCCGCAATATAGTAAAGCCCTGTATCAAGCAGCGCTGCCAGCAAGGCAACCAGAAGACCTGTGGGCACTAGCGATCGCCACGGTAGTGCCTTAAACTGTTGCCAAGGATCGGACACAAGCAAGACTCACATTAAGAATGTTGGCAGGACCTAGGGCATCGGTAGATCGCCGAGGCTCATTTCCAGCTCCATGCGCTGTTCCATCTGGCGCAGAAAATACCCCGTCATCATCGCTGAGGCCAATAACCCCGCCAGGTTATCGCGATCGGTGGCAATTTGGACATTAAAATCCTCGGAGGGAAGGCCGCCCACGAGACCTTGGACGTTTTGGCTGATAATTTGGCGAATTTCTGGACTGACGGAACGGGCAATACGGGTCAAAACTTCTGGCGATTGGCTTTGCAGGTACTTTAGGAGCAGATTGGGCTGCCCATCGTCCGTAGAAGACTGGTAGAAATTAGCGTTTCCGGGATCAAAAACCATAGGCAGTGCTCGTTAGTGATGTTAAGTATATGTTACCAAAACGAAATACTCTCCTAAAGTCAAGGCTCCCATGCTCCCTACTCTAACTGTAGAATAGACCTCAGCAGTTGGTGAGATTGAATACACAAGGATTCTTGCATGACCGCCCTCGATCGGCTTCAGCCTGCCAACCCTCGGGAAGTCAATATCTTTGCCCCCTATATGCGTGCTGAGAAGCGTCCGTTACTTCCCTTGGGCATCGCCCTCTACCGTCTGGGTAGGTTGGAGGGACAACGGGGAATTGAAGGCGGTAACAATGTTGATTTTGTTGCCACATGGACGATCGCCAACTTGCCGGCGGATTT
Source organism: Thermosynechococcus vestitus BP-1 (assembly GCF_000011345.1). Lineage (NCBI taxonomy): Bacteria > Bacillati > Cyanobacteriota > Cyanophyceae > Acaryochloridales > Thermosynechococcaceae > Thermosynechococcus > Thermosynechococcus vestitus. The sequence continues at coordinate 2,109,240 of NC_004113.1, forward strand.
ATCCCGCTGTACGGTGACCTTTGATAACTCTCCTGATCTGCAGTACGAAATGTCTATCACCACGTTTGAGCTAGTGGATTATCTCATTGATGTCATTATTAACTATAAAAAATATCGGATTGCTGATTTTTCCAAAGCGTTTTATCGTAAGCTGTTACGGCTTGAGTAAGGCTTGGGTGTTCAGTAGGGTTGGGGTCGCGGCAGGAGTAACTCAACGGTGGGAAAGCATTTATTGATTGGTTCAATTGTTCCCTATAGCGGCAAGTCTGCAACGATTATAGGCTTGGCCAAGCTCTGTCGCGATCGCCATCTGCGCATTGCCTATGGTAAGCCCCTGGGCACATACCAACCCACCACCGATAGCGAAGAAACCGAAGCTGATGTCAGCTTTTTACAGAAAACCCTCAACCTAGAGAATGTGCGGCCCACTTTGCTCACCCTGACCCCAGAAGCCATCAAGGCGCGACTGACGGGCACAGATCAGCAGGATTATCGCCAAGCCCTAGCGGCCTATCACAGCATTAACAGCGAAGACTTGGTGCTTCTCGAAGGGCCAGCAACATTGGCAGAGGGGCGACTGTTTGATTTGGACTTGGCTCAGATGGCAGCGGTGTTGGAGGCACCGATTTTACTGGTGGTGCGCTATGAATCTCCCTTGGTGGTGGAATCGCTCCTTTTGGCCAAGTCGGAATTGGGCGATCGCCTATTGGGGGTGATCATCAACGATATTCCCGAAAGCGAGACCCAACCCTTGCCTGCTATTCGCCAATATCTCGAGGCCCGCCAAATTCCAGTTTTTGGTATGTTGCCCCGCAGTCAGTTGCTGCGCAGTGTCAGTGTCAAAGAATTGGTACGCCAGTTAAATGCCGAAGTTTTGTGTCGTCCCGATCGCTTGGATTTGCTGGTAGAAGAACTCACCATTGGCGCAATGAATGTCAGTGCTGCCCTGAAGTATTTCCGTAAAGCGAACAATATGGCGGTAATTACCGGGGGGGATCGCACCGATATCCAATGGGCAGCCCTGGAGACCTCCACCCACTGTCTGATTCTCACCGGGCATTTGCCGCCTTCCCCTGCTATTCTCGCCCGTGCCGAAGAGTTGGAAATTCCCATTCTCTCTGTGGATCTGGATACGCTGACGGCGGTGGAAATTGTGGATCGCGCCTTTGGTCAAGTCCGTCTCCATGAAATTGCTAAGGTGCAGTGTGTCCAGCAAATGATGCAGGAGCACGTGGATGGCGATCGCCTGTTGCACCAGTTGGGGCTCCTGACGGTTGAGGCTTAGTGTTGGGTGCGCAGGGCAAAAATCAGTACTTGAGTCGGCGTTTTGCCATCAAAGTTGTTATCGCCAATGATATAGAGCGATCGCGCCCCATCAGCCAAGGGGGGGCCAAAACTCATCCCCTCCAAATTGGTCAGGGGAATTCCTAGGGTCTTGAAATCCAAAATCAGACGTTTCTGCACAGGGCGGATGGTGCCCAGATCAACCGGCAGGGTCGCCATGCCAAGGGTATCGGTCGCTCCTGCTAGGGATACTTCAAAGAGTTTGATGCCATGCCCCACTCCCGGACTGTAGGTGCGCTCCAAGCTGAGAAAATGGCCACCATTGTCAAGGGCAAGTAGTTCCACAAGGCCATTAAACACCGCCTCGGAGGGATCCAATGGATAGAGATGCTCCGCCAGCAACACAGGGGCAACATCCCCCCGCAGGTAATGGAGTAGGCGGCAGTAAATCGGGATATTGGGGCGGACATCTTGGGCAAGGGCAGATTCAACACCGACAAAGAGGCGATCGCCCGTCGGGGAAAGCGTCAGCGCCTCAAAGCCAAGATTATTGCGAATCCCTTGCGGACCATTGGGCAGATAGTATTTGGGAATGGGTAGGGCTCTAATGGTTCGTCCAGGGTTGCGCTCAAACTCCTTGATCCAGGGCGCGCTAGCTGTGGCTGTTACCCCTTCACTGCTAATCAGCAGGTGTCCCTCGGGCGTCAGCGCAATTCCCTCAGTGTCGGCGGTGTTGGGAGGAGACACCTCACCATTTGTCTGCTGGAGAAAGGTGACGCCCTTGGGGGTAATGGTTTTGGGAGTGATTTCGAGGGTGTAAAACCGAGGTTGCTGGCGATCGTCACTAATGGCATAGAACTGCTGTTGACGCCAATCGTAAGTCAAACCCGACAGCCCTCCCACCTCAGTATTTTGCCACTGGCTGCCGGCGGCTAATTGGACTTCGCCGCGAAATTCCACCCCCACATTCAGAAACAGGCGCTCCTCCGCTCGCACTTGGGGCAGGGCACAGCCCCACAGTAGGCAAAGGAACAGAATCCCCATTAGCAGGCGTGGCCCATGCATCAGCCTATCTTAGCGGTTGCGATTTGTACCTTGACCGCCCCCCTGTTGATTTGGGCGTTGGGGAGAAGCGGGTTGATTCGCTTGGTTTGGGCGCTGGGCATTATTGCCACCGCTCTGTTGCAGGGCAAACTGAATCGCCTCAGGGGTTTGTACCAGTTGAATTTGACCCGCCACGGGATCGTTGGTGCTTAGCATGGTTGCCACCAAATTATCCAGCATGACAACGCGGATACCCGTATCCTTCACCAGTTCCGGTCGCTGCTGACGGGCTTGATCCACTTCCCGTTGGAGTTGCATTTTATCAAAGTAAAAGGGAATAAACCGCTGCGTGCGGGTCTGGCCGTTTTCGCGCACTTGTGCTTCTACGGCAATGGGGTTGCCTGTTTTGCTATCCGCTAGGAAAAAGAGGGGAGTACCGCCTCTGAACGGTTTGCCCTCCTTGGTCAGAATTTTGCCATCGCGCTCGACCAAATCACCACTTTGTTTGAGCAGATTGACTGCCGCTTCCAGTTGGGGTTTTGAGGGGATAATGTCCACGCCAACAACAGGATTTTTTCGGCTTTCGAGGGCAATTTTCACCGCACCACTGAGGGCAGCCGCAGAAATCCGCGCCACACCACCAATCTCGGGCCGCTGCGTTTTGATGGCATTGAGGGCGCCTTCAGCATCTTTCTGACTAATAAAGAAGGTAAACACTTGGGTTTTCTTATTTTGATCTTGGGGGTTAGGGATTTCAAATGTCAGCGGCTCCCCTTTGTCGTTGGTGATCATAAAAACGGGCACATTGTTGAGAATCTGCAGCACCTGTTCTTCCGGCAAGGCGGTGGCAGTCCCGTAGCGGCCAATAGCGGGGGCGAGCCACAGGCTACTCACTAAACCGGCCAAAACACCCAAGTGTGCCAATCTTTTCATACAGTCTCCTAAATAAATGCTCTATTGCAGTAGGTGAACTTTCCAAATTCAGTCCCTTAGTTGTGGAGAGGGGTAGCGATCGCAATGTGTAGTACCTAACTCACACCGAAACTTATGCACCAAACCAGTGGGTATTTTTACATATGACGTACTCTCTTTGCTTTTCCACCCTAAGCCAATTTGACGCAGTGGACAAGGGGCAAGTTTCTAGGGTCTTCGCCGAACTAGCGCTCAGGGTCTAGGGATTGCAAACGGGTAGCACTTTTGAACCAGCCCTTGCGCCAGAAAAAGAAAAATAAACTGCCCGCGATGTGAGCATGAGGACCCAGCGGGCCGGATAGCCCCAATACCACCCCAATTCCGGCATATTCCAGTGAGAGGCATCGGGATCAACGTTCATGCCATAGATAGCGATAATAAACGTTAGTGGTATGAAAATCATCGAAAATGATCGTCAGAATTTTCATCATTTCGTTCATTTGATTGCCAACGGAGGAAAGATACACCTCCATCAAACTGGCCGCCAGTTCACGGTAGGTTTCCCCCCTATCTGGCATCTGAATTGCATGGTCATAACGGTCCCGCCGATAGATAGGCACTTCCTGCGAGAGGAGGGCGCTGGGATCTCGAATCATGGCATTGATAGCATCCCGTTGCGGCCAAATGGCACGGCGCAGTGCCAGTAATTCGCGGCGCACTTGGTGGACTTCTTCGAGAATGGCGGGACTGGGATGGGTAACAACAGCATCCTCTAGCGCCTCAATACGCTTGCCATAGTCCTCCCGCACCGGATAAAAGCCATCAATAATTGCATCAAGGAGGGCATCGGCCAGATCATCAGGGCCGTAGCGGCGAATAATGCCACGACTTGTCCGAATCCGCTGCCGCACCATCTCAAAACAGGCCCGTTCGGGTTCTTCTTGAACGGTGAGCAAGACCTGTTGCCCCAAGACAAAGCTCACCTGTTCGGTATAAAAGCCCTGTTCATTTTCGTTCATTTTCTTTGGGGGTGACCATGCGGGTCATCAGAAGCATGTAATCGTCATGGTGTTCTACTTTGGGGCACTGCGGAACGTTGACCAATGAAATGGGATACAAGCCCCGTCCTTTTAGGACGGCTTTTTTTGATTTCTCATGTATTCCTTAAGCACCTCTAACAGTGCTCCTCCAACAGATGCCGCAAAATAACTAGGGCTCCAAAGTGATTCTTCATGGGGTTTTGGTAGTGCAGCTTTTCCATATCGACGACTAGATACACCTTTAAGCGCATTTACAATCTGCGAAACAGAAAGTTTAGGAGGGTACTCAATTAGCGCATGGACATGGTCTTCCTCGCCGTTAAATTCAAGAATCTGGAAATCCATCTTCATGGCAACTTCTCGAAACGATTTCTCGATCAGCTCTAATCCCTCAGCGCTAAGGACTGGCCGACGATACTTAGTCACGCATACCAAATGAATCTTTAGGTCCGTAACGCTTTGCCTTCCTTTACGAAGATGACTTGACATTGCCTGCAGACCAACCTATAATCTAGCTACAGACCAATTATAGCACAACCAATGAAAGCTAGATATAGATATCGTTTCTATCCCACAGACCAACAAAGACAACGCCTAGCTCAGTTGTTTGGGTGTGTCCGTGTGGTATGGAACGATGCACTGGAAATCTGCAAGAAATCTGATAAATTGCCAAAAACTAGTGAATTGCAAAAGCTAGTAATTACCCAAGCAAAGAAAACACCAGAGCGGCAATGGTTGTCTGATGTTTCTAATGTCCCGTTACAGCAGTCTGTTGCCGATTTAGGAGTTGCCTATAAAAACTTCTTCGATTCAATTAAAGGTCGGCGAAAAGGCAAAAAGGTCAACCCTCCTAGATTTAAAAAGAAGACAGAAAGACAATCCGCCAGATTTACTACCTGTGGATTTTCAATTAAAGGCGAAGAAGTTTATCTGGCGAAGATTGGTAACATCAGACCAATTTGGTCAAGAAAGCTTCCTTCTAAACCAAGCTCAGTTACGGTGATTAAAGATGCTGCAAATCGATATTTTCTCAGTTTTGTGGTCGAGATCGATCCAGTTGATCAACCTGCAACTAACCCTTCTATCGGCATTGATTTGGGAATTAAAGCGTTTGCTACTTTAAGTACAGGCGAAAAGATTGATGGCCCTGATTATTCGAAGCTAGACAAAAAGATCAGGCGAAAACAACGCAAACTTGCCCGTCAAGTTAAAGGAAGCAAACGACGCGAGAAAACAAGACTGCAAATCGCTAAGCTTCATAGTCGGATTTCAGATATTCGCAGGGATTTCTTGCATAAATTGTCTACCCGCGTGGTTATCGAGAGCCAAGTGATCACGCTGGAAGACTTGAATGTCTCTGGAATGGTGAAGAACCGCAAACTCGCTAGAGCAATTAGCTTGCAAGGTTGGCGAGAATTCAGGGTTTTAGTTGAGGCTAAGTGCAAAAAACTAAACCGTGAGTTCATTGTCATTGATCGATGGGAGCCAACCAGTCAGACTTGCTCAAAATGCGGTTTTAAATGGGGCAAAATCGATCTATCCGTTCGCTCTGTTGTATGCATAAACTGCGGCGCAGAGCATGATAGAGACGAAAATGCCGCAAGAAACATAGAGAAAGTCGGGATAGGGCATTGCCACGACTATAAATGGACGCAGAGGGGGAGTAAGACTACTTCGGTAGCATCACCCAGTGAAGCGTCAAGAATCATCGCACTTTAGGGCGGTGAGTATGTCAACGTTTCCAGCTTGATCAGCTCTCCTGAAAAAGACTGCGGGTGGCTCCCTCCTCTGTTGCTCCGTTACCCTAAAACCTAGGAAAGAATTCTTGAGAAATTGGGCAATGACCAGCACTCCCTTCCGTATTCACGCTCCCTTTGAACCCACGGGGGATCAACCCCAAGCCATTCAAAAACTGGTTGCCGGAGTACAGGCAGGACATCGCTTCCAAACGCTGCTAGGAGCAACGGGTACAGGCAAAACCCACACGATCGCCCGCGTTATCGAGGCCCTTGGCCGCCCCACCCTTGTTTTGGCCCACAACAAAACCTTGGCGGCGCAACTGTGCAATGAACTGCGCTCATTCTTTCCCGAAAATGCCGTTGAGTACTTTATCTCCTACTACGACTACTATCAACCGGAGGCCTACATTCCCGTTACCGATACCTACATCGAAAAAAGTGCCTCTATCAATGAGGAAATTGATATGCTGCGCCACTCCGCCACCCGTTCCCTCTTTGAACGGCGGGATGTGATTGTGGTGGCCTCGATTAGCTGCATCTACGGTTTGGGAATTCCCGCAGAGTACCTAAAAGCCGCGATTCCCCTAGAGGTGGGCAGAGAAACGGAGCTGCGGCAACTGCTGCGGCAGCTCGCCACGATTCAATACACTCGCAACGATGTCGAACTGGGGCGGGGTCGCTTCCGCGTAAGGGGGGATGTGCTTGAGATTGGTCCTGCCTATGAGGATCGCATCATTCGCGTAGAGTTTTTTGGGGATGAAATTGAAGCGATTCGCTATGTCGATCCCCTGACGGGGGAAACCTTGCAAAGTGTGGAGCGCCTGAATATTTATCCGGCGAAGCACTTTGTCACCCCTGCGGAACGCCTGGAAGCGGCCTGCGTGGCCATTGAAGCGGAACTCCAAGCCCAGGTGGCTAACTTGGAAGCCCAAAATAAACTCCTTGAGGCACAACGTCTGAGTCAACGTACCCGCTATGACTTGGAAATGCTGCGGCAGGTGGGCTACTGCAACGGTGTGGAAAACTACTCCCGCCATCTCGCAGGGCGGGCAGCGGGGGAACCGCCAGAGTGTTTAATTGATTATTTTCCTGAGAATTGGCTCTTGGTGGTGGATGAGTCCCATGTAACGGTGCCACAGATTCGCGGCATGTACAATGGCGACCAAGCCCGCAAAAAAGTGCTGATCGATCACGGCTTTCGCTTGCCCAGTGCGGCGGATAATCGCCCCCTGAAGCCGGAGGAATTTTGGCAGAAGGTGCAGCAGTGCATCTTTGTTTCAGCCACGCCTGGGGATTGGGAATTGGCGGTGTCCACACAGGTAGTGGAGCAAATTATCCGTCCCACGGGGGTTGTGGATCCAGAAATTTTTGTCCGCCCCACCCAAGGGCAAGTGGATGATCTGTATGGGGAGATTCGCCTGCGGTGCGATCGCCAAGAGCGGGTGCTGGTGACCACCCTCACGAAGCGGATGGCGGAGGATTTAACTGAGTACTTCCAGGAGCGGGGGGTACGGGTGCGCTATCTGCACTCGGAAATCAACGCCATTGAGCGCATTGAGATTCTCGAAGCCCTACGCCAAGGGGACTTTGATGTCCTGATTGGGGTCAACCTGCTGCGGGAGGGATTAGATTTGCCGGAGGTGTCCCTCGTGGCGATTCTGGATGCGGATAAAGAAGGCTTCCTGCGGGCGGAGCGATCGCTCATTCAAACCATTGGCCGTGCTGCGCGGCACGTACGTGGACAGGCTATTCTCTATGCGGATACCCTCACAGAGAGTATGCAAAAAGCCATCCAAGAAACGGAGCGCCGCCGCGCCATTCAACTGGCCTACAACCAAGCCCATGGCATTATCCCCCAGCCCATTGTCAAGAAAACCAGTAACGCCATCTTGGCCTTTTTGGATGTGTCTCGCCGCCTCAACGCCGAGTCAGTGCCTGTCTTATCTTCCCAAACCCTACAGGACCTGAGCCTAGAGGACATCCCTCCACTGATCCAAGACCTTGAAGCGAAAATGAAGGCAGCTGCTCAAGAATTGGCCTTTGAGGAAGCCGCCCGCTACCGCGATCAAATTAAGCGTTTGCGCGATCGCCTTGTGGGGCACCCCTAAAATTATGAACTTTTGTAATACTTCGCAACAGTCCGTAAACGGGAGCGCAGGCGGGGAAACCCTAGCGTGGTAAGCTAAGTACGATTTTAGATCCGCACCATTTCGGCTGGCGTTCGGGTTGACGCTAGTTTTAGCAATTCTAGGAGTAAAAAAACCTATGCGTGATGCCGTCACCACACTAATTAAAAACTATGACTCCACCGGTCGCTACCTCGATCGCGATGCTGTTGACAGGTTGCGCTCCTACTTTAATTCCGGTGCGGCACGGGTGAAGGCGGCAGCAGTGATCAATGCCAATGCCGCAGCCATCGTTAAGGAAGCGGCTTCTGCCCTCTTCACCGAGCAGCCGGAACTGATTCAACCCGGCGGCAATGCCTACACCACACGCCGCTACGCCACCTGCCTACGGGATATGGACTACTACCTGCGCTATGCCAGCTATGCCATTGTGGCCGGGGATGTGGATGTCCTCAACGAGCGTGTCCTCGAAGGTTTGCGAGAAACCTACAACTCCCTTGGCGTACCCATTGGACCAACGGTGCGCGGCATTCAAATCATGAAAGAGATTGTGCGCGATCGCGTGGCCGCTGCTGGCATTGAAGACACTGGCATTGTCGAGCAGCCCTTTGACTACATGTGCCGCCAACTCAGTGAAGTGAATATCTGAAGATCCTAGGTTGGCCAAGGTAGAAGACTCTGTAACAATAGAGGGCGGTGGCGCCGGCGATCGCCCCTTTCTATTTCCTATGCAGCAGTGATGAAGATCCGCATTGGCAATGGTTATGACATTCACCGGCTGGTTCCGGAGCGGCCCTTGATTTTAGGCGGCATCAGGCTAGAGCACGCCTGTGGACTCTTGGGACACAGCGATGCCGATGTCCTCACCCACGCAATTATGGATGCCCTCTTGGGGGCCCTCAGTCTTGGGGATATTGGTCATTACTTTCCCCCCAGTGATCCGCAGTGGGCAGGAGCAGATAGTCAAGTGCTGCTGGCAAAAGTGGCCGCACTCATCGCCGAGCGGGGCTGGCGGGTGGGCAATATCGATGCTGTCGTGGTGGCGGAGCGTCCAAAGTTGAAACCTTACCTCGATCCGATGCGCGATCGCCTAGCAACCACCCTAGGGATTGATCGCGATCAAATTAGTATTAAAGCCACCACCAATGAAAAACTAGGCCCTGTGGGACGGGAAGAGGGCATTGCTGCCTATGCGGTGGCGCTCCTCCAGTCAGGGATGTAGGATAACCCCTAGGTAACATACAGGCTGTAGTGAAAGTCCGTTTGCTCACACTGGCTTTGCTGAAGATTGGCATGGCGAAAATTTGCCCAGCGACAGGTGGCATGACTGAGGTTGGCCCGGACAAAAAGGGCGTGGGAAAAATACCCCCGCGTCAGCCCCGCAGCGGCTAAGTTGGCGGCATAGAAGTTGCAGCGATAGGCCTGAACCCCCTCAAGGGAAGCCTGCACCAATTGTGCAAACCGCAGCGTTGCTTCATTGAGGCTAGCACCCATCAGCAGGGCAAAGGAAAAGTTGCTAGCTGCCGCACGGGCATGGCTAAGATCCGCTTCGCACCAATTGCTGTGGCGACAATCCGCCTGCTCAAGGGTGGCCCAAGAGAAATCGGCATAGGTAAAACGGGCGTACTGCAAGTTAGCCAGTTGAAAATTGGCCCGCTGGGCAGTGGCGCGATCGCCCACAGTTTTTAAGAACAACGCCCCTCGGCAATCCGCATCATCGAAGTTAGCCGCCGTCAGATCCGCCCCATACAAATTGGCAAAGCGTAAATCCCCCTGGGCAAGGTTCACCTCCCGCAAACAGGCACGGCTGAGATTACAGCCCCGCAGGTCATAGCCCCGCAAATCCATACCCGTAAGATTCATTTCGCTGAAATCTACAGTAAGCTGAGGATAAATTCGCCGCCATTCGTTCCAGAGGTGTTTTCCCCCCCGCAGGCGATCGCTCACTACCGGATTGGAGTGCCCTTTGATCATCATTCTTGCCCTGAGATTCCTCACATTTCGTTATCGTCGCCCGAAATTTGATAGAATTTCGTCTATGTAGCCCTATCGCTGACGAAAGGAGAATGGGTTTGAAACAAGCAACCCTACATCAGCTTAAGGTTTTTGAGGTCACTGCTCGCCACGGAAGTTTTACCCGCGCTGCCGAGGAACTCTTTCTGACGCAGCCCACCGTGTCGATTCAAATGAAGCAGTTGACCCGGGTCGTTGGTATGCCCCTCTTTGAGCAAGTGGGCAAACGGCTCTATCTCACAGAAGCTGGCAAGGAACTGCTGGCCACCTGCCAAGATATCTTTGAACGCCTTGAGCGCTTTGAAATGGCCATTGCCAATCTCAAGGGTCTCAAGCAGGGACACCTGCGGCTGTGTGTCATTACCACGGCCAAATACGTGATTCCGCGGCTGCTGGGACCCTTTTGCCAGCGCTATCCAGGGATTGATGTGGCGTTGACCGTCACCAACCACGAGCAGGTGGTGGAGCGTATCCGAGGCAATATGGACGATCTCTATATCCCCAGTTACCCGCCAGACAATGTGGATGTGGAGTGCCACCGCTTTTTGGATAATCCCTTAGTGGTGGTTGCCCCCAGTCACCATCGCCTCAGTGGCCGCACTAAAATCCCGATCCAAGAGCTGGCGGGAGAACCCTTTATTATGCGGGAGCAGGGATCGGGCACCCGCCAAGCGGTGGAGAAGCTCTTTGCGGAGCACGGTGTGTCAATTAATATCCGCCTTGAACTGGGGAGTAACGAGTCCATTAAGCAGGCGATCGCTGGTGGCTTGGGAATTTCTGTCCTGTCTCACCACTGCTTAGCCCTTGACCGCGAATCCAGCCAGTTGACGATTCTCGATGTCGAACATTTCCCGATTCAGCGGCACTGGCATCTGGTCTATCCCGCTGGCAAACAACTGTCGGTGGTGGCCCAGGCTTTCTTTGACTATGTGCGTACCGAGGGGCGGGAGATGATTGAATCGAGTCTTACCTATCCGGCAGCACCGGCCAAGGAACTCAACCCCGTCTAGCATGGCAACCCTAGAATTTCTGACCTTTCCCGATCCAGCGATCGCGGCAGATCACACCCTCCTGTTGCTCCACGGTTGGGGGGCCAATGCCGCAGACCTGATTTCCCTTGGCCCCTTGCTGGCTCCCCACGCCCAGATCTACGCAGCGGAAGCCCCCTTTCCCCATCCCTATGTGGCTCAAGGGCGGATGTGGTATGACCTGAATCAGCACAATGCCCTCAGTGGCTCATTACTGCTTGATGAGCAAGCCACGGATCTAGCCACCAGTGAAGCGGCACTGCGGGAGTGGATTGCCAGCTTGCCCATTGACCTCAGGCGCACAATTTTAGGGGGATTCTCCCAAGGGGGAGCCCTGACATTGGCGGTGGGCTTAAGGTTGCCCTTGGCGGGGTTATTAGTCTTTAGCGGCTATTTAGTCCGGCCACCAGTAGTGACAGCCACCTCACCACCGGTGCTGATGATCCATGGCACAGCGGATCCTGTGGTGCCCTTTGCCAGTGCCCAAGCCAGTTGGCAGGCTCTGCAAACCGCCGGAGTGAAGGGAGTATTTCATGCCCTACCGATGGCCCATGAAATTAACGGGGAGGCGATCGCCATCGCTCGCCAGTTTATCGAGCAGACCCTGCCTAAAATCAACTCAGATTGAGTAACCCATAGGCAAGCAAAGCGCTACCGATCGGAACAGTCAGATTATCCATCCCTCGCCAAGCAATCAGTTCCAACAGGGTTGCACCCACACCCACGAAAGGGGCAATCCAGAGGGACTCCAAAGCGGCAATGGGCGTGAGGGAAAGCGCTGCGACCAGAGTACTCACCCAAAACATTGTCAGAGTTCCTTCCCAGCTTTTACTGGTTCCCGGCAAGGGATGGCGTCCCCAGTGAATGCCCACAAGGGCGGCCAAGCCATCTCCCCAAGCCATCACTAAAATTCCCAGCACCGCCAGTTCCGGCAGCGTCTTCCAAAAGAGAGCCATTAATATGCCAATACTCACCGCATAAAAAAAGGTGCCCCAGCTTTGTCGCCCCACGCCACTAATACTGGGAAAGATCGATACGCGGTACGACAGCAGTGTGACCATACCAGCGATCGCTGCGGCTATAATTCCCCAACGCGTGGGTACGCCGAGGGCGTAGGCAATCAGGATGACTTGACCTGCACCAATGTGAACCACTTTCCGTGACCATTCCTTGGCGTTGGGAAACCAAGCGTGGATCAGTTCTGCAATTAACAGCACCAAGCCTAGCCAACCTGTGACCCAAATTCCTGCCCAGAACATTGTGATTGCTATCCTCAGTGAACAGTCGCTCCTTCCTTTGTCTGCTGGGTCTGCTGGCCAAAAAACTGGGTCACAATCTCAAGGATGCGATCGCTAGCATGACCATCGCCAAAGGGATTAATGGCTGTTGCCATGCGGTTGTAGGCCACTGGATCCGTCAGCAGTTCAATTGCTGCGGCTGCAATCCTATCCGCAAAGGTACCCACTAGTTTAGCGGTGCCAGCGGTGACCGCTTCCGGCCGTTCAGTGGTTTCCCGCAACACCAGTACGGGTTTGCCGAGGCTAGGGGCCTCCTCTTGTAGGCCACCGGAATCCGTCAGTAGGAGGGTTGATCCCTTAATCGCTGCCACCAGGGCAGGATAGTCCAGTGGCTCCGTAAGAAAAACGCGGGGATGGTGTCCCAAATAGGCTTTGAGGGGTTCACGCACCGTGGGATTGCGGTGTAGGGGCAAGAGTAAGGCAGTATCGGGAAGGGTATTTAAGATCTTCAGGAAGCCATTGGCAATGTCTTCTAGGGGAGCACCCCAGTTTTCCCGACGGTGAACAGTGGCAAGGAGGACACGGTACTGTTGCCAGTCAAGGCCGGGGACAGGGCACACCGGCTGGCGATCGGCCACTTGCAACAGAGCATCAATGACAGTATTGCCCGTCAAGTGAATGGTACCGGTGACCCCGGCGGCCTGAAGATTCTTGACAGCTTGTTCCGTAGGGGCAAAATGCAACTGCGCCAATTGGGAAATGAGACGGCGGTTTGCTTCTTCGGGATAGGGATTATAGAGATCGTTGGTGCGCAAGCCCGCTTCCACATGACCAACAGGAATTTGCTGATAAAAGGCGGCAAGGGTAGCGGCAAAAGCCGTTGTCGTATCCCCCTGGACTAAGACCAGACGGGGCAGGAGTTCTTGGTAGAGTTGCTCAAGACCTTGGAGAGCACGGCAGGTAATTTCGGTAAGGGTTTGCTTTGGCTGCATAATGGCCAAGTCCCGATCTGCCCGCAGGTCAAACAGCGCCATCACTTGATCCACCATCTCGCGGTGCTGTCCAGTGAGGACAATGCAGGGGGCAAACAGGGGCGATCGCTGCAAGACCTGAATCACCGGTGCCAATTTGATTGCCTCCGGGCGCGTACCCAACGTAATGCAGATCGGGATCGGGGAAGCAATCATAGCCGGCTCAATACCAAAAATAGTACTTTTAGTGTACCGAGAAGCGAGCGTCAAACAGTCAAAACAAAAAGTCAAAAAGTGTCTCGTTGCCACTGCTCATGGACAGTTGTCTGTCAGCCTTTTGCCAATAGGGGGAGTCTTGGGTTGCTCCTCCATCACTGCTTCCGTAGGGAGTCTGGTGGGGGTGTGCCATCTTTGTGAGAAGGACGGTATGTTAATAATAGAAGGGAATGCACCGCCATTGCGCTCGCTGAGGTGGCCATGATTGAAATGACTGTTGCTGGGATTGCCCTCGATGCCACTAACCGCCGCACACCAATTGTGTTGCTCAAAGACGGTGCTGGACGGCGAGCACTCCCCATCTGGATTGGTGATCATGAGGCGCGGGCAATTTTAATGGCCTTGGAAAATCAACGGGCACCGCGACCGATGACCCATGATCTGATGGTAAATATTCTCAACGAATGGAATATGACCCTAGAGCGAGTGGTTATCCACTCCCTCGAAGACAACACCTACTATGCGGTGCTGACGCTGCGCCAAGGAGAAACGCGTAAAGACATTGATGCTCGTCCTAGTGATGCCATCGCCTTGGCCCTGCGCTGTCATTGCCCGATTTGGGTAATGGAAGCGGTTGTTGCCGATGCCTCGATTCCCGTGGATCGCGATGCCGACGAGGAAGAACGCCAAGCCTTTCGCCGCTTTTTAGATTCGATTCGACCTGAAGATTTTATTCAGCAGGCACGGGGCATGGAGGAGGATTCCTCCGCAGGCTAGGATGCGTTACCGCCGTTTTGGTCGCACGGGGCTAGACCTCTCGGTGTTTTCCCTGGGAACGATGCGTGCCTTGGGCAGCCCAGAGGTGATGCAGGCGGTCATTGAGGGGGCGATCGCCCACGGCATTAACCACATTGAAACCGCCGCCGCCTACGGCGCCAGTGAAGCCTACATTGGCCGTGCCCTCAAGGCCTTGGGCCAGCCCCCTGTCTATATCACCACCAAACTATTGCCCCAAGGGGATGCGGCTCACGTCCAGCGACAAATTGAGCAATCCCTGGAGCGTCTCCAAGTCCCACGCTTAGACGGTGTCGCCCTCCACGGAGTGAATACCCCTGAGCATCTGGCCTGGCTGAGCAGTGAAGGGATGGCCATGCTGCAGCAATTGCAGGCAAAGGGGGTGATTGGCGCTTTGGGTTTTTCCAGTCATGGATCGTTGTCGGTGATTTTGGAAGCGATCGCCAGCGATCAATTTGACTTTGTGAATCTGCATTACACCTACTTTCAGCAACGCAATGCCCCAGCGATCGCAGCTGCCGCTGAGCGGAATCTCGGCATTTTCATCATTTCCCCAGCCGACAAAGGGGGCAAGCTCTACCAGCCTTCCCAACGGCTCCAGGAGCTCTGTGGGCCTTTTCACCCGCTCCATTGGAGCTACCGCTGGTTGCTGAGCCAGCCTGCCATCACCACCTTGAGCATTGGGCCTGCCACCGTTGCCGAGTTGGCCTTTCCCTTGGCAGTGGCCGATCAGGTCGATCCCCTGAGTCCCGAAGAGCAAGCTGTGGGCGATCGCCTACAAGCCGTCATGCAGGAAACCCTAGGCAGAGATTTGTGTCAACAATGTTATGCCTGTCTGCCCTGTCCGCAGGAGATTCACATCCCCGAAGTGTTGCGGCTCCACAACTTGGCCGTCGCCTACGACATGACGGAATTTGGCAAATATCGCTATGGGATGTTTGGCCGCGCCGGGCATTGGTTTGCGGGACAACCCGCCAACCGCTGTACTGAATGTGGCGACTGTTTGCCCCGCTGTCCCAGTCGGTTGGAGATTCCGCGGCTGTTGCGGGAAACCCATGAGCAGTTGCAAGGCAGCTCGCGATCGCGCCTTTGGCAGACGATTTAGGCCCATAGGATTTAGGCCCATAGGGTGATTAGGCTGCTGCAACCGCCTTTTCCATCACTGCTAATAATTCTCGCCATAGCTGTTGGGTCACAGGTCCCGGACAGGCCGGAAAGATCACCTCATTCACTTGCCGAATCGGCATTAGAAGGCGCACCGAGGAACTGAGAAACCCCTCACTGGCTTCTGCGAGATCCTGGGGGGTGAGAATCACTTCCCGATGGGGAATACCCAAGTCTGCAACGATCTGCAACAGCGTCCCGCGCGTAATTCCGTGGAGCATGCCAACGGTGGTGGGGGGTGTCTCGACCACACCCCCACGAACAATCCAGAAGTTGCTGGTCGTGGCCTCGGTAATCTGTCCTTGGGCATTGAGAAGCAGGGCGTCCTCAAAACCCGCCTGCTGTGCCTCCAATAGGGCCAAGATGTTGTTGAGGTAATTGCCCGTTTTGGCCGCCGGATCAAGGGCAGCAGTGCTGGTGCGTTGCCGCTTAGGAATGGCAAGGCGAATTCCCTGTTCACTCAACGTTGGTTCGGGGGGGATCCCCATCAACACAATCAATAACCGCGGTTGGGTGGTCGGTTCTGGCAATAGGCCAATGCGGCGATCGCCCCCACGGGTCACCACAATCCGAATGTAATATTCTCCGGCTGGGGCAGCCGCTAAGGTGCGTTGCACTTCTTGGGTAATGTACTCATCGGACCAGGGCAGACGCATGTAGAGATAGGCGGCTGAGGCGCGCAATCGTGCTAGGTGCTCTGGCAGGGCAAAGGGAATCCCCCGGTACGTACGAATCACCTCATAAACACTGTCACCGTAGAGAAACCCCCGATCCAAAACAGAAATGGAGGCCTCTGGCGTAATTACCCCATCCAAGTTGCACAGCAGCACCCGCCCTCTCCCCTAGGGTTGGCGTTCCACTTCGGCTTTCATGCGCTCAAGGGTTTGATGCATTTGATCAAACATGGTTTGGGGAGACATGCCAAACTGGCTCAGTTGAGTTTCCAGTTGTTTGATTGTCATCTGCGCCATAAAGTCATCGGACAACTCAAACCGCTTCATAAAAATGCGGTAGCGGTCCATGAGTTCTTCCATTTTCTCGATATAAATTTTCTTACCTTCACGGTCAAATTTGCCGTACTCGGAGCCAAGCTGCATCAACTGCTGGTAGTCCTGAAACAGACGCTGTGCTTCCTGTTGAACAATTTCTGAATCAAAGAATCCCATACGACCCTGCCCGATACAGCAACAACCAAAATGGCAACGCTTGACCCTTGGGTTTGTGATCTAGTTGCATTCTATCAAAGGCACTTTAGGCGAGGGTGAGAGGGAAAACCGATCCTTTGCTCAACGTCTGTGCCCAAGCGATCGCCGCCAGAAAACTCTGTGGATCTGCTACCCCTGTACCCGCGATATCAAAGGCTGTACCGTGATCGGGAGACGTGCGAATAAAAGGCAAGCCAATCGTTGTATTCACCGCTTCCCGAAAGGCAAGCATCTTCACGGGAATCAATCCCTGATCATGGTAAAGAGCGAGGTAGGCATCGTAGGCGGTGGCTGGGGCCGGACGTCCCCACCATGCATCGGCAGCCCCAATCCAAAGAGTATCGGGGGGCACAGGGCCAATCAGTTCAACTTCGGGATACTGCTGCTGGGCTGCTGCGAGCCATGGAATCAGCCAAGTCACTTCCTCTTGGCCTAAGTGTCCCTGCTCACCACTGTGGGGATTCAAGCCAGCAATGGCAATGCGAGGCCGCTCTAGGTGTCGCCGCTCCCTCAGAAACTGGATCAGCAGCGCCAGCTTTTCATTGAGGCCTTCGGGGGTCAGGGCCCTAGGCACCGCTTGCAACGGGATGTGGGTAGTCGCGAGTAAAGTCGTCAGCACCCAGTGAGTCACCGGCGATCGCCCCAAGAACAACATGCCCACATGGGCGGTTCCTGTCAAGTGGGCCAGCACTTCAGTTTGACCGGGAAAGGAATAACCGGCCGCCTGCCAACAGGCCTTAGAAATCGGTGCCGTTACAATTCCTGCCACCTCGCCGGCGATCGCCCGCTGAATGGCGGTTTTGAGGTAGGCAAAGCTGGCAGTCCCACTGGCAACACTGGGACGCCCCGGCACAATCACCTCGTCGAGGGGATGCTCCCAGAGCTGAAGCTGCGCAGGATCAATGGCCACCTGTCCCTGTTGACAGAGGCGAGCATAGGTTTCCTCTAATACTTGGCCTGTACCCGCAATAAAAAACTGCCCTAACAGTTCTGAGGGCAGGTGAGCTAGGGCTTTCAGGAGAATTTCTGGGCCAATACCCGCTGGATCCCCCAGGGTGAGGGCAAGGGACATCCTAGGCTTCTTGAAGAATCGGCGCCGGCGAATCGTCTTCAGTGGCTTCGGGAATGTCTTCCATCCCTTCCTCAGGGGTCTCTCCTGCTGCCTGCTGCTGTTGTTGCAGGAGTTGCTGACGATAGCGCTCTGCCATCTCTTCAGCTTTTTCGTAGACCAACTGGGGATTTTTCACCATATCACCGGGTTCTGGCTCCAGTTGCTTCGTGGAAAGGGAAATCCGACCCCGCTCGGCATCCAGGTCAATAATCATCACCTTGACCTGGTCATTGACATTGAAAACACTGTGGGGGGTATCAATGTGATCGTGGGAAATCTCAGAAATGTGCAGCAGACCACTGACACCACCAATGTCAATGAAGGCACCGTAGGGCTTAATCCCACGTACCGTGCCAACCACCACTTCGCCCACCTCCAGTTTGTTCATTTTGCGCTCGACAAGGGCGCGGCGGTGGCTGAGTACGAGGCGGTTGCGCTCTTCATCCACCTCTAAAAACTTCAGGGGGAGTTCTTCACCCACCAACTCTTCTTTGTTGACACGGGTGCTGATGTGGGAGCCGGGGATAAAGCCCCGCAGCCCTTCAATGCGGACTAGGGCACCCCCACGATTGGTGGCAAAGACCTGGGAGCGAACGGTGGCATCTTCGGCTTGGAGTTGGCGAACGCGCTCCCAAGCCCGCATATACTCAATGCGACGAATTGAGAGGGTGAGCTGCCCTTCCTCGTTTTCATCCGCCAGGATAAAGAACTCGCGGGTTTCGTTCGGTTGCAGCACCTCTTCCGGGCTCTCAATCCGGTTGATAGACATTTCTTGAATCGGGATATAGGCAGCGGTTTTCGCACCGATGTCAATCAGGGCACCTTTTGGTTCGATGCTAAAGACGGTGCCAGCAACAATGTCGCCGGGGTTGAAGTGGTAATCGTACCGGTCTAGTAAGGCTGCAAAATCAGCATGCGTAAAGCCCACGTCTAACGTTTTTTCCTGATTGACCATGCGAGTGTTTTCCTAGCTCCTTTACGAAAATGGGGGTGTATAGTGAGTTATCAAGCGGGCAGAAGTGGGTGCCATACGCAATCATACCAGCGATCGCTCGAACACTTTCTGACTGGATCTACAATATTAGCCTAGAGTTTGCCCGTTGGCTAGGGGAACCGATAAAATTTTGGTCATTGATGAAGATGAATGTTAATTAATGTTAATTTTTGTGTACTACTGAGGAGTGGGCATGGCGCGACTAAACCGCCGACAGGTCAAGCAATTTTGGCAGGAGTTCCGCGAATTTGCCCTAAAGGGGAATGTCATTGATCTGGCGATCGCTGTCGTGGTCGGCGGTGCCTTTAGCCGAATTGTCACTTCCGTGGTTGAAGACTTGATCATGCCCCTGGTCAATCCTCTGATTCCTGGGGGCGACTGGCGCGAACTCACACTCGGGTCAGGGATGAGAATTGGCAAGTTTTTGGGCAGTTTACTTGACTTTGGGGTGATTGCCCTGAGCTTGTTTATTCTCCTGAAGCTGATTTTGCCCTTCTTACCCAACAGACCCCCTGCACCCGAACAACGGCAGTGTCCCTACTGCTTAGAGTCCGTGCCCCTCAAGGCTAGTCGCTGCCGTGCTTGCACGTCTGAATTGCCACCGCTTTAGGGTCTTGGCAATGCAACGCTGGCAACGCTGGTTCTCTGGGCTATTGGTGGGGCTATGGCTAGCTATTCTAACCAGTTGCGCAACAGCGCCCCCTCCCCAAGGCACCCAGATTGAATTCTGGACAATGCAACTGCAACCGAAATTTACGGATTACTTCAATCGCCTGATTGCGGAATTTGAAGCCCAACATCCCAATGTCCACGTCCGCTGGGTGGATATTCCTTGGACGGCCATGCAGACCAAAATTCTCATGGCGGTGTTAGCGGGCACAGCTCCCGATGTAGTCAACCTCAATCCCGACTTTGCGGCCTTGTTGGCAGGACGCAATGCTTGGCTAAATCTCAACGACTATGTACCCCCAGCCGTCCGGGAGCGTTATCTGCCGAATATCTGGCAGGCCACGACGTTAGAGGGCAAGAGCTTTGCCGTGCCGTGGTACCTCACCTCACGGGTAACGATTTATAACAAGGCGATTCTTGCCGCCGCTGGGGTCGATCGCCCCCCCCAAACCTTTGCAGAACTGGCCAGTGTTGCTAAAGCTGTGAAGGAAAAAACAGGCAAATATGCCTTCTTTATCACGATGGTGCCCGAGGACTCTGCCGAACTAATGCAGACCATGGTGCAGATGGGGGTGAGCTTAGTCGATGATCAAGGCCGTGCTGCCTTTAATTCCCCCGCGGGCAAAGCGGTTTTCCAGTATTGGCTGGATCTTTATCGTCAGGGACTCTTGCCGCCACAGGTGCTCACTGAAGGCCATCGCCAAGGCATTGAACTGTATCAATCGGGACAAACGGCTCTATTGATGACCAGTCCGGAATTTTTGAACGCGATCGCCACCAATGCCCCCAGTATTGCAGCCGTTTCAGCCGCCGCTCCCCAGTTGACCGGCGAGACAGGCAAAAAAAATGTAGCTGTGATGAATTTACTGGTGCCCCGCCAGAGTCGCCATCCTGAACTGGCCGTACAATTTGCCCTCTTTGTCACCAATCATGAAAACCAACTCGCCTTTGCCAAGGAAGCGAACGTTCTGCCTTCTACACAAGCCGCCTTGGCGGATGCCTACTTTCGCACCATCGGCGAAAATGCCACCCCTGTGGACATTGCCCGCTGCATCAGCGCTGCTCAAATAAACCAAGCAGAGGTGCTCATTCCCCCCCTGCGGGATATTAAGGAGCTCCAACGACTCCTCTACGAGAATTTGCAGGCCGTTCTCTTAGGACAAAAGACAATTGATCGGGCCCTCAAGGATGCAGAAACTGCATGGAATGGCCGTTTGGGATAAATTTCCCCACGTATCAAATCTCTACCTGTATGCCAAGTTCCACCACCTGTTCAGAGGGCAGACGGAAGTAGCTCGTGGCATCCTCAGCGTTGCGGTATAGCCAAGCAAATACAACCTTTTGCCAGTAGGTCATGCCGCGGGCGTGGGTGGGGATGATTGTCCGACGGCCTAAGAAAAAACTCATGGGTTGGCCGTTGAGGGGGAGATTGAGGGCCTGTTGGCACGTTTCAAGGGCGAGTCGCAGATCCGGGCGATCGCGAAACCCCGAGGTAAGGATGATTTCATAAATACCGACATCTGTGACCCTATAGGTCAATTGTTCTGACAAGGGCACATGGGGTAAATTCGCAGTTGCTAAATGGATAAAGATGGTCTGCTGATGCAAGACATGGTTGTGCTGAAGGTTTTGAATAAAGCTCAGGGGAATCATGTCGGGAAGGGGTGAGAAGAAAACAGCAATCCCCGGCACACGTGCAACCCCTTGACTGAGCAGCTCCTTGAGGGAGAAGCGAGCATTCGCTTGCAGGAGTTGCTGACGCAGCAGAACTTGCCCTTGTCGCCACGTCCCTAAGAGCATATAGACAACCCCACCGAAAGCGAGGGGATACCAGCCACCGTAGGGAATCTTGAGAGCGTTGCCGATTAGGAAAGCAATTTCAATCACTAAAATACTGACCCAAACAAGGCTAATTTGCACAATAGACCACCGCCAGAGGTGCCGTGCCACCAGAATCAAGCAGAGGGTTGTAACCACCATGGTTAAGTTAACCGCCAAACCATAGGCACCTGCGAGTTCCGATGACTTTCTAAAGGTCATGACCAACAGCAGAACCGTGACCAGTAGCAACCAGTTGATCACAGGAATATAAATCTGACCACGGTGATAGTCATCCGTAACATCAATGCGCAGGCGCGGCAGATAGCCCAACTTTATGGCCGCAGCCGTCATTGAAAAAGCGCCTGAAATCACTGCTTGAGACGCAATGACTGTGGCCAATGTACTGAGGATGACTAGGGGCAATACGCTCCACTCAGGTGCCAGTTGGAAAAAGAGATGATGGGTGGCTGTTGGGTGCTTGAGAATGAAAGCACCCTGCCCCAGATAATTCAAGGCAAGGGCGGGAAAGACCAGACGATACCACGCCAAGCGAATTGGCTGAATGCCAAAGTGTCCCATATCGGCATACATGGCCTCGGCACCCGTCAGTGCCAAAATCACCACTCCCAAGAGGAAAAACACTTGGGCAGGCTGGCTGTAAAACAGTTGTACGCCCCACCAAGGATTGAGGGCATTCAGAATCGTGGGCTGTTCGAAGATGTGGATTGTCCCAAGGAGGCCTAGGGTCATAAACCAGAGAAACATGATAGGGCCAAAGACCTGCCCCACTTGGGTGGTACCCCGATGTTGAAACCAAAACAACCCCACTAAAATAACCACCGTTAGCGGAACTGTCCAAGACCCAAGCTGAGGACTGAGTACTTCTAACCCCTCAATTGCAGAGAGGACGCTAATGGCAGGGGTAATCGTGCTATCTCCATAAAACATGGCCGCGCCCACCAGACCGAAAATGATCACCCGGCGCCGCCAGTGGGAGCTGAGGCGAATTCGCGAGAGGACAAGGGCCATCAGGGGAAAAATGCCACCCTCACCATCGTTGTCAGCTCGCAGGGCAAAGGTTGCGTATTTCAGGGTCGGAATGAGGACAAGCCCCCAGAGGATCAAGGACAGAATGCCGTAGATATTGGCAGGGGTAACCGCTAGGACGTGCAAGGGATTAAAGGTTTCCTCAAAGGCATAGAGGGGGCTTGTCCCTAAATCGCCATAGACGACGCCAAGGGCACCTAGCATAAGAAGCCTTGAGGGCGGGTGGCCAGCATTGGCTTTAGTCATGGCTGGATGGCGTGAGTGAGTGACTTAAGCTATCGAAGCGGATATTCGCTTGAGCCATGCGTTTAAGGGCTTCACCTAGGCGATCGCAATCGGCAATGAGACTGATCCGCACGTAGCCTTCACCGCCTTCG
Organism: Thermosynechococcus vestitus BP-1; assembly: GCF_000011345.1. Classification (NCBI taxonomy): domain Bacteria; kingdom Bacillati; phylum Cyanobacteriota; class Cyanophyceae; order Acaryochloridales; family Thermosynechococcaceae; genus Thermosynechococcus; species Thermosynechococcus vestitus. Next base: position 2,132,034 of record NC_004113.1, read on the forward strand.
CCAAAGGCATTGCCGGGAGTCACAACAATACCCGTTTCCTGAAGCAGCTTGAGGGCAAAATCTGTCGAACTCATGCCCAGGGGGACGGGCACCCAGAGATACATGGTTGCTTGGGTTGGGGTCAGTTGCCAGCCAAGTTCATTCAAGCCTTGAATTAGAAAGTCCCGCCGCTGGCGATAGCGATCGCACACAGAGGCAATGTAGCTATCGGGCAGGCTCAGGGCTACCTCTGCGGCTTTCTGTAACACTGAAAAAACCCCATAGTCCAAGTTGGTTTTCAGGGTACGCAAGCCCTGAATAATGTGGCGGTTGCCCACGACAAACCCAACCCGCCAACCCGCCATGTTATAGGTTTTTGAGAGGGTATGGAACTCAACGCCGATCTCCTTGGCACCGGGGATTTCCAGTAAGCTGGTGGGTTGATAGCCATCAAAGGCCAGTTCGGCGTAACAAAGGTCATGCACTAAAAGGATTTGATATTCGCGGGCAAAGGCAACCACTTCTTCAAAAAAAGAGCGGGGGGCGATCGCCGCCGTGGGGTTGCTGGGATAGTTGAAGTACAAAACCTTGGCTTGGCGGGCAATGTCACTGGGAATCTCACTGAGATCAATGAGCCAACCCTTTTCCCGTTTGAGAATGAGGGGATAGATGTTGGCACCCGCGATCGCCGGCCCCCGAAAATGGGCAGGATAGGCGGGGCTAGGCACAAGAACGACATCCCCCGGATTCACGTAGGCAAGGGCAAGGTGCGTCAGTCCCTCTTTTGAGCCCAACAGGGGTAAAGCTTCACCCTCAGGATCAAGGGAGACATTGTAGCGGCGCTGATACCAACGGGTAATGGCCTGACGGAAAACGGCTGTCCCTTCAAAGGGGGGATAACCATGGTAGCTGGGTTCCTCAAAGGCAGCAATAGCGGCTTCAATCACTGGCCGCGGTGCTGAGCCATCGGGATTACCCATGCCCAAGTCAATGAGGTCAAGTCCCTGCTGCCGGGCTTTCAGCTTCAGTTCATCAAGGCGAGCAAAGACATAGGGCGGCAATGCCCCAAGGCGATCGGCCGGCTGAATCCACTCTAACCCCATCTAGCGAGCACTCCCATCCAAGACTTTGTCCCTGTAGCCGACCACGGTGGACACCATTGCCTCGAGCACCAGATCGGGTGTGACCGGAAAGGGCAGATAGTGAATATCGGAGTTGGGCCCACAGGCAACCGTAGCAGCGTGTTGGAGTTGCGCCAAGCTAGCCTCTTGCAAGCCCAAATCCTCTAAACTCAGGGGCAGACCCACCTGTTCATAAAACTGGCAAAGCTGATGGCGAGCACTCGTGGCCAGTTGACTGCCTTGGACCATCTCTTCCAAACGGAGTTGAACAAGAATACCGTAGGCCACTTTTTCACCGTGGAGTGTGCCCTTACTTTGGGGCAGTTGGGTCAGACCGTTGTGAATAGCATGGGCTGCTACCGTGCGGCATTGGGCCCCCCCCAATCCACCGATGATTCCTGCCATCAGCACACTGGCATCAACCACATTTTCCCAGGCGGGACTGCCCACATTGGCTAAGGCTTCGGCAGACTGCTGTAGGAGAATATCGCGCAATACACGAGCTTGCTGTACAGCAGCGACAATCAGGGTTTCTTGGCGGTGGCCACTACTGACCGACGCCTCATACCACTTGGCCAGGGCATCCCCAATGCCGGCAAGCAGGGTTCGCTTCGGCGCTGTTTGAATCAGGGCGTAGTCCAACAACAGCAGATTCGGACACTGGCGGAGTGCCACATCATAGGCAAAAGCACCGGCCTCTGTATAGATATTGGCGAGGGCGGTCCAAGCGGCACAGGTGGCTGCTGAGGTGGGGATGGTCACCACGGGCAAGTGAAGCTGGTGCCCCAAGAGCTTAGCGGTATCTAGCGCTTTGCCACCGCCAATGCCGATGATGAGATCGCTGCCTTGGGCCTCTTGGCGGAGTTGGGCAAGGGTGGACTCACTGCACTCACCATGGAATGTCCCTACGGTGAAGCTAAGGTCATGGGAGCGGGCGATCGCCTGCCACTCCTGCTCAAGCTGCTGATACCGCTGTGGTGAAACCACTAAAAGGGGATGATGCCCCAATTGCGCAATGGCTTCCCCTGCTTGGGAGAGAATTGACCAACCGCGATAGACGTGGGCAGGGGCGATGCAAAGGGATGAAAAAGCAGCAGTCACAGGTACAAACAAACTGAAGGAAGTTCTCACAGCATAGAGCGGTTTTCGCTCTTACCATAGAGATCTTCCACTATCTTAACTACTTTTCTGCTGACTTTCCGTTTGCACGTACAGAATAATCAAAAACACACTTGGCACCAGCACAAACAGGGCAGTTGCAATCAAGCCGAGTTGGTTGACTTCCATGGTATCTGTCCCACAACGCTGAGTTTTATTTTATCAATGCTGTGTGCCCCTTGGGGCGATCGCCCTCAGCCAAGGCAGTGATGACAGAGGCGGCAATTTTTTGGGCGGTTACGGGGGCCAGTAAAATACCGTTGCGGTAATGACCAGTGGCGAGCCAAGTGTGGTCATCCATTCTTTCGATGATGGGTGCTGGGCGATCGCTCGGACGCGGTCGCACTCCCTGCCACTGTTGCGTTAAGGGAGCTGTTTCCAACACCCGCCAAAGCTCGCTGGCTCGTCTACGGAGTTGATCAAGGGTTTGTGGATTCCCAATTAAAGCGTTGAACTCCACAGTGGCACCCACCCACACCCGCCCCCAAGGCAAAGGAACAAAATGAATCCCGTCAGCGGTCATCACCGGTGTATTCCCATCAACCTGACAGGCAAACTCTAGGGCTTGTCCTAAAACCGGTTCCAGAGTAACAGGGCGATCCAGAGCTTCCGTGAGGGGTGTTGTCCCCAGTCCTGCCGCTAAGATAAGGTATTCGGTCTCCAGTGAAGTTTGATCCAATTCCAGAATCCATCCCCGCGATCGCTGGAGCTGTCGCACCGGGGTTTGATAGAAGAACTGTACCCCCCGTTGACGAGCGGCTTGGCGCAGGGCTTGAGTCAAGGGTTTAGGGGTAACTTGGCGATCGCCCGTTGCCCAAAGGGCCCCGTGAATATGGTGCAGCTCAAGAAGGGGACAGTGATCTTGAACTTCCGCGGGAGAGAGCCACCGCACACCTGAGGGGGTTTGTTCCTGCAACCATGCTTGGGCAGCGATCGCTGCCGCTTCTGTGGTACAAATTTCAACAATCCCTTGACGCTGGTAGGGAATCTTGATCCCAGTTTGCGCCTCCAGTTCTGGAATCAGGGTTTCGTAGCGTGCCAAACTGGCCTGGCGCAGTTGAAAGTTGCGTCCGCGCCGCCGCCGACTGAGATGGACAATGAGAACCCCTAGGGCAGCGCCGGTCGCTTGCCAATCTTCCTCCCTTTGCGCCTCAAGGACAAGAATCGGTGTTGCCGCTGCATCCAGAACACGACTCAGTTCATAGGCGATTGCCGAGCCCACCACTCCGGCGCCGACAATTGTTACCGTTGCATTTGCTGGCAGCACCGTCACAGTGTTGCAACCGTATTCACTAATTCCCAGTTTTCATTTTCGACGATGGCGCGACTCACACGGTCAAACCATTCAAAGCAGTGATTATTTTTCTTGAGGGTCAGTTCCTTGTTCTTGAGCACCAGATCAAACTTGGTGACATCCTTTTGGGTTGTGGTTTTGTCAATCAGGACTTCCACTGTGACCAGTTGGGACATTGAAATAGTATCGAGGGTGCTCTCCCGTGCCACCACGTAATCATCCCCCACATGGGTCACTGTCAAATCGCAGGCCTCTAGGGTTTGCACCAGCTCTTCCTTTAGCCGTGCCCGAGGGAGTGCAATCGTAACAACACGCGCATATCGAGCCATAACCGCCAAGTGGTAAACTAATAATTCGCGAACAATGGTTCTAGTCTAATCATGGGCAAAGGGGGGACTGTCGCTGTTAGGGTGCCTAGGCAATCACAGGCAATAAAACATTACCCCCATTTTAGGGTTCCTTGCAGTGTACCGGCAGCATGCCGCGATTATATCAAACCTTTTTTTGAATTGCTGGATTCATGCATTCTGCTACCCATCCCTACGCCGGTTTATTTATTGTCCTAGAAGGGGGAGAGGGCGCCGGTAAAACCACCCAAATGGGAGCGATCGCCACATGGCTAGAGAACAGTGGTTGGCTGGCAAAATTGCGATCCTGCCATGTTGATCCACCCCTACTCCTTACCCGGGAACCGGGGGGGACCCCCCTTGGCCAAGGTCTACGGCAATTGCTGCTCCATAGTGATTTAGCGATTGATCCCCTAGCGGAGCTGCTCCTCTATGCCGCCGATCGCGCCCAACATGTGGCCATGGGCATTCGTCCGCAACTGCAACGGGGGGGCATTGTCCTGTGCGATCGCTATACGGCTTCTACTGTTGCCTACCAAGGCTATGGGCGAGGCCTGGACTTGCAGATCATTCAGCACATCAACCAGATGGCCACGGGGGGTCTAGGAGCGGATTTAGTTCTCTGGTTAGATCTTCCCGTTGCTGTTGGTCTTGCCCGTACCCAACAGCGGGGCAGAGGGGATCGCCTTGAGCAGAATGCGGTGGCCTTTCATGAGCGGGTTCGCCAGGGATTTCTGGCCTTGGCTCAGCAAGGGAGCGATCGCTGGCAGCGCATTGATGCCGACCAACCCCCAGATCAGGTCACTCAAGCGATTCAAGAGTGCCTAGCCGCTCATCTGCACCGCTGGTTTGAGACCTTGAAGCAGCGCCTGACGGGGGGCGATCGCGACTTGCCATAGCTCTAGTCCTTCCTGAAAAATTTGCTCAATGGGCAGCATCTGGCCCCTGGTGGTCATAAAGCGGTGATCCGGTGTTGCACAAATGGTTGAGCCATCCTCCAACTGATACTCATACACAGGACGGAAGCCCTGAAAATGCCACTGGGCGATGGGCTGCGTATAAAGATGACCTTGGCCATCAAGACTATACACGTGACAGCTCAACCGCTCCTGCACCAAGCGCCGAATGGGAACCGCGCCATATTCCACGGTCATCACCGCCGTCTCACCACTCAGACAGTATTCAGCGAAATCCAGCATCTGCTTAAAAAGTTCTTGGGCGATGGCACTGGGCACACCATTTTTAGCTGCTCCCTCGATGAAGAGGGCTTCGTGTTTTTCCATTTCCTCTTTTTTCTTTTTGCCCATCGCGCGGCGGAGGAGATCCGCTTGACCTAGGGAATAGCCCGCCAAGTCCTGTGCCATTCGCATGATCTGCTCCTGATAACACAGGACGCCGTAGGTTTCGCTTAAAATCGGCTTCAAAAGCTCATGTTGATATTGAATCGGTTCCCGTCCATGCTTGCGGTTAATGAACTTCGGAATCAGCCCAGCATCTAAAGGTCCCGGTCGATAGAGCGCCAGCACCGACGAAATGTCCTCCAGATTCGAGGGCTTCAGTTCACGGACAATTTGGTGCATCCCCGAGGATTCCAGTTGAAAAATTCCCTCCAGTTTACCTTCCGCTAACAGTTGATAGGTTTTGGCATCATCGAGGGGTAAAGCATCAAGGTCAATCCGCTGGCCATGGTTTTTCTCGATCAGCTCTTGGGTTTTCTGGAGCATGGTCAGATTTTTCAGACCCAGAAAGTCCATCTTCAGAAGGCCGAGGGATTCTAAATCCTCCATGAAGTACTGAGTAATCACTGCGCCATCGTTGTTGCGCTGCAGCGGCACCAGTTGATCCAAGGGTTCTGAGGCAATGACGACACCGGCCGCATGGACACCATAGGTTTTGTTGGTGCCCTCAATGCGCATTGCCATATCAATCCAGCGGCGCACCACGGGATCGCTGTCGTACTTTTCCTTAAATTCCGGTGAGGGGGTTTCCTCGGAGATCATGACTGCCAATTTGACGGGTTTGCCCCGCACCACGGGAATCAGTTTTGCCATTTGATCCGCTTGGCTGTAGGGAATATCCAGCACCCGTGCCACATCCTTGAGCACCGCCTTGGAGGTCATACGGTTGAAGGTGATGATCTGGGCGACGCGATCGCTGCCGTATTTTTGAGTCACGTACTGGATGACTTCCTCGCGGCGGTCAATACAAAAGTCCGTATCAATGTCGGGCATGGACTTGCGCTCAGGATTCAAAAAGCGCTCAAAGAGCAAGCCATGGTGAACCGGATCAATGTTAGTAATGCGCAGGGCATAGGCCACAAGGGAACCCGCTGCCGATCCCCGCCCTGGACCCACGGGGATGTTGTGGTCGCGGGCATATTTGATGTAGTCCCAAACCACTAGGAAATAGTTGGAGAACCCCATCTGCTGGAGCATTTTGAGTTCGTATTCCAAACGCTGCCGATAGGTGGCCTCCAACTGCTGGCGATCGCTGAGCTGAAATCGCTCCAACAATCCTTGCCATGCCACTTGCTCTAGGTAGGTATCCGCTGTATGGCCAGGCGGCACTGGAAACTCTGGACTTTGGGGTTCACGAAAGATGTTATAGGCTTCAATCTTGTCGGCCACTTCGAGGGTATTCGCCAAGGCCTCTTGAATGACCTCATCGGGCAAATGATCCCGAAACAGCCGAGCCATTTCAGCGGCGGATTTGAGGTACTCTGTACCGCTATAGCGCAGTCGCTTCTCATCGCTGAGCAGCTTGTTGGTTTGGATACACAGCAGGGCGTCGTGAGCTTCAACGTCATGGCAGGAAATAAAGTGGGAGTCATTGGTGGCAATAATTTTGATCCCCAACTCACGGCCAATGCGCACCAGTTCAACGTTGACCACCCGATCCTCTTGACTGCCGTGGTCTTGGATCTCAAGGTAAAAGTCCTCACCAAAGGTCTGTTGATACCAAGCAGCAACACTGCGTGCCAACTCGGGTTTGCCCTGCAAAATGGCTTGGGGAATTTCACCGCCGAGGCAAGCACTGGTGACAATCAGCCCCTCGCGGTATTGGGCCAACAGTTCTTTGTTGATGCAGGGGCGAGCAAAAATTCCCTTGCCTTGGAACCCCTGAAGATGGGAGATAGTGGTGAGTTTGCAGAGGTTGTGGTAGCCCTGTTTATTTTTGGCCAGCACCACTTGGTGAAAGCGGGGTTTGCGCTCCTGCTTGGTGATGTCGCCATTGATGACGTACATCTCATTGCCAATAATTGGCTTTAGGGGCTTGCCGCGACAGAGCTTTAGCAGTTCTATGGCACCATACATTACCCCGTGGTCCGTGAGGGCGATCGCGGGCATCCCCAATTCCATTGCCCGTGCCACTAGGTCGGGAAGCTGGCTGGCACCATCAAGAAGACTGTAATCACTGTGAATATGCAGACCGACAAAGGACATGGGCAACGGCTATCCACTTAGGACAAAGGCAGGAGACTAGGACAACTCAGGCAAGCTGTTGAGATAGGCCTTGAAATCCGCTTCAGCCTCGCGGAAGCCCTCCTGAGCTACGGTGACACTATCGAGATCTGCCCCCTGATCAATTTTCAGGAAGTCATCGGTTAGGGCCCGGGTCAAGGCCGTGGGGGTGGGTTGATCCTTTGCCAAAAGGTTGCGGTTGAGGGCTCGCATATCCATCAACATTTCACCGAGGGGACCGCGCATAATGTTGCGGGCCTCCTGCCAATCGCCTTTGGCTACGCTGACCTCTAAATCAGCAAAGCGTTCGGCATTTTTCTCAATGTCCCTCAGGTAGTCTTGAATGCGAGTAATTTGCAACTCACTATAGGTGGGTGGGGGTGGAGTGGTGGCACTGGGGCCGCCACAGCCGACTAAAATAAGGGCAACAACGCTTAATAGGATTGAAATTAAGGACTTTCGATTTAGGCGCAGCATAGAACCTCAGCAGTCATAGAGTGTCTTAAAAAACACGGTTCTATTCTGCCATGATCCCGTCGCGATCGCCCGCGGTGCAGCGAAGCGGTTTGCCCCCTGAGGGTATCTCTGTAGGGCAATCCCTGACACTGAGGGGATGCCCCCACACCACGGTTGCCTGATCGTAGATGACCATCCCCGGATTAGCGCCCTTCGGTTTCTGCACATACTTGCGCCGGGTGTAGACCACGGGCACTTGGGCACTGGCTCGCGCCTGACTATGGTAGGCCGCCAAATCCGCCACGTATTGAATATCTTTGTCACTGGGCACATCCCCCGCCTCAAGGCGGAGAATGACATGGCTGCCGGGAATCTCTTGGGTGTGAAACCACCAATCGTAGGGACTGGCAACGCGAAAGGTGAGATCGTCGTTCTGACGGTTGTTGCGCCCCACAAGAACCGTGAAGCCACTGGGTGTTGTATAGCGTAGGTAGGGACTAGGGGTGGTTGGCGGACGATAGTAATCGGGGGCGATCAGGTATCCCTGTTGAATCAGTTCAGCCCGAATCTCCTCAAGGACATCTAAGGATGTGGCCGTAGCCAGGGTGGCCGCCACCTGATCCAAATAGGCCAGTTCCCCTTCAGCAGCCGTAAGCAGTGGGGTAATGTGCTGCTGGGCACGTTTCAGTTTTTGGTGTTGCCGGTATAGCTCCTGAGCCGTTTGGATGGCGCTTTTTTCTGGGGAGAGGGCAATGGTGAGGGGTTCTTGGGTGGTAAAGTCCGTCACGATCAGTTCGGTCATGCCGGGTTGCCACAGGTGGGCATGGGCCATGAGTAAATCTGCGAGGTACCGTTGGCGATCGCCCCCGGCAGCGGCGGCTAATCGTTCTCGAAAGCCCTCAATTTTGGCGATGAGTTTTTGCCGTTGTGCCTCTAGGCTCTGGTGTAACTGTTGCTGAAGTTGCTGTGTTTGCTGCTGCTGCAGTTGGTTTTGGTAATAGGTGGCCAGGATTTCGTGAATGCTAAGGGTTGAGGGGGCCTGCGCGCCAAGGGGGGGAATGACGCGATAGCCCGTTGCTGTGAATTGAGGCCCAAAATGCCCCCTCTCTAAACACTCTAGCCAGTGCTGCCAATGGTCAAACAGCCGCCGCCACTCTTCAGCGCTGAGATCGGTAGTGCAACACTCGGGAGGCAAAGCGGCATCGGCAAGGAGTTGCTGTACCAGCGCAGGACTTAAGCCCCGATAGGCCTTCAGGAGTTGCTGCCGCAGCCGTCCAGGGATTACACTCACCTGTTGTTGCCATTGCTCAAAGGGAATCTCGCCACTGGGCAGGGCTGCCGTCAGGGGGGGTGGGGGTACATAGGGCTGACCGGTGAGAATGGGCCGCAGGCGGGACTGCTGGGGGCTGACTTGGTGGGCGGCGGTAACAATTTCTCCTGCAGCGTTCACCAGGATCACGTTGCTGTACTTACCCATGATCTCGGCATAGAGACGCCACTGCGTTGCTTCCTGCGGCCGGGGTGCAAATTCCAAAACCACAACGCGCTCCCAAGGGTTGATGAGACCAACCCGCACAAGGGCAAGGCGATTGAGTTGGGCATGAAGCTGCTGACTAAAGGTAAAGGTGTCTGGCTGGCGGGGGGGCGGCGGTTCAAGGGCAATGCGTGCCGCTTGGGGATGCCAACTCAGGGTCAGCCAAGCCTGTTTTTTCAGCGTGCGTACAGCCAAGGCAATCGTGTGGCGATCGCGCTGGTAAACCGTTTCAAGCCGTGCTGGGAGCCAATGTTGGAGATCGGCACAAACAGCACGCAGAGTAGTTAAATCAACGGGTTGCACCGTCCAAACTCCGCAGAATTTTTTGAGGGAATCGGCATCAAGCTATACTAGTCTAGCCACTCTCTGGCCCTTTGCCACCCTGTGCTTCCTATGGCACTTTCCCGTCAATATCCACCCCCCTTACCCCTGGCTCAGCCTTGGCGACGGGCGATCGCCACCAGCATTGACTTTATCTTGATCTGGCTGACGAGCGTTGTCGGTATCACAGCGGGAGCAACGATTCAGTGGGGGCAACTGTTTGTCTTTGCCATTGTTTGGTGGTTACTGCGGGTGGCGATGGTCAACCGCAATAGGGGTCAAAGCCCTGGCCATTGGTTGATGAATGTGCGACTGTTGGATCAACGACAGCGGACACCGGATCTGCTCTCCCTCAGCAAGCGAGAACTGGTGATTGGCATCGGGGCACTCCTGACACTGGTGGGCTGGGAATCCTATGGCCCTAGTATGGCCCTCATCATTTTGGCACTGCCCCTCGCTGTTGACTGCAGTCTGGCGTGGATTGATGAAGAACACCGCACGCTCCACGATCGCCTAGGCGGCACCAAGGTGTATCGTTGTCGGCGGGGCTTTGCCCTCGATCGCAAGCTGATCGAATGGGTCAGCAAAATCCGCAAAGATCTGCGATAATTAGAGATCCGCTCACTGGATAGATAGGCAAAACCATGGCTAAAGCAAAAGGCGCCAGAATCATTATCACCCTAGAGTGCACAGAGTGCCGCACCAATCCGGCACAGCGATCGCCCGGTGTCTCTCGCTACACCACCACCAAAAATCGTCGCACCACCACAGGGCGGTTGGAACTGAAGAAATTTTGCCGCTACTGCAACAAGCACACCATTCACAGAGAAATCAAGTAATTAGAGGACAGCTATGGCATTTTATCGGCGACGTATTTCCCCCATTCCCCCTGGCCAACCCATTGACTACAAAGACGTCGATTTACTGCGACGCTTTATCACTGAGCGGGGAAAAATTTTGCCTCGGCGGGTGACCGGTCTCACTGCCAAGCAACAGCGGCAATTGGCGGTAGCGATTAAGCGGGCACGGATCATGGCACTGTTGCCCTTCTTGAATCTCGAAGGCTAGGAACTCCCGATTGCCAATTGGTTTTTGGGAAGGGGTAGGTTGAGGCTTACCCCTTTATTTTTGCTTGCTCTCCCTGCCTGGCTGTGTAAATATGAGAATGATTATCATTCATCTGTTTCTCTATGGCTATTCAAGCACACCTTAAACGCTGGGGGCTGCTGCTAATTCTGGGGGTATTTTTGGGCAGCTGTGCCCCCCAAGCCCAGTCGCCTCAGGAACAGGAGACCTCCCAGACAGAAGCACAATTCACGATTGTGACAACTTTTTTACCCATCACTGCCTTTACAAAAGCGGTCGCGGGCGATCGCGCCACTGTCGAGCAACTGTTGCCCCCTAATCTTGATCCCCACGACTTCCAAGCCCGTCCTGAGGAGGTGCGGCTTTTAGGGACGGCAAGGGTCTTGGTCAAAAACGGTCTTGGGTTCGAAACGTTTCTTGAGCCCTTAATCAAGAATGCCGCCAATCCAGACCTTAAAATCATTGACACCAGTGCTGGAGTCACCCCAATTGCCGACACAAAGGCTGATCACGACCACGCCCATGAGGACCACGACCATAGCCACAGTCAGAGCCATGGTGAATTCAATCCCCACATTTGGCTGGATCCCCAGCGGGCTGTCCAGCAGGTGAAAAATATTCGTGATGGCCTGATTGCCGTGGATCCTGAAGGGGCTGCCATCTATGAAAAGAATAGTGCTGCCTTTATTCAAAAGTTAGAAGCCCTTGATGCCCTGGCACGGGAAAAGCTCACTGCTTTTGCCGGCAAAACCTTTGTGGTCTATCACGATGTGGCCCCCTATTTTGCCGAGCGGTATAACCTGAAGGCGATCTATCTCGTGGGTATTCCCTCCGTTAACCCCTCACCAGCAGATGTGCAACGGGTGATGCAGGCGGTGCAACAAAGTGACCTGAAAACCCTCTTGACTGAACCGGGGCAAGAACAGGTCTTTGAAAGTTTAGCGCAGGATTTGGGGGCAAAAGTGAGTGTGTTTGATCCCCTAGAGCGTGCCCCCTCTGCGGCAGATCTCAGCCCTGCCTATTTCCTGAGCAAGATGGAACAGAACATTCTCAACCTTGCTGAGGCGTTTGGGGGGCAACGGCAGGCCCATCGTTTCCTTGATTCCTTTGTGGTCTTGGAGGTGGCGTGGATACCCCTGTGAAGGAATATCTACTGGAGGTGGAAAACCTCTCCGTGCGGCGGGGCGATCGCTGGGTGGTGGAAAATGTCTCCTTTACCCTCGCAGCCAATACAAATATGGCCATTATTGGTCCCAATGGGGCGGGCAAAAGTAGCTTGATTCAAGCCATTTTGGGAATTATTCCCTACCAGCAGGGACGGGTGACGCTCCTAGGGTATGGCATGTCCTGTCGCCGCACACTCCCCTATGTCCGCCAACAAGTGGCCTATTTGCCACAAAACTTTCAGTGCGATCCCCGCATTCCGATCACAGTGGCTGAATTTGTGGGTTTAGGCTGGGGACAACCGAGATGGCAGTGGCCTTGGCAGTACCAACGGCAGCGCGATCGCGCCATCTGGGAGAGTCTCCAACGCCTGAACTTAGAGCATCTTGCGGCACAACCCATGAGTTCCCTTTCCGGGGGCGAAACAAAACGCGTCCTCTTGGCCTATTGCTTGGTGCAGCCCCGTCGTCTCCTGATTTTGGATGAAGCTGCCGCTGGCTTAGATTGCCAAGGTGAGCAACAGTTTTATGATCTCCTGCAGATCCTCAAAGTGAGTGAAGGCTGGGGGATTTTACAAATTTCCCATCACTTGGAGCGGGTAAGAGCAACCTGCGATCAGGTGCTGTATCTCGATCGCTCTGTCCAAGGACTAGGAACCCCCGAATGGGTGCTGCAACAATTTGCGGCCTAAAGGGTTGATTCTTTCCTGAATTGCGCAAAGAAATCAAGCAGAATCCGCTGGTGGATGGCTCCTAAGGGGCGATCTTCCCCAAGGGTTTGGGCATAGTGAACTCCAGCCACCACAGAAGCGTAGGGGACCAAGTCCATCCCCTGTCCTTCGTTGAGTACCAAGGTGCGCAATTCACAGGTTAAAGGGCCTGTGAAAATATAGCGATGTACTTGGGGATCGCCGTACTCGCCAAAAAAGGTGAGGTGCGGTGGGCAGTAGCCAATCTCCTCATAGACTTCCCGCCGGACGCCCTCAAGCGGTACTTCTTCAGGTTCAAGGTGGCCGCCAAAAAGTCCCCAGTGCCCGGGATACAAGATATGGGGATAGTCATCTCGCAGTTGCATAAGAACGCGATCGCCTTGGTAAAGAATGGCAAGGGCAACGGGAACCATCGTAGTTGCTGACATTGTCTTGCAAAATGTGTCCTTAGGGCTAGGTTACCCTAGAAACCGGAATCTTAAAGTAAAATAAAAAGCATAGCCCTTAAGGGAATGGTAGGCTGCCAGTGTAGCGACAATCAACGCAGCAATCAACGGTGGGCTAGACAGCAAGGTACGCGTTGAGACCGTATTGCCATTTCATCCAAGCAACACCAAAACTGCTTCTGCCTATAGCAAATTTTAGATGCTTACACCTTTTTCATAAGATTTTACAAATTGGTACATGGTGGCCCGTTCTTAAGATTGTTTTAATATTTCTCTTGGGGGTTGTGCGATTCATTTATTCATTTTCTGGAGTTAATTGTCCTATGTTTTACCGCTTAGCCGAACAACACCGCCAGTTTATTCGCGACTTGGTGCTGAACCTGCAAGCCCTGGCGATCGCCCTAGAAAATCGAGGCTACATGGCCTCCTGCTACACCTGTGGCAGTGAACTCAACAGTGCCTCCTTCATGGTCAGCTTGGCCGATAACCACCTGATTCGCTTCTTGGTCTCTGATTATGGAATTACTTGGACTGAAATGCGCGACGACCGCGAACTGATGAAACTAGAAGGGGCAGAGGCCATCAACCAACTGCAAGAACTGGCCAATCTCCTCAAGGAAGTCCGTGTCCCCACTGCGGTTTAACCCTGTGGGCCTACCCTGGCATCTTTGTCAGTGCTAGCTTAAAAGTAGCTGGATTTCCCTTCTACGTTTATCCTCACCCTCAATGACTGCAGTTTCCCTTAGTTGGCAACACCAGTACCTCAGTGTTAACCAAGTGCGCCTACACTACGTCACCCAAGGCAGTGGTGATCTGGTGATTTTGCTGCATGGCTTTCCGGAGTTTTGGTACTCTTGGCGATTTCAAATTCCCGTACTGGCTCGTCATTTCAAGGTCGTAGTGCCAGATCTGCGGGGCTACAATGACTCCGAGAAGCCTGCCCACGGCTATGATCTCGATACCCTCAGCCAAGATGTAACGGCGCTCATTCAAGAACTGGGCTATGAACGAGCACACCTTGTTGGCCATGATTGCGGTGGCCTGATAGCTTGGCATGTGGCGGCACGTTTTCCCCAGAGGGTGCAGCATTTAGCGGTCTTGAATCCGCCGCACCTCTACCCTGTGGGACTGGAACTCTGGCAGCAGTTGGAGCATTTTTGGCGCAATTGGCCGCTATTGGCCTGCCACATCCCCGGCCTGGCGGAATACTGGCTAGGGCACAATCTGCGGAGTTTTTTGCAGGATCTCTTTCAGCGCTACTCCATCCGCAAGGCGGCCTTTTCAGCAGAAACCGTGGAACTTTATCAAGCGGCTCTCGAAAAAGCGGGGGCGATCGCTGCCGTCCTCAAAAGTTATCGCCATCTTTTTTCACCCCAACAGTGGTGGCACCTACTGCAACAGCACACGGCAGCCATTACCACCCCCACCCTGATCCTTTGGGGCGCCGATGATCCCCTCGCCCAGCCCCGCCTTGCCAAGGGTATTGAAGCGTTGATCCATGCACCGTGGCGGCTGAAATACCTGCCTGAGTGTGGCCATTGGGCACAACAGGAAGTGCCGGGGCTCGTCAATCGCGAACTCCTTGCCTTTTTGCGGCCATAAAAATCCCCCCACCCCTTAGGCAGAGGGAAAGATATTTACTGAGCCCAATCAACTCCCTTAGGCAAGCCACTCCAGTACCGCTTCTTCCTTGGTATTGGTGCGGCGTTCGGGGGTTTCGCGCGTGAACTTCATGTGAATGGCGCGGTTTTGTTCCCCATCTGCCGCCACTGCCAAGATCGGGAAGTCGATAAGGCCATCTTGGAAAGACATTTGGAAGCGGAACGTGCCATCGGGATTGAGTTTGATGGGGCGCCCACCAATGGTGACGGTGGCATCTGGCTCCGTAGCCCCATAGACAATGAGTTCAGCATCCGCCACCAACCAGAATTTGCGCGGACGAATGGGAGCCGCCGAAGCTGAGAAGCCAACCCCCGACATCGTCAGACCCGAAACCGTCGGCACCGCCCATAGCCCAACCCCAGAGGGGAAGACATAGGAACTGATGGCCATTGCTGGCAACTGGGAGATGGAGCCGGGGACTTGGTGCATGGAACCAAAGAGGGAACCTGCCACCCGCTGTGCTTCTGCCCCTTCGGCCATGGCAAAGATGCCTTCATAGATGGGATTGGGTTCGGCAGTGCCTGCCAGGGGTGCCCCCAGATCAAAGAGGGTTTTGCCCCGCAGATCCATATCCCAATCCACGGTGATGAATTGATCCCAAACCCAATCTGAGGGGTAGGCGGGGGGAATATGAATGGGAGCAGAACGAGCTAGAACTAACCAGCGGCCATCGGCACAGCGATAACCAATTTCCACGACATAGTCGCGATCGCTCACGGGGATGGGCAGATACCACTCCCGCGCCAACTCGTCGCAGGGGTATTCCTGAACACTGTGGGGAATTTGGCTATCGAGGTTGATATTCGTGGCATCGTACAGGCGTAGAGCCAGTTGCTGCCCCCCTTGCCGCCGCAATTCTTCGCGGTGCTCGTTCGGTACATCCCAATAGGCGTAGGCCCACTGGGGATCACGGGGCATTAGGACAATGCGGCTTTCACCATAGCCACCCGGCAAATCCCCAAGGCCCTCATCTACGGAGGCCAAGAGAATATCCTCTTGGGCGGGACCGAGGTCAAACTTGGCTGCTTCCACTTTTTCTTGCGACTCCAGACTAGGGGGGACAGGTTGGATAGAAAGGGTGGTGGTGGATCCGTTGGCCTGCGCCTGCTTTTCACGGATGGCAGCGAGGAGCTGATCTTTGCGCATACGGCTATAGCGGGGCACTTGCAGTTCACTGGCAACACGCCGCAACTGCCGCAATGTCATTTCTTCTAAAGGGGGGCGATCTTTTGGCATGGGTGCCTCCTTCCTAGGTTGATAGACGGAGCTATCTTTTGCCCTTGATCTTTGGCAAAAAAGTTGTGGGGCGTCAAGGGAATCGCAGAATACCCCTAGGGATTTATACGCAGTTTATCCCTTTGGCGGGATCAAATGTTAGAGTTTCATAACAATTCCACCGCATGGGGATCAAGGGAGGAGCTAGCATTCCCTCCCTAGGCGGCATTCTCTAGGGGGCAAGGGAGTATAGTTAAAGATGTATGCCTGCAATCTCCCTAGGAGTTGCATCACCTAACCAAGGTTATTCCACGTGCTATGACGATCGCCCCGAGCCGCTCCCTCGCTGACCTTTGCCGAGCTGATTTTCCGATTTTGGCGCGACAGGTACACGATCGCCCCTTGATTTACTTTGACAATGCGGCCACCTCCCAGAAACCCTTGGCAGTTCTCAATACCCTTGAGGACTACTATCGGCGCTACAACGCTAATGTCCATCGCGGAGTACACACCCTCAGTGCTGAGGCCACGACTGCCTACGAAGGGGCACGGGAAAAGGTAGCGCGTTTTATCAATGCTGCCCATGCCGAGGAAATTATCTATACTCGCAATGCCAGTGAGGCGATTAACCTCGTGGCCTACAGTTGGGGCATGAATACGCTGCGGGACGGAGATGAAATAATCCTGACGGTGATGGAGCACCACAGTAATTTGATTCCGTGGCAGTTTGTTGCCCAGAAAACCGGTGCTCGCCTCAAGTTTGTCGAACTGACGCCAGAGCAAACCTTTGACCTCAACCACTACGAAAGCCTTTTGAGCGATCGCACGCGGTTAGTGGCTGTGGCCCATGTGTCCAACACGCTGGGGTGCCTCAACCCGATTCCCGAGATTGTCCGTCTTGCCCATGCCAAGGGGGCGCGGGTATTGGTGGATGCCTGCCAAAGTGTGCCTCACCTCCCCATTGATGTACAGCAGTTGGGTTGCGATTGGCTGGTGGCTTCGGGCCATAAAATGTGTGCTCCCACGGGCATCGGCTTCCTCTGGGGACGGGCGGAACTCCTGCGGCAAATGTCCCCCTTCTTGGGCGGTGGTGAAATGATTGCCGATGTCTTTCTTGACCATGCCACCTACGCTGATATTCCCCATAAGTTTGAAGCTGGAACACCGGCGATTGCAGAGGCGATCGCCCTTGGGGCCGCGGTAGATTACCTGAGTCAGTGGGGGATGGAACACATCCATGCCTACGAGCAGGAACTCACGGCCTACCTCTTTAAACGCCTCCAGGAGCTTCCCGCTGTCACGGTCTATGGCCCTAAATCAGGCGATCGCGCTGCCTTGGCCAGCTTTACCGTTGGTGAGGTGCACCCCCACGATCTCTCGACCATCCTAGATCAGTCGGGAATTGCGATTCGAGCAGGACACCACTGCACCCAGCCTTTGCACCGCTATTTAGGGGTTCAATCCACGGCACGGGCCAGCCTTTACTTCTACAACACCCGCGCTGAAATTGATCAGTTTATTGCTGCCCTGGGGGAAGCGATTGCCTTCTTTAGCGATGTCTTTACCTAGAGCTGGAGGCTCAGCAGTTCACTGGCGTGGGCCTGAAAACCGGCGCTGGTGAGGGCATGGCGGGCGCGATCGGCATCCTCAACGCGAAACTGTGGCCCTAGACGTACGTACTGGGCATGGTAGCCATCGGTTACTTTGACCACCACCGGCACCTTGGGCATTTCTCCCGCCTGTTGCTTGAGCACTTCCGAAAGGCGACTTTGGGCCTGGATATCCCCCGCCTGCTCTACGGGCAGATCCACAAGCACCAGTTTCACCTCCTCAAGGGGTTCGGCATCTTCAATCAGCAGTTGGGGGCGATCGTCGCGCATCTCTAGGGTGCCCCACAGCAGTAGGCGGTGATCAAGCTGCAATTGCCCATGAATTCGCTCGTAGGCCTTGGGAAAAACCACCGCTTCCGCCTGACCTGTGAGGTCTTCCAACTGGACAATGGCCATTCGCTCGCCGCGCTTGGTGGTAATGGACTTGAGTCCCGTCAGCAGGGCAATCACACTCACCACCCCTTGACCCGTGTGCTGTTCAAGATTGGCCAAGCTAATGGGGGCAATCATGGCTGCTGGCCGGTGAATGTCCTTGAGGGGATGGTTCGATACATAAAATCCCAGCAGGTCTTTTTCTTGGCGGAGCTTTTCGGTATCGGGTAAATCATCAACTGGGGGTGCACTGGGGGCTGGGTCATAGCTGCCCTTGGATTCATTGCTGGAGTCCCCGGCCAGCATATCAAAGAGATTCACTTGCCCCACCGCCCGATCTTTGGCGCGCGCCAGGGCCCACTCCAGCACGAGGGGGAGATCCTGCATCAGTTGGTTGCGGTTGCGCTGCGGATGGAGACTATCCATGGCGCCACAGGCAATCAGGGATTCAAGGGCACGACGGTTGAGAATGCGGCTATCGCCCCCTGCACGGGGAACCCGTTCGCAAAAATCCGCCAAACTTTGAAAGGCACCCCCTTCTGCCCGTGCCTGCAAAATGGCCTCAATCACCCCCTGCCCAACATTGCGCACTGCGGACAAGCCAAAAAGAATTTTGTTGCCCACTGGGGTAAAGTCAATATCTGAGCGATTCACATCGGGGGGCAATACCTCAATCCCCATGCTCAAGCAGGTGGCAATATAGCGCTGTACCTTGTCTTGGTCGCCACTATTGGCCGTGAGTAAGGCTGCCATATACTCGACGGGAAAGTTGGCCTTGAGAAATGCCGTTTGGTAGGTAACGTAGCCGTAGGCCGTGGAGTGGGACTTGTTGAAACAATTGGCAGCGATCGCCCCATTGGCCAGAACAAAATTGTGATCCGCCGCTAAACCAATGTCATAAACCGCCTGCCAACCCATCAACCGCCGGCCAACAATCTTCACGCTTCACCTTTGAAATGCTGCGCTCTCTATTCTAATCGTCGCACTGTGTCGCGGTCTGGAATTCGCAGATCCCGCAGGGGCATTGCTCTTAAACACTGGTAATGGGCAGTGAACCAGTCGGGGGTTTGCACACCAATACTGGCTAGGGCGGCCACGGTGGGAAAAGGCCACAGCCGATCAAAGACGACTTCCCCTGACCAGCCAAATTGCAAAAAATAGCAGCCCACGGGTGCCTGCAAGTGGTCTAGGAGTCGTCGCCCGAGGCCATAGAGGGTTTGGCGCTGGCGATCGCTCGCATGGATGGGTAACTGCCATGTCCCTTCAATGCAGCCAATAATTTCGCCAAAGAGCGTCCCCTTTGCCGTTTGGGCCAGTGGCAACTGGTAGAGCCCCCCGCTGCCGGTGCCTATTCCCCACTGGGAAACCAAGGCACTCAAAGCTTGACACTGCTGCCAAAGGTGGGAGGATGCCCAATGGGTAAGGCTATAGTCCAGTACCGCTGCTTCAGGAGCGATCGCGATCGGGGCATCGAGGGGACAAACCACAATCTCGGCACTGCTGTGACATTGTTGCAGCACGGGTACCACTTTTTTGACTACTTGATCCGCAGACAGTTCGGCCTCCCTTGGCTGTGCCGCACACCAGATCCGTATTTTCAATCCTCCAATCCTCCTGCTGTCAGGTCAGCTCACCAGCGCTCCATGAGCATCGCCTGCGGTGCTAAGAAAATCACATCCGCCAAAGTTTCATTGTAGGTGTGGGCGCTCAGTTGCGGTCCTCTGCCCTTTGCAGTGCTAAGGGGCCTGCCGCTGGGGTGAGTAGGCAGTTCCTGCAAAGCTGCCCGTGCTCGCTCATCCTTCCCTAAACCAATCTACTCAATTCTGGCTGCATCACTGCTGATCAAAAGTTGGCGGACACTTCTGACCAATCCACGCCATCTGCTGCCTCGATCAAGTTAGACATCATCTAGGTGCTGCCGCAACTCACCTAAAAGCCCCACGGTCAGCCGAGCCGAATAGATAGACCTTAACGGGAAACGCTGCTAAACGTCTTCTAGGATGTTTTTGAGTTCCCGCGGATGTCACCTTTGATTCCTGCTCACCTCGGTATCTAAGTATTAAAGCTGGGAATCAGGCCAATCCGCGCAGGTTGTAATGAGGCTAAGCCCTGCTGCTGTTGCTGGCGGACTTGGGCAGCCAAGAGGGTTTGCAGATTGCGCAATTCGGCACGCAGTTGACTGTTTTCTTTTTCCAGGCTTTCAATCTTCAGTTTCACTTGACTGAGTCGCTCGCTAAATTTTTGCCGATAGACTTCGGGCATTTCTTGGATGACGCGCTCTAGCATCTCATTGCGATCGCTCAATGCCATCACTTGCGCCTTCAGGTTGTTCATTTCCGCCTCGCGGTTTTGTGCCTGCTGTTGATAGGCAAGAATCTGCTCTTGATAGGCTGCGATTTGCGCCTCCACCTGTTGCACCTGTGCCTGCAACAACCTCAGGGCTTCGGCATTGGCGGCTTCGGCTTTGCGGGCTTGGTAAAAGCGCGCAAATAACTCAGGATGCTGCACCATGAGTTGATAGAGTTCCTCTGAGAGTTGTTGTACGAGTTGATCCCGTACCAGCAGTTCATCGGCTAAGTTGAGGGGAGTATCATTCACGGCGGCGGCTCTCCAAGGGACTGTGCTGTGGCAAATTTTACGCTGCTTCTGATCCGCTCATGCAAGATTTGGAATTTTCCACTTACCATCAACCGGTGCTAGCACCTGCGGTGCTTGAGGCACTCCAGCCCAAGGCCGGAGGGCTATACTTGGATGCAACGGTAGGGGGTGGTGGCCACACGGCGCTGCTCCTACGGCGTGAACCCACTTGTCGGGTACTGGCGATCGATCAAGACCCGATGGCTTTGGCAGCGGCTCAGGAGTTCCTTGCCCCTTTTGGCGATCGCGTCCAGTTTTGGCATGGCAACTTTGCGGATCTGCCGGTGGCTGAGCCGATGTTTGATGGCATTCTCGCCGATTTAGGTGTGAGTTCTGCCCAGTTGGATCGCCCAGAGCGAGGGTTTAGTTTTCGCTTTGATGCACCCCTCGATATGCGCATGAATCCCGCTAACCCTTTGACAGCGGCAACGGTCATCAATCACTACAGCGAGCAAGAACTGGCGGATATTTTCTATGAATATGGGGAAGAACGCTTTGCCCGCCGCATTGCCCGCCAAATTGTGGCCCGTCGCCCCCTCAACCGCACCCAAGAACTGGCGCAGTTGGTTGCCCATTGCCTCAAGGCGTCCCCCCGACAACGGATTCATCCAGCCACACGGGTTTTTCAGGCCCTGCGTATCTATGTCAACCAAGAGCTAGCAGTGCTTGACCAATTTTTGGCGCGATCGCCCCACTGGTTAAAGCCCACAGGGCGCATTGCCGTCATTAGTTTCCATAGCTTGGAAGATCGCCGGGTAAAGCAGGCGTGGCGTGCCAATCCCCTCTTGGAAGTTGTGACTCGTAAACCCATTGTGGCGGATGCAGTGGAAGTGAGCCTGAACCCGCGATCGCGATCGGCGAAGCTACGAATTGCGGTGCGTACTTCTGCATGAATGGCCGAAATAATAGTTTATTCATGGGTATCTTTACAGTGCCTCATAATCCTTTAGGGTAATCAATTGCCGAGGAGTGCTGGAGTTTATGGTTGCTGCCCCTAAATTCAAATCCCGATTTATTTCCCAATCCTCGCCAAGGCTGACGGAAATTCGGCCACTGCCCAAGCCGCAAGTACCCCTTTGGCAAAAAACTTTGCTCGGGATGCAATGGGTTTCTGGGGTAGCGGCCGCCGCTGCCCTCGTAGCGGTGTTGCCTCTCTACGGTTGGTCAGCCCTCTCTCAGCAGCAGTGGAGTCGAGCATACGACCGCTTGGAAACCCTAAAACGCCAGGAGCGGGAGCTACTGGTGAGCAATGAAACCCTCCGTTATCGGGTGACACAGCAAGTGCAACGGGCGCCCCAAGGCCTCGTGCCCCAAACGCCACAGAACGTTCTTTTTGTGCCCAATGAAGGCAAGATTGCTACCAAAACTCATTTTGAAGGGCTCCCCGTGACGCCACCGCCTCAGCGCACTGTCAATTACTGACCGGTACCATGACAACTGCCCGCTTCCCAAATCAATCCCTACCTCCCCTGCGCATCGGTCTGATCTTTGGCTTTTTACTCATGGTGATGGGGGGGGTGGTTGCCCGTCTCATTTATTTGCAAGTGGTTCAGGGGGAAACCCTAGCGGCACGGGCACAGCAACAACAACGGCGCTATACCCCGCCAGCCTTGGCACGCTACCCAATTACCGATCGCCGAGAGACGGTTGTCGCCCTAGATCGACCGGTGTTTACCCTCTTTGCCCATCCGATTCAGTTCAAAGTGGCGCGGCCAGCGATCGCCCGCGATCTAGCGCCTTTACTCCGGCAATCCCCAGAGCAACTGGTGGCCAAATTTAGCACCTATCCCACAGGCGTCCCCCTTGCCTACGACAT
The DNA here is from genome assembly GCF_000011345.1 of Thermosynechococcus vestitus BP-1. Lineage (NCBI taxonomy): Bacteria > Bacillati > Cyanobacteriota > Cyanophyceae > Acaryochloridales > Thermosynechococcaceae > Thermosynechococcus > Thermosynechococcus vestitus. The sequence continues at coordinate 2,154,422 of NC_004113.1, forward strand.
TGATGAAGACACCGCCGCCAAAATTCGCGCCCTCAACTACGATGGCCTAGAACTCAACCAAGCCTGGCAGCGCATTTATCCGCAGCAGGAACTCATGGCGGGCATTGTTGGCTATGTGGATCGCGACCACCAGGGTCAGGCAGGGATTGAGTTTAGCCAGAATCAATTTTTACAGGTTCCCCATAGCCGCCAACTCCTCTCGATAAATGCCCTAGGGGAGTGGCTGCCAGCCCTTGCCCCTGCGGATCCGCGGGCCTTGAGTCACGGCTACCATGTGCGCCTCACGATTGATAGTCGTCTGCAACAAACGGCACGCCAAGCCCTGCAACGGCAGTTACGCAAATTCAATGCTAAACGGGGCACGGTCATTGTCCTAGACGTGAAAACCGGGGCGCTGCGAGCCCTGGTCTCAGAACCCTCCTACGATCCCAATCATTACTACCGCGCTGATCCAGCCCTTTTTCGCAACTGGGCGGTGTCGGACCTCTATGAACCAGGATCAACCTTTAAGCCAATCAATACGGCCATTGCCCTCGAACTCAATGCCATTACTCCTGATACGGTGCTGCCCGATGAGGGGCGGATTTTTGTGGGCGGTTGGCCCATTCAAAATAGTGACTATAGTCAACGCGGCGGCCGCGGTGCCCTTCGAATTGCCGAAGTTCTCGCCTACTCTAGCAATGTGGCCATGGTGCACATGATGAGCCGCATTCCAGCCCGCCACTACTATCGCTATCTCCATCGCTTGGGACTCACAGAGACAGTGGGCAGTGATCTCCCCTTTGAAACCGCCGCCCAGTTAAAACCCCCGGAGCAATTTATTAACTATCCGATTGAACCGGCAACGGCGGCCTTTGGCCAAGGCTTTTCCCTGACGCCGCTCCATTTGGCTCAACTATTGGCGGCGATCGCTAACGGTGGGAAGATGGTCACTCCCCATGTCATTGACGGCCTCTACGATGAAAATGGCCAACTGCAAAAACGCCTTGAGCACCCCCCCCCTCGACGGGTCTTTTCCCAGCGCACCAGTCAAGCGGTGATCAAAATGCTAGGAGAAGTTGTGCGCTTTGGCACAGGGAAACCCGCCCATATTCCCGGCTATCGTTTGGGGGGCAAAACCGGCACGGCGCAAAAGGCGATTGGCGGTACCTATAGCAATCTGCGTATTACCAGCTTTTTTGCTGTCTTTCCCCTAGAACAGCCCCAATATGTGATTTTGGCGGTGGTGGATGAACCCAAGGGAGATGATGCCTATGGCTCAACGGTGGCCATTCCAATTGTGCGAGCGGTTACGGAGTCCCTGATTACGATTGAGGGCATTCCTCCCTCCCATCCACAGGAATTGCGGCGCCCCGCTGCACCAGCTTCAGTGTCACAATAGGGAAGAACAGCGCAAAGGGACGGTATGCTTCAACGGTTTTTTGCCACAGCGTTGGCTATTTTCGTGGTGTTGCTGGGAGGCTGTTCGGCCACCAGTGGGTTACAGGCCTATGTCGATAGCTATGATGGCTATGAATTTCTCTACCCGCGTGGCTGGGTGCAGGTACAAGTTGAAGACCCAGTGGATGTGGTCTTTCACGATATTATTGAGACGACAGAAAATGTCAGTGTGGTGGTGAATACAGTTGCCAGCACCAAGTCTCTTGAGGAATTGGGGTCGCCCGAGGAGGTGGGCGATCGCCTGCTGCGTAATATCATTGCTCCCAGTGAAAGTGGCCGCAGTTCTGCCTTAATTGCCGCCACCTCCCAAAAGGCTGATGATAAGACCTACTACATTCTGGAGTATGCGGTCACTCTACCGGGGGATGGCAACACTGCGCAGCAGCGGCACAATTTGTCGAGTATTGCCGTGAGTCGCGGTAAGGTCTATACGCTCAGTGTGTCAGCGCCTGAAGAGCGCTGGCCAAAAGTGGAAGACCAATTTAAGACCATTGTGTCCTCGTTTACTGTATATTAAAGAAAGAATTGGGGAGTTAGCTCAGTTGGTAGAGCGTCGCGATCGCACCGCGAAGGTCAGGGATTCGAGTTCCCTACTCTCCATGGTACTGCCCTATCCTTGATCAACCTGCTGCCGTAGTCTGCTAAAGACGGGGGGCGATCGCCCCCCAATTTCCTAGATACGCTTTGCTTCAATCCTCAATCGCCCTTCACTGCGACTGCCACTGAGCCGCTGAAGGTACTGCCGAATTGCCTCTAGGAGCCATTTACCCGGTGTCAGTGATAACCCTGGGCAACACCGTGCACACCATCACACCGTGCACAACGGTCCGGGGTGAGGACAAGATATCTGCGCTTTGATCTTAACGAAGTCCTTGAGCTGGGAACATAACGGGAATATTGGGATTGACCCATACTTGACAATTGAGTTCGCTACTGGGTGGGAAAAAAGGAATCGGGTTGCCTGCGGCATCGGTGACTTCCGGCAGGTATTCAACGGTTAGGGCATCGAATTGACAGGTGTAGGCACCATAAAGGACTCGTCGGCGATCCCGTAGGAGCAACTGATAGCCGAAGCTCCGACTGGCATTTCCCAGTTGATAGATCAGTGCAAAACGCCGTAGATAGGACAACCGTCCCCAAGCGGAGGGGGAGACAAAGGCTTCAACTCTGCCCCCTGGTGCTCCGATGGCTGGAAAGGCTTGCCAGCGTTGAATGACCTCGTCACCAAACTGCTGCACGGCCCACCATAGGCTGGGTACCGTTAAGCCCACTGCTGAGGGCTGCTCGCTAACCACAACTTGCTGTTGATTGACCGGCAGCGCGATCGCCGCCGCCACCGCCGGTGGTAAGTCTTCTGTCAAGGTATTAGCCGCTGTTCTGAGGGGATGTAATCCCAATAGAGCGATCGCTGCCACGGCACTCAACCATCGGCCCCGGGCCTTAGGAGGGGATAGGGTTCTCATTTGCCTTGAGCTAAGAAGGAACTTACCCCTATGTTACGAATGCAGCCATGCCTTCAAGAGATCGAGGAGGCTATTGCCGCCCCAAGCAAGGGCAATCAAAATTGATGTCGTGACTGCTAGGCCAATCAAGGAGATAACCACCCCTGCCAGACTAATCAAACCATCGTCATCCAAAAGACCAAAGCCGATCGTAAAAATGCCCATCGCTGGAATGGTGTTGGTGCCGGGAATGGGCAAAATCATCGAGATCGCCATCAGTGATACAGCCACTCCCAAGCCCAAACGTCCGCTTCGGGTAGTGCAAATGGAGCGCAGGCGCGGACGGGAGATCAATTCAATCCGTCGCAGCCAAGGTAAAGCTGTGCGCACAATCTTCTGAATCTGGGATCGCGGCATCGTGCGCTTGAGCAGTTGCGGCGGCAACCAAGGGGTTGAGGCACCCACAAGCAATTGCCAGCCCAACAGTAACAGCACAATGCCAAAGGGAGTGGCGTAACCAGGGGCTGGAATGGGCAGCGCCGATGGCAATGAAAGAACAGCCAGCAAAAAGCCAAAGGTTCGCTCTCCCGCCAACTGAAGAATATCCGCCAAGGACACCAGTTGCTGCGTTAGGACCTCTTCATCGCTGGGACTGGGCACAGGACTCAAAAAGGTACGTTCGAGGTCAGTGGACAGTTTTGCCATAAAATTGCCATAAAAAATGACGGGAGGTGGAAATGTTGGCACTACTAGGATAGGATAAGTTGATCATTAGTTGATGCCCAACACAGTTGACGGCGATTCCAAAGCCGCGATCAACCGGAATCCATGGCAACCCCATCTGACTTACCGACAGAGTTGCACCTGATTCATCCCCGGCGATCGCTGGGGCATGTCTATCTCGACTGGACACCCCAACCCGGTTGCCATGTGGATCACGAAGGGGAAACCTATACAGTGTTAGAACGCCGCCATCGCTACCGGTTTCGTGGTGGACGCTATCAACTGGAAAAAATTGCCCTCTATGTGCAGCCCAGTGACACCCCTAGCGATCGCCATCTCGTTAATGGACAGTGGGTGATTGGCGATCCCTCCTGCCGCTGGAATGCCCTTTCACCCCTGTTGCGCTGTGCTGTGAACCCTCAAGGCTCCTGCCAAGTGTGTCGAGATTACCAGCCTCGAGAACCTTAGCATTTTCTTTCTCAGCTCAAAAATTCCCGCCAGGGCGAGGGAGGGTCTGGGTTGTGTGAATTGAACTTCCCGACTGTCCAGCTACTGCCCTGGGGAGGTCATGTAGGCGGTTGCCGGTAGGACAATTTTCACCGGTTGAACGTGCCAGATGTCTTGGCAGTACTCGCGAATGGCGCGATCGCTAGAAAATTTGCCCATCCGTGCCACATTGAGAATCGACATTTTTGCCCATTGGGCTTGATCTTGATAGACCTGAAGCACCCGTTGGTAACAATCTACATAGCTTTGGTAGTCTGCCAAGAGGCAATAGCGATCGTCTTGCCAGAGGTGCTCAACCAGGGGTCGAAAGAGTTCCGTATCCCCATGGGAAAAGTAACCAGAGCTGATGAGGTCAAGGACCCGCTTTAGCATTGGATGACCATTGGCAAACTCCCACGGACGGTAGCCGTTGCACCGTAATTCCTGCAACTGCTCTACTGTATGGCCAAAGAGGAAGAAGTTTTCCGCCCCCACCGCTTCGCGAATCTCCACGTTGGCACCATCGAGGGTGCCAATCGTTAGCGCCCCATTGAGGGCAAATTTCATATTCCCTGTGCCTGAGGCTTCGTAGCCGGCTGTTGAAATTTGCTGGGAAAGATCCGCTGCTGGATAGACCCGCTGCCCCAGCGTTACGTTGTAGTTGGGCAAAAAGACGACCCTCAGGCGATCGCGCACCACTGGATCACGATTGATCACATCCGCCACTGAGTTAATAAACTTGATGATCAACTTGGCCATATAGTAGCCCGGGGCTGCCTTACCACCAAAAATAAATGTTTGCGGCACCATCTCCAGGTGCGGCTGATCCCTCAACATCTGATAAAGCGTGATGACCTTGAGAACACACAGGTGCTGCCGTTTGTATTCGTGGATGCGCTTCACCAAGATGGAGAAAAGGGAATGGGGATCCACCGTTACCCCGATGCGATCGCGAATGTATTGCGCAAGGCGTTCCTTGTTCCCATGCTTGACCGATCGCCACTGGGCTGCAAACTCGGCATCCGCTGCCAAGGGTTCCAATTGCCGCAGTTGATCTAAGTGCTTCACCCAATCTTCGCCAATGCGTTCAGTGATCAGGCGGGTCAATCCTGGATTGCTGAGCACCATCCACCGCCGAGGGGTGACGCCATTGGTTTTATTGGAGAATTTCTCTGGTGTCAGTTCGTAGAAATCCCTGAGTACTGTTTGTTTCAAGAGTTCTGAGTGCAGCACCGCCACCCCGTTGATGGCATGACTGCCCACCGCTGCCAAGTGGGCCATGCGGACATAGCGACAGCCACTTTCATCAATAATCGACAGCCGCCGCAGGCGATCGTTGTCCCCCGGGTATTGCAGGCGCACCTCATCTAGGAAACGGCGGTTGATTTCATAGATAATTTGCAAGTGGCGGGGCAAGAGTGAGCCAAAGAGATCTAGGGGCCATTTTTCGAGCGCCTCGGGCAGGAGGGTGTGATTGGTGTAGGCAAAGGTTTGGCGGGTAATGTCCCATGCCTGCTCCCAAGGCATGAGATGCTCATCGACCAACAGGCGCATGAGTTCTGCGACCGAGATTGCAGGGTGAGTATCGTTCAACTGCACAGTGAACTTTTCATGGAAGCGACTCAGATCCTGTTTGCCCGATTGCTTGTAGAGGCGGATCATATCCTGAAGGGCACAGGAACAAAAGAAATATTCCTGCATCAGCCGCAGTTCTTTGCCCTGCAATTGCTCGTCATTGGGATAGAGGACCTTAGTGATGTTTTCTGAAGCAATTTTTTGGTTAACAGCACCGTAGTAATCGCCCGTGTTAAAGGCTTGAAAGTCAAAGGACTCCACCGCCTCTGCCCGCCATAGACGCAGAAGATTGGCTGTATTCACCTTGTAGCCCAAGATGGGGGTGTCATAAGCAACCCCCTGAACCACTTGATGGGGTTCCCAAATGACCCGGTAGCGGCCCTGATCATCGGTGTAGCTATAGGTATGGCCGCCAAACTTCACTGGCAAAATTAACTCTGGTCGCGGAATTTCCCAAGGGTTGCCATAGCGTAACCACTTATCCGTAATCTCGACTTGCCAACCATCGCGAATCTCCTGGTCAAAGATACCGTACTCATAGCGAATGCCATAGCCAATGGCGGGAATTTCCAGTGTGGCGAGAGAATCCATGTAGCAGGCTGCCAAGCGACCCAAGCCGCCATTACCCAAGCCCGGCTCTTCCTCCTGATCGAGGAGTTCTTTGAGGTTTAAACCCGTTTGCCGCATGGCTTCTTCAACGGCCTCATAGAGTCCGAGGTTAATCAGGTTATTGCCAAGGTGTGGCCCTAGCAAAAATTCGGCGGAGAGATAGCAAACGGTGCGGCTTTCTTGATCTCGATAGGTTTTTGCCGAATTGAGCCAGCGCAACAGCAGGCGATCGCGCACGGTGTAGGCCAAGGCCAAGTAGTAATCATTTTTCGTCGCCACTTCGGGGAATCGCCCTTGGATAAAGAAAAGATTATCCATAAAGGCGCGGCGCAGGGTTTCAATACTGGTGCCGGTGCGATCGTCTTCCGTGAGGACTGTAGGACAACCGGGCGGAATCAGACTGGTCATTGTGGGAATCCTCGCAAAATGAACGCGATTAGTAGTCAGCCCTTCCCTTTTGTTCTATCGCGATCGCCCAGGATTCCCCCCTAAGTACAGAATCTCTTTAGTTGCAAGGGGGCAAGTCCTGCCCTAGGGTTCATTGCCTGGGGGAAACACTTGGCAGGTCAGTTCTCCATCGGAGGGGTCAGGGGGGGGACTGCCGACGGTAGCCTCTGGGGGTTGGGTGTGTTGATAGCGTTGATAGAGCGTACGCAGAAGTTTGATCAAGCGATCGCCCCCACTGGCATAGAGAGGATCCTGGGGCAAACGCGCCAAAGCAGCAGCCATCTGCGTTTGCAAAATCTCTAAATCACCATAGCGGCGGGTCAGCCGTTGCAGCAAATCAATGAGGGTAAACCGCTCCAGGCCTTGGGCATGCACCGGTTTAGTGGTCAACAGAGCGGCCACAAGCAGCTTCATATGCAGGGGGCTACAGTAGCGGGTGACTTCCAATCGCAAATCGTAGAGATCTGCAGTGCTGAGGGTTGGCGCTTCGAGGGTCGGTGTAGCCGTTGCAGCTTGGCTGTAAAGGGGCAGCAAAATTTCCAAGAGTACCGCTGAAAGGGCCTGATAAGCCTGGGCTTTGTTGAGACTATTGACAATGGCAGTGAGGCACTGTCCCAAGAGGGTGGGGGTTTTCAGCCGTTCAAGGATTTCGATGATGACCTGTTGCACGTCGCTCACCGTCCAGGGCGGTGCTTGGCTTGACCACTGATTTTGCTGCAGGGCATACAGTAGCTTAAAAAGGCGGCCGTGCTGCGGGTGCTGGGCGATTTCTTGGGCAGCGGTGGCAATTCTAGCAGTCGTTGGGGTCACAGGTTTGCCAAAAGTCTCTCAGTACCGCATTGTAGCGAATTTTCCTAGACAGTCATTGAATCCTGCTCCTGGTCAAGGGAGGGTGAGTGCTTCTGCTAGGATTGGGAGAGTTGAGGGGTGACCGAACAACGGTGAGAGCGCTTTTCCATCGTTTGCAGCAGCGTCTCAATGAGATTGTGGTTGGTCAAGGGGCGATCGCCCAAGGATTAATTGTCGCGCTCCTCGCCGAAGGCCATGTCATCCTTGAGGGGGTGCCAGGAACTGCCAAAACCCTGCTGGTCAAGCTCCTCGCTCGCCTGATTGCAGCGGAATTTCGCCGTATCCAACTCACCCCCGATGTTCTCCCCGCTGATATTCTCGGTACGAGCCTTTTTGACTTCAACAGTCGCACCTTTCGCCTGCGCAAGGGGCCAATTTTTACCCAAGTCCTGCTGGCGGATGAAATTAACCGCACACCACCGAAAACCCAAGCGGCTCTTCTAGAAGCCATGGAAGAACGGCAGGTGACCCTCGACGGCACTACCCTCCCCCTCCCGGGTTTATTTTGGACAGTGGCCACCCAAAACCCCTTGGAATTTGAGGGAACCTATCCCTTGCCCGAAGCCCAACTGGATCGCTTCCTTTTGAAGCTGGTGGTGTCCTACCCAGAGCCAAGCGCTGAACGGCAAATGCTGGAAAATGCCCTTGCAGGCTTTGAAGCCCGGGATCTCGATCAGCTCAACTTGGAGCCCTTGATTACGGTTGAGCAAGTTTTGGCAGCACGGCAGCAGGTGCGGCAAGTCCATGTGGAGCCTGTGGTGCTAGATTATCTTTTGGCTTTGGTGCAGGCCAGCCGTCAACATCCCGAACTCCTGTTAGGGGCTTCCCCACGGGCCGCAGTGGGCTGGTTACGTGCTACCCAAGCCCAGGCCTGGCTAGCGGATCGCGCCTACGTCACGCCTGAGGATGTGAAGGCGATCGCCCTCCCGCTGCTGCAACACCGTTTGGTCCTCAAGCCCGAAGCCCAGTTAGATGGCACCACGCTGCCCCAAGTGATCCAAGGTATTCTCGCTAAAGTTGCTGTTCCCCGATGAAGGCACCTGCCAGTTACCAGTTTGGTCGCCATCGCCCCCGCTGGGTGCCCACGGTCCGCTTCTATGGCCTCTTGCTCCTGGGGGGCATCTTGCCCGTGCTGACGAACTTCCTACCGTCGGAGCTATGGCCGATCGCCGATGGGGTTCCCCAAGGAAAGCTGCAGGAAGCCTTGCGCGACTGGCCTCTGGGGCTGGGGCTAGTCTTGATGGGGCTGTACGATCTGGTGATTTTCGGCCTGTCCCTGTGGGACTACATCCGCATCGGTCGCTGGCAACTGACCCTGGATCGCGTCTGTGAGTCACGGTTATCCATTGGTCGGCAAAACCCGATTCGCCTCAAGGTACACCTCCGTGGTGAGGTCCCCCTGAGTGAGCAGATCTGGGTTGAACTCTACGACTATGTGCCTGCTGAGTTTGGGGGGGAAACCCCCTCTTTTGCCATTACAGCGCCAGTCCAGAGCAGCGTGGAATTGCTGTACCATGTGTTTCCACCGCGACGGGGTGCCTTTCAATGGCCCGGCTGTGATGTGCGTTTGCGCAGTTCTTGGGGCTTGGCGTGGCGACGCTGGTTTGCACCGCTTGTCACGGAGGTTGAGGTCTATCCTGATTTGATGGCCTTGCGATCGCTCTCAATTCGCCTCAGTTTAGAGTCCAGTGGTAGCCTGCGGCGGCGACGCTACGCCCTGGGAGGCACCGAGTTTGCGGAATTGCGGGAATACCATCTGGGGGATGATCTGCGCCTCATGGATTGGAAAGCGAGTGCTCGCCGGGGACGGCCCCTTGTGCGAGCCATGGAGCCAGAACGGGATCAACCCCTGATCATTCTGCTGGATCGGGGACGCTTGATGACCGCTACTGTGGCGGGTTTGCAACGCTTTGACTGGGGCTTAAACGCGGCATTGGCCTTGGCTCTGACGGGGTTGCGGCGGGGTGACAAGGTGGGCTTAGGCATTTTTGATCGGCAATTGCACACCTGGATTGCGCCCCAAGGGGGGGATTCCCATCTCGGGCGGATGCTCACTCAGGTGTATCGCTGTGAACCGGTTTTTGAAGAATCGGATTATGTCGGCACAGTGAGCGCCATTTTGGGACACTATACCCGTCGTGCCCTTGTGGTGGTTCTCACAGAAGTGATTGATGAGGTGGCTTCCCAAGAACTCCTCGCGGCTATGGCGCGCCTGACGCCCCGTTTTCTACCCTTCTGTGTTGCTTTGCGCGATCGCCACATTGAAACCCTTGCCCACCGCCCTTTAATGCCACAGCCCTTGGCTCCCGTGGATCAGGTTGCCACCCTCTATGAACAGGCGGTTGCTCTGGAGCTGCTGCAGCAGCGACAGCGTGCCTTTGCCCATTTGGAGCAAAAAGGGGTTCTCGTGCTTGACGCCCCTGCGGATCAAGTGAGTGAGCAACTGGTGGATCGCTATCTGCTGCTGAAAGCCCGTGGCCGACTCTAGGGTTGTTGGCTAGCCTCGATCACAGGGGTATTCCCTGGCTCCTGCAATGGCCATCGGGGTGGGCGATCGCCCGTTGGTGTCACTTGGGGAAGGGGTGTCGAGGTCTGTGTCAGCCCACAAGTTGCCCGCAAACGCGCTTGCAGGAGTTGACTCACTACCTGACGTCGAATAAATTCTTGCCCAATTGCTGGTGCGACTGAAGGTTGCAGTTCCATAGGTTGCCTCGAATTCACCGTTGCTCAGGGCGACACCGGCTTCCGTGCGCTTCCTACACCCACAGATCATAGGCCTCAATTTGATCTTAGCGACCATCGTCCGCGATGGTAAAAACAACAACCAAAATGTAGGGGGCTTGGGGAGATTTGCTGACCCTATTGCGAAGAGGATACATTCCCAGACCGGAGCGACTGGCCTTGGTGTTTGCAGAACTCGTAGATCACCTTACTGCCGTGAATAACACCATAGAGCGTCACGCCACTGAGGACAAAAGGCATGAGCTGCTCCAGCCAAGGAAGGTGGCAACCGAGGCGCGTGAGAACAACGGCAAGGGCATCATCCAAGAGGCTCATCAGCAAAGGTAGCAACTGCCGCAGCAGAACAAGAATCTCTGATAAATAGCCATCACTATCCATAAATATCTTCTCAGATAATTTGATGCAGAGAATAATTTTAAGCACAGCTTAAATACAGTTTGTTTTGCAGGCATAGAACACGCCTCAATGAGTCATTATTTACAAGCTTGTGCAAAAGGTTGAAGCCCGAATCAATACTGTATAAATCAATTATTATTCTCCGATGAAGCCTATATCCTAATGTTTAGCAATTTTCAAAAATAAGCTGTAGCCTGGGATGGCTGATAGTGGGGCACCATCAAGCTGAGGGATTTTTGGAAACTTTTAACAACCGTAACACTTCTATTATAAACAACTGCCATGCGCTAGGGAGGATAGCCTTTCTCTAAAGTCGAGAGTACATCAATAGGCTGTCATCCTCTCATAAAGCGGTTTTGACTTTTCCAAGCAGGATACATCCTCGTGAACAGAGCTGTAACTGTAATTAATTGTTACATCAGCATCATTTCAAGGGTCACTATCTAGGATGGAAGGAGCAACAGCGGCAGGTGCCCTATGAAACAGTTGTTGAGCCATCGGTGCTGTTTTGCGATTCTGTTGGCGATCGCTACGGCCACAGGGGTTGATTTCCCGGGATTTGCGCAAAATGAAGCCCAACAGTTGCGCGATATTATGCAGCGGTTGGATGCCCTCCAACAGCGCTATAGTGCCGCTGTCAGTGAACTAGAGGCGATTCGTAAAACCTCCTTTGGCGGCGATACTCATAATGTCATTGCCCTTACAAATCAAATTGAGCAGTTCCAAAAACAGGGGAATTATGGCGCAGCGGTAACACCCTCGCGGGACTTGGTGGCGATCGCCGAGCGGGTTTTAGGGCCTCATCACCCCACTCTTGCCGCAGCCTTGAACAACCTTGCCGTTACCTACAAGGAACTCGGCAACTTTAGTGAGGCCATTCCCCTTTACCAGCGCAGCTTGGCCATCCGTGAAAAAGCCCTTGGCGCAAATCATCCCGATGTTGCCACCAGCCTCAATAACCTCGCCAATCTCTACACCGATCAAGGTAACTACGGCGAGGCATTGCCCCTCTACCAGCGCGCTCTTAGGATCCGGGAACAAGCCCTTGGCAAGAACCATCCCGATGTGGGCTTGAGTGTCCACAACTTGGCAGTGATGTACCATTTGCAGGGCAGCTTAACCACCGCCTTGCCCCTGTACCAGGGCAGTCTCGGCCTCCTTGAACCCGCCTTAGGGGCAGAACATCCCCTGGTGGCAACCGTGTTGAATAACCTTGCCGAACTCTATCGTGCTCAGGGCAATTATGGCGCAGCGCTTCCCCTCTACCAACGCAGTTTGACGAACCGTGAAAAGGTGCTGGGGACAGATCACCCCGATGTTGCTACGAGTCTTAACAACTTGGCTGAACTCTATCGGGTACAGGGGAATTACGGGGCAGCCCTTCCCCTCTATGAGCGCAGTATTGCTCTGCGGCAGCGGACCCTCGGTGGCGACCATCCCTACTTGGCTCTGAGCCTTGCCAGCCTAGCAAAAGCCTACTGGGCCCAGGGGAAGATTAGTGAAGCCTTAACGGCTCTCAACCGGGCCCTTGAGATTGAAGAGGTCAACCTCAGCCGTAACCTAGTGGTTGGTTCCGAGGAATATAAACGCAACTATCTGGCCACATTTCAAGACTCCACCAATACCGCCATTTCCTTCCATTTGCAGGGGAATCCCCAGAATCCAGCGGTGGCCAACCTCGCACTGACAACCATTTTGCGCCGTAAAGGTCGACTGTTGGATGTTTTAGCGGCAACGATAAGCCGCCTGCGCAATCAACTGGATGCGTCGGCCCAGCAGCAACTGGATGAATTAATTCGTGTGCGAACACAGATTGCCAGCCTCACGTTTGTGCGCGATCGCCCACCCCCAGCCAGCCAAATGAGCCAACTGCAACAGCGTGCTAACCAACTGGAAGCGCAACTGGTGAGCCAAAATGCCAACTTCCGTTTAGAACTCACCCCCGTCACCCTCGGTGTTGTGCAGCAAGCCATTCCCGCCAATGCCGTGCTGCTGGAGTTTATTGAATATGTGCCCTACAACCCCAAAACCAACCGTTGGGAAGCTCCCCGCTACGCCGTCTATGCGCTGAAGAATAGCGGTGCCCCCCAATGGCGAGACTTGGGTACGGTGGCTGAGCTGAATACGATCATTCAGGCGGCGCGACAGCGGATGGCGGATCCAAGATTGCCAGCTACGGTAACGAAGCCCTCTTTGAAGGCGGCCTATGGGCGCCTCTTGGCTCCTCTGGAACCCTTCCTAGAGGGCAGTACCCATCTGCTAGTGGCTCCCGATGGTCAGTTGAACACCCTGTCCTTTGAGGCCTTGGTGGATCGGCAGGATCGCTACCTGGTGCAGTCCTACACGATCACACTGCTCACCTCAGGCCGCGACTTGCTGCGGCTGCAACAGCGAGGGAAACCCGCAAATCCCCCCTTGGTGGTGGGTAATCCCACCTTTAGTCAAGGGAGTGGTCGTGCCCTGGCAGGGAGTCAGCGGGGGGTCAACCCGCGATCGCTCGATTTGCGCAGCCTGACATTTACAGAATTGCCGGGGACAGCCACCGAGGTAAAAACCCTGAGCACCCTCTTGCCCCAAGCTCAAGTGCTCACGGGCAGGGATGCCACCGAAACGGCGATCAAACAAACCCACCGCCCCCGTGTGCTTCACTTGGCCACCCATGGATTTTTCTTGGAAAGGCCCTCTGTGTCTCCCCAAGTCCTGCAAAATACCCGTGGTCTGAATGCCTATGCCCCCTTTGGCGGTGAAAATCCCCTCTTGCGCTCTGGCCTGGCGCTGGCGGGCTTCAATCAACGGCAGAGTGGGGTGGATGATGGGGTGTTAACGGCTTTTGAAGTCAGCGGTCTCAACCTCGATGGCACCGAGTTAGTGGTGATGTCCGCCTGTGATACGGGACGCGGCGATATTCTCAATGGCGATGGTGTCTATGGATTGCGGCGGGCCTTTACCTTGGCGGGAGCCCGCACCCAAGTGGGTTCCCTCTGGAAGGTGGATGACACCACGACCCAACGACTGATGGTTGCCTTTTATCAAAATCTCGCCGCAGGTAAGGGACGTAGCGAAGCCCTACGGCAAGCGCAGTTGCAGTTCATGAATGACCCCAGTAAGCAAATTCCCTATTTTTGGGCTGCCTTTGTCAGCAGTGGTGACTGGCGCCCGCTTCCCTAGGGCAGGGGGGAGCTGATAGGGGTTTGTAATTGGATGCCCAGGGGGCGATCGCGATCAATCCAAAGAACTAACCCTTGCCGCCGCGAGGGGGGCTCTCCCCAGAGCACGGTGACACTGCCGGGGGGCAACGGTTCAGGGCTAGGCCATTGACTGGTGAGCCAGATAAGGGAATCAAGGGGATACTCAGCATCAGTGTCGCAGGGGGCGATCGCCGCCAGTGCCCGCAGGACCCTTGGTTGACCGTGGAGCATCCCCGTAGCAGGACTCCAAAACTGGACGGGAATTTGCTGTTGCAAACTGTAAAGGTAGAGACTGGCCGCCGCAATAACTGCCTGCTCAAAGTCTTCTTCGCTCCAGCGGGAACGGGTATCAAGGGCAATAGTTACGGCATTGCCACCGCTAAAGGTATCAAACTCGCGTACCCGCAGTTCTCCATAACGGGCACTGGTGCGCCAGTGCACTAGCCGCAAAGGGTCTCCCCAGCGGTAGGGACGTAAGGCACGGGTGATGCCCTCTTGGGCAACGTGAAGATGATGCTGGCGATCGCGCCACTCTTGGGAAATCTCTTGCCCCAATTGATCCAGTAAAGGACACTGTTGCAGTTGCAGAACCTGCGGATAAACCACCACCTGTTGCGGTACAGGAAATGAGCGCTGACACCAAAAGAGGCCGAGGGGGGCGGCAGTGCGCAGTCGAAGCTGTTGCCACTCATAAATGCCCCGCCGCGGTGGAATAAGCCCATACTGCCAAGGAACAGTTTGCTGCGGGGGCAGTTGCTCGATCGCCTGTTGGGGAAATTCCCGCTGGGTGGCTGACCAGAGGCCACGGGGAACCGGGTCAATCACCTGCAGATTGTGGCGAGGCGTTTGGGTGGCATTGGTGAGCAAGGCCGTGAGCCGTAGGCGATCGCCCGCATGAACTGGATCCACCTTTACTCGCTCTAGGACCAGTCCCCGCAAATAGCGCGGCGGTAAAATCGCTGCCACCAGCAGGAGACCAAAAATGATCCCCGTAATGACGTAGAGCCAACCGGCCATCGAATTAATGGCTGCCGCAAAAAGAAACAGATTCATTCCCAACAGCAGCAGTCCCCCATAGGCGGGGGTTACCCAGCGTTCCTCTAAAAACTGACTGAACCGATGCAGCTTGATCATCTTTACCTCCGAGAGATCCCCTCCTTTAGGGAGGGGAGGGATAGGAGCGATAGTCTGTGACTGCCAAGTATAGTTGTGCTACTCACAGAATAATCGCTATAAGGTGAGGCGTGGAGTGCCACACGAAGCCGCTTAAGCTGACTGTCCCACTAGCCCAACAAGCTAGAATGGGACCGGTTGTTCCCCCAGCTGTAGCCTAGGGAGGGATGCGTGACTGGCAACGGTCAGGTATGAAGCCCTCCCGACAACGTAGCCCGAACCGTAAGGTTGGAGCTGAATCCGTGAGGAGGAAGCAACTTCACCAGCGTCAGGTGGTAGGGAGCTAGGCTTAAGGGTATGGTGAACGCAAGTGAAGTGACGTTAGAAGACCCGTTATCACATACAGGCCAAAGACGCTGACAGGCCTGAGCCAAAACGGCAAGCGGACAAGATACAACGCTTCCACGTCGGTGTACGGGGATGTTGATCCGTCGGGGCATAGTCACCACCTAACCCCTCGTGTCAACTAAGCGGAACGTGGTAAGCCCGTATCTTCGCCTTGAACATTCAAGGCAGGCAAACCGCAAGGAAAGCTGATGAGGGTGCGGGTAGAGGAGGCGGGAAAAAGCGAATGCTAGCCTGTAATGGGCTAGATAGGGATTGAGAATGTTGGCAGGACATTCAACATCATCCGACTCGAAAGAGGGCAGACTTCCCGCTGGTCCCCGATTACGGGAAAACCTACAGAACCTCCCTAATGGTGACAAAGCAAATGGCGGTGACCTTGAGTCACTGGTGCGGTCACCAACCTTCCACCAAACCTTCCACCAAAGGTAGAGAGGCTGTAGATGAGTATCGTAAAGGTTGTACATACAACCGGTTCCTCCTAAAAGAGGAGTCTTGGGGGGCTCGAGCCGGATGCAGGGAAACTTGCACGTCCGGTTCCTAGGGGGCTAGGGGGCAGCGATGCCCCCCTGCTACCCGACTAAATGCTGCTCGGAATATTTTGGCCGTGGGACACACGGTTACAGTCTGTGGAGCGGGTGTAAGACCTGATAGACATACGTCTAGAGGGCAACTGCGAAGAAGCAGAAAGTCCCAAAAGTGATTTTGGGAATCTCCCTGCTTTAGCGGGGGGAGGATGTCAACCTAAAATTCTGGTCTTACGACCGGTGGGACTCAGCGGGCAATAGGCTAGGAAACGAGTGGGCCAGCAGTTGCTGCAAGGCTTGACGAAAGTCCCCCTGAACAAGGGCAGGATCAAACCGCTGCACCAATTCCCCGCGATCGAAAAAAAGAACGGTTGGCAAGCTCCTCAATTGAAAGTGCCGACTGAGGGCAAAGTTTTCATCGGCATTGATCCTCAGAACTTGCAACTGTTGGGGCAGCGACTGCTCCAGTTGATCCAGCAGGGGATCAATGAGGCGGCACAGGCCACACCAAGGGGCCCAAAAATGAACAATGACAGGCACGGGGGCACTGCGAATTTGCCGCTGGAATCCTTCTATATTCGATTGCTGAATGCCCTTCACGTTGTTATCTCGTTTTGTCTTGGGATCATCCTAGCAGTCAGCGGTGGGTTTGCAGCAGCCCTGGGGGGCGATCGCATGCCGTAGGATCAAAAATAGTGCATAGGATTGCGATTAACCTTTCCAATGACCCCCACTCCTTCCCCCAAGTCTACCCTTTGGCAAAACCTTTTCCTCCTGCTGTTACGGGAGGCGATCGCCACGCTTCAGGGGATCATTCACCTCCTCAGCAAGGCCATGGAGCAACTTCAGGGGATGGCCACACAACAGGGGATCACCCCAGAACAGCTCAATCCCGAACGTTCATGGGTCAATCGAGGGGCAGCCCTATGGTGGCAGGGAATGGGCTGGGTACAGCAACGGCTGCCGGCTCATCTACAGCAGCGTTATAACCGTACGACATTAACGGGGATCGCGATCGCTCTCCTTTTCATTGTGCTTTGGTTGCATCCCCTCAGTTGGTTTCAAGCTCCCGCTCCGCCAGCGGCGAAAGCAACCCAGCATCCCCAAGCCAGTGTGCTGGTGCCACCTCGCCCCGCACCCACGCCAACGGCGGCAACACCACCCCCCCTGCCCCCCCCGATGCCAAAGCCAACACCGATACCCACGCCGTCAGCAGTGGCGATCGCGCCTGCCTCCGCTGTCAGTGACAGCCTCACCGTCCGCCAGCAATTGCTGGCCATTTGCGATCGCTACAGCAACGCCCTTGATCCCACCCTAACCCTCACCCCCAGCGAGCAGCGCTTGGAACTGATGCTGGCCAACGGTTGGTATGATCTCAGTCCTGCAAAGCAAGATCAACTGGCGCAAAGCCTTTGGCAAACCGCCCATGACTTGGGGTATCAGACCGTAATGATCATGGATACCGAAGGTCACCTGCTTGTGCGTGATCCTGTGGTGGGTGACAATGCTATTGTTGTCCGTCGCAAGCTGATCTAACCCGCCCCCTTGGCGATCCGTTTCACCAATCCGCTAACTTAGAAAGGTGCCAACTTCTGCAACCTCACTATGAGTGACACCACCCTTTCCCTCCTTTCCCCCGAAAAGCGCAAAGCCCTTGAGTTTGCCATCTCCCAAATTGAACGCAGCTTTGGTAAGGGCAGCATTATGCGCCTTGGAGATGCCACCAGCATGAAGGTGGAGACGATTTCCAGTGGCGCCCTCACCCTTGACCTTGCTTTGGGCGGTGGACTACCGAAGGGGCGGATCATTGAAATTTATGGGCCTGAAAGTTCAGGGAAAACCACCTTAGCCCTCCATGCCATCGCTGAAGTGCAAAAGGCAGGGGGTGTGGCGGCTTTTGTGGATGCTGAACATGCCCTTGATCCCACCTATGCCGCTGCCCTACGGGTAGATATTCAAAACTTACTGGTTGCCCAGCCAGACACTGGGGAAGCGGCTCTAGAAATTGTTGATCAACTGGTGCGCTCAACCGCTGTGGATATTATAGTGGTGGACTCCGTGGCCGCCTTAGTACCCCGTGCCGAAATTGAGGGTGACATGGGAGAGAGCCATGTGGGGCTGCAAGCCCGCCTCATGAGCCAAGCCCTGCGCAAAATTAACGGCAATATCAGTAAAACAGGTTGTACGGTGATTTTCCTGAACCAATTGCGGCAAAAAATTGGCCTCACCTACGGTAACCCGGAAACAACGACGGGGGGAGTAGCCCTCAAGTTCTATGCCTCGGTGCGCCTAGATATTCGACGGGTGCAAACCCTGAAGAAGGGAACAGAGGAATTTGGTATTCGCGCCAAAGTCAAGGTGGCCAAAAATAAAGTGGCGCCTCCCTTTCGCATTGCGGAGTTTGACATTATTTTTGGTAAGGGTATTGCCAATCTCGGCTGTATCCTCGACATGGCTGAGGAAGTTGGTGTGATTACCCGCAAGGGGGCTTGGTATTCCTACAACGGCGAAAATCTTGCCCAAGGCCGCGACAACACAATTAACTACATGGAGGAGAACCCCAGCTTTGCCCAAGAGATTGAACAGCAGGTGCGGCAAAGGTTTGACCAGCGGGTAGCCCTCTCCGCCAATACAGCGGCTTATACTGAGGAGGAAATTGGCGAAGGGGAATAGGGGCGATCGCTCGCCAGGGACTTTCGCAGGAGCAATTTCCGCTCTCCCCAAAACGTGAAGCCCTCCTCAACCACTTCAAAGCCACAGCGGGCATATAACTGCTGCGCCGCCTGATTTTGGGCAAGGACGTGAAGATAGAGATTGGAATAGGTGGAGCAAAGGTGGGTCTCAACAGTCTCTAATAGCCGCCGGCCAATGCCCCGCCGCCGGTAATCGGGATGCACCGCCAAATTGGAGAGATAGGGAGAGGGTTGCCCCCTAAGCTCACGGAGCTGCACTTCAACACTCCCCACACAGAGAGCAGAGCCTCCCGTGCGTAGGACGGCTAACCAACAGTGGTAGTGGGGCCGCTCCCGCTGCCAGCGATCGCGCAAATCCTGCTCAATCCCTAACTGAATGAAACTGCGCCAAAGGGCTTGCCAACCGCTGCCGGGATGAAAACTCAGCGCCACCAGCTGAGCGACACTGGGAAGGTCAGTGATCTCTGCCGCCCGAATCTCAATCATCCTAGGGCTGAGGAAGGGCAGATTGCTCAGGTTGGAGTTGGCTCATCAGTGCCCGCAGCGGGGGCTTGGCCAATAGGATTTGCGTATCCGCCACTAAGCGATCGCCCCAGAGGTTTTCCCGTTGAAACTCCACGGTGCCATAGCGGCTATCAAGGCGCAGGGCCTCCTCTGCCAGTTGCAGTGCTCTTGCTTCATTCCCCAGTTGCAACAGGGCTGTTGCTAGGGCTAGTTTCGGTTCACTCGCCTTGGGGTCAATGTCTGCGGCCTGTTCCCAGTTCTTAACTGCTTGGCGGATATGGCCCTGTTCATAGAGGACGAGGCCAATGTTGGTATAGGCTGGCCAAAACCGTCGATCCAAGCGCAATGAGCGGCGGTATTGCTCGATCGCCCGATCCTTCTGCCCCAATTTGAGATAGGCATTGCCCAGATTAAACCATTCCTCGGTGGCATTGGGCTTGAGTGCCAATCCCTGCTCGATCGCCCGTGCTGCGGCGTCGTAGCGCCCTAGGCGAAAATGGGCAGAGCCTAAGTTGAAATAAGCTCCTGGATTTTTGTCATTGAGTTTCAAAGACTGCTCTAGGGCTGGCACCGCATCCTTGGGTTGATTAACTGTCAGGTAGAGTCCCCCCAGTAATGCCCAAATTTCGTGGGCTCGGGGTGCCAACTGCACTGCCAGCTTTGCCCGCACCAAAGCATCTTCAAATTGCTGGAACTGCGCCAGTTGCAGGGCTTCTTGTGCCACGACAAAACCATTTTGTTCCATCTCCTTAGCATTGAGTTCAAGGGTGCGCGGCAGCACCACTTGTGCCGTGGCTACACTGCTACTCAGGAGGACTAGACTAAGACCAAGGAGAAAGCGGGCAGTTGTTTTAAGCACGATGGGCGTCTCGGTGTGAACTGAGCAGGGTAGATTCTTCTTTAGTTTGCCACAACCTCTCAGCATTTGGTGTTTGCTGCCGCCACCTTTGCGCCAAGATGCTTGCTTTCTGACAAATGATGGATTAATTTAGACCTTGGTTGGGCTCTCAATTTGTATGTTTCTTCACATTTTCTAAACAAAATTAAACATGTTTTTAGGGAAGCTTAAATGTCAAACAGTTCAGATCAAAACATCCCCAACTATCTTGTTCCAGCAATTCTTTCAACAATTTGTTGTTGTTTACCTTTTGGCGTTGTCGCTATTATTTTTGCTTCCCAAGTCAATTCAAGGTTAGCGGCCGGCGATCGCGCCGGGGCATTAGATGCCTCAAACAAAGCAAAGCTATTCACTTGGCTTGCCGTCATTTCAGGACTGGTGGGCAGTGCCATTTATATCATTCTGATCGTTATAGCTCAGCAAATCGGCCAATAACTGGCAATCGCTCGTAGTGGTGGGGAGAGCGCCAGCGCAGGAGATGACTCACGGGTTGCCCGACTAACTCCGTCCTCAGGCCAACGGCACGGCGGGGGTTCAGCGTTGCCAAGGCAAGAGCCGCCTCAAAGTCACACACCCCCCAATCCACCAAGCGCCCCACCATTGCCAAGAGGGGAACCGTTGTGCCACAGAGGGTACCATCCTCAAGGCGAGCGGTGCCATTTTTGACTTCAATGTGCCGTTGATCCCACGGGTAGATGCCATCCCCTAAACCCAGGGGGGCCAAGGCATCACTGACCAAAAAGAGGCGATCGCCCGCGCACTGCCACAGCAGCTTCAGCATTTGCGGATGAACATGAACCCCATCGCCAATGACCCCACACCAGACCCGTTGGTCCGTCAAAGCTGCCGCCAACAACCCCGGCTCGCGGTGATGTAGGGGGGGCATGGCATTAAAGGCATGGGTAATCATTGTTGCACCCGCATCAAAAGCCGCCTGAGCTTCCTCCACCGTGGCCAAAGAGTGACCTAAACTCACCGTGATCCCCAACTGCCGCAGATAGGGCAGCACCTCACCACTGGCATCTAATTCGGGGGCGAGGGTGAGAATCTCAATGGAATCACTGAACTCCCCTAGGACGGTTTGCACCCTTTCTAGGGTCAAGGGCTGAAGATGAGACGGGGGATGGGCACCGCGCTTCTGAGGATTGAGGAAAGGCCCCTCCAAATGCACACCCAAAATCTTGGCCTCAGATGCTTGCCCATTGGGCGCATACTCGTGGATTACCCCTAGGGCAGTGTGAATTTCAGCGAGGGGAGCGGTCACGATGGTGGGGGCATAGGCGTCAATCCCCTGTTGCCAAAGGTAGTGGCTAATGGTTGGCAGCGGCTCGGCTGTTTTTAACCAGGGAAAGGGAAGGCCCAAGGCACCATTAATTTGTAGATCTACGCCCCCAAGGGAGAGATAATCACCGGCAAAATCCAGAACCTCAACCGTTTCTGGTGGAATTAAGTTGGCACCAATGGCGGCCACCTTGCCATCGGCAATTTGCACCTGTTGCAGGCGATCGCTCCCCAAAAGCCGCACGCGATCCAGCCATTGCAGCACCCTCATGCGGGCGTTGCCTGCAGATCAGGACGTTCTTCAGGGACAATGGCCCCCTCCACAGGACACACTTGCAGACAAATGCCGCAGTCAATACAGGTGGCAAAATCAATCCAGAACCAATCGGTCCCCTTGGCATTTTTGCCCGGCCCCGGATGAATACAGGCCACGGGACAGGCCTCAACACAATCGGCAACCCCTTCGCAGGTATTCGTGACAATGGTGTGCGCCACAGTGTTCTCCTCACTGAGAGTTGAAGGACATCTCGTTAGATTCAGATCTCAATTTTAAGGCTGTCGGCTAAATCCCTAGATCAGACTTCGCCGCTTGGGCTGCCTCCAATAGCAGGGGGGTTGGTAGCTCCTCCCAGTCGCGATCGCCCATCTCCCCATAAAAATGTTCATCATAGCTACGGGTTTGGATGACCACCGGCATGGGCACAGCGTGACCGAGCACAAGCGCCTGTTGTTTGGAATCCAGCTTGGCTAACACCGATCGCAACTGCTGCGAACCCGCGACGCCAGTAAAAATGGCCTCAATGTCCTTTTCATCGTTGAGGAGGGCGGTGATGCGCGTGCCAATTTGGGACATGATCTCGCTATCAATGCCCGAAGGCCGTTGATCAACAACCAGGAGCGTGACAAAGTACTTGCGCATCTCGCGGGCAATCGTGCCAAAAATCGTCTGTTTCACCGTCGCTGGCTCCAAGAAGCGGTGAGCCTCTTCAATGGTGATCACCAGTTGACGGGGGCGATCGCTGGGATTTTTTGTTTGCAGAAACACCTCCGACTGCTGTACGTAGGCTTGGTGAATGCGGCGGGCAATGATATTCGTTGCCAGCATATAGGAGAGCATATTCGCTTGGGAGCCAAACTCAATCACCACATGTTGACCTGCAGCTAGGGTCTCCAAAATTTGGCCAATGTAGTTCTTGCTACAGGTGTTGCGTAGGTACTTCAGTTGTTCCAGCCGCGTGAGTTTCCGTTGCAGGGCCATGATGGAAGCCTTGCTGCCCATTTTCGTTTCACAAAACTCCTGAATCTCCTGATTGGTCATCATCAGCAGGCGAGTGATCCAGCCCTTGCCAAACTCATTGCGCAGAATCATTGCATTTTCCAGGCTGGCTTCCGAGAGGTTGAGTTCTGTCTGCACCAGCGCCAAGTCCTCGACCTCGATTTGATCAAAACCAATGTAGAGTTCCTGGGCATCGCGCACACCCCGCCGTTGGGTGGATTCAGGATCAAGGGTATAGATCTTTACTTGGCGTGGAAACAGTTGCCGCAATCCCTTCACGGTACTCAGTTGCTTGCCTTCACGGGTGGCCTCCCAGCCATACTCCGAGTGCATATCAAAAATCAGGTTCACCGCCGCCTGTTTGCGGATAATCCCCGACAACAACAGCCGCGTCAAAAAGGACTTGCCCGTTCCCGACTTGCCAAATATGCCATTGCTGCGCTCGACAAAGCGATCTAAATCCAAACAAATGGGCACCGCCATATCCAAGGGGGTGCCAATGGCAAAGTTGCGCCGCTGCGGATCGTCCTCCCAGCCAAAGACGGCGCGAAAGTCCCGTTCACTAGCCTCGTAGACGGGACTGAAATGGGCAGGAATGGTTTTCACAGGGCGTAATTCCTGCTCATCGTCGAGAATCATCAGCATTGGCGCCACACTCAAGGTGGCAAAGGTGCCACTACCCGCCAGCACCTCCTGCAAAAAGCTATCTTCAAGGGCGGGGGGATTGAGGAGAATGCGGGGATTGGCAGTGCCGAGAGTAACATCCGTCAGTAGGCAAAAGAAGCGCGATCGCCGGCCTTGCACCACTAAAAATTGCCCAACCCGCAGTTCCTCCACTGAAACCTGACCACTGAGTCGCACTTCAAGGCCTTGAGTGAGGGATCCTTGGACAACGATTCCCAGTTGTTGAGCCGTCATCTTTATTGCACTGTCACAACTTGGATGCGTTGGGGATCGCCAAAGCGGGGAGCACCTGCTGGGCTGTGGAATTCCGCCCCCGGTAGTTGACTCGGTTGCAGGGTTTGACTGAGGTGCTGCACATAACGATCCTGTGCCCGCCGAAAGCCCTCTAGGTTGCTGCCACCATTCAAGAGGGCAAAACAGACAGTGCCGTATTGAGCCGTAGGTAAGACCCCCACTAGGGCACTCACATTCCAAAGGGAACCGGTTTTCACTAGCGTCCCCGCAGGCAATTGACGATGCTCTACCGTACCGCCATCGCGTCCCGCCATGGGTAGCACATCTGCCAAACTGTGGTTGTTCGCGGCTAACTCCTGCTGGAGGGCAAAGAGCATACCACAGGCCGCCCGCGGAGAAATTCGATTCTCCTCCCCTAGCCCTGAACCATTGATCAGTTGAATTTCAGCGGCGGGAACATTGGCTTTACGGGCAGCCACCTGAGCCACAGTTGCAGCACCTCCTGCCATTTCTGCCAACAGTTCTGCAATCCCATTGTTGCTGTAGATATTCATTTGCCGCACAATTTCCCCTAGGGGCAGGGAGCGGTGCTCTAGGCGAATTGTGACATTGGCAGGGATCGTGCTTTGGAGGCGTGTTCCACCGGCAATACTCACTTGGGGGCGCGGTTGTTCCTTGAGGGGCTGCCCATAGGCCGCTGCAATTTCGGGGGTCCAACGGCGATGATCTAGGGCAAGTTTGAAGAGCTCTGCGCTGATCTGGGGCTCAGGGTAAAAGTTCATCATAAAGGGAGGAACGATGACTAAGTTCCCTTGCACTTGGCGAATGCCCAAGCGATTGAGGGCATTGCCGAGGGCGATCGCTTCCTCCCAAACAAAGAGGGGATCACTGCCGCCAATCAAGACTAAATCGCCCCTGAGGACACCGTTTTGTAGCCTGCCCGTCGTGCCAATGCGAGTGAGGAACTGATGGTCAAAGGGGTATTTGTCGAGAACAGCGAGGCTGGTGGCAATTTTGGTGACCGATGCCGCGGCAAGGGGGCGATCGCCCTGGTGGTTCACGAGTAACTGCTGGGCACTTTGAATCCAAATCCCCTGTTGGCTGGGGGGGAAGCCCTCCTGAGCCAGCGTCTGCAGGTAGCGATCGCGATACTGATGCAGCGCCGCATGATAGGGAAAGATCACCGCTTTAAGAGCCTCCAAGGGCGGCGGTCCCCAGTACCCTGCTACTGCTGCCAATAACTCCAACATCAGCCCTCTAGTTCACCGTCAATTCCCACCAGCCGAAGCTGGGGCCGATAAAACGCACTGTTAACCAAATCACCACCAGTAGGCCAATCCCCAGCCACGTTCCTCGCGTCACCCATTTCTGAATCAGCAGCAGTTGCTCCTTGTTTAGCCAGCTCCGCTTTTGTTGGCCGTAGGCCTCACCGAGGGTTTCCTTGCGCCGTTTTGCCTCACCCATAGTTGCTGCAAGAACAGTTACAGTCCTTATCCTAGAGCTTTTGGGGAGTAATGGTTAGCAATCTTGACAAGTCTCTGGGGCAACCGCAGCCAAGGGCTTACCTTGAGGACTCTAGGACAAAGTTCACCAACTTGCCCGGCACAACAATGATTTTTTTAATGGTTTTACCCGCGAGATAGCGTTGGCCAATCTCTGAGTGCTGGGCAGCTTCCTCCAGTTCGGCTTGGCTGGCAGTGGCTGGCACTTGGATCGCGCCACGGGTTTTACCCATGACCTGAATGACAAGGGTGATTTCATCGGCAACCAGGGCAGTGGGGTCTGCTTTTGGCCAGGGCTGGCGGTGAATTGAATCAGTGCCCCCCAGTTGATGCCAGAGTTCTTCGCTGATGTGGGGGGCAAAGGGGGCAAGGAGGGTGAGTAGGGTTTGGATGCCTTCGCTATAGACCCCAGAGGTGTAGCAGTCGGCACTGCTGAGGGCGTTACTGAGTTTCATGAGTTCAGCAACGGCCGTATTCAGTTGATAGTCACCTTCAATGTCTTCGCTGATTTCTTTAATGGCTGTGTGAATGGCCCGGCGCAGATCTTTTTCGGCTTTAGTGAGGGTTGCGGGCAGCGGTTGTCCCAGCCGACCCCCCTTGGCTTTGAACGTTTGTACCAGTCGCCAGACGCGGTTGAGGAAGCGAAACTGCCCTTCAACATCAGCATCGTCCCATTCCAGGTCTTTTTCGGGGGGCGCTTTGAAGAGAATAAACATCCGCGCGGTGTCGGCACCGTACTGTTGGATGACATCGCCGGGGGCAACGCCGTTGTATTTCGACTTGGACATTTTCTCATAGACCACCTCTAGGGCTTCCCCTGTGTCGGGGTCAGTGGGTTGGTTGAGATCGGCAATGCGACTGGGAATGACGTATTTACCAGTGCGTGGATTTTTGTAGGTGCGCCCTTGAACCATGCCTTGGGTGAGCAGGCGCTGAAAGGGTTCACTCACATGCACGAGCTGGCGATCGCGCAAGACTTTGGTAAAAAAGCGCGAGTAGAGCAAATGAAGAATGGCGTGCTCAATTCCCCCCACGTACTGATCCACCGGTAACCAGTCCTTGATGGCTGCCGGGTCAAAGGGGGCTTCACTGTTGCGGGCATCAGCGTAGCGGAAGTAGTACCAAGAGGAGTCAATGAACGTATCCATAGTATCTGTTTCCCGCTGAGCTGGCCCACCACACTTCGGGCAGGGGACATCGCGCCATGCAGCCAGCTTTGCCAAGGGAGAAGGCCCACGACCGGTAAACTCCACCTCTTCAGGGAGGAGCACCGGTAACTCTGAGCGCGGCACCGGCACTGGCCCACACTGTGGACAGTGAATGATGGGAATGGGGACTCCCCAATAGCGTTGGCGGGAAATGAGCCAATCCCGTAGGCGATACTGCACGTGCTCCCGTCCCCAACCTTGAGCCGTTGCGTATTCGGTAATGGCTACTTTAGCTGCAGTGGAGTCCATCCCATCAAATTGGCCACTATTGATCAGTTTCCCCGGCTCCGTATAGGCGGCCCTGAGGCGGGTACTGGCTTTGCCGTCTGGGGGGATGATCACTTGGCGGATGGGGAGCCTGTGGGCTTTGGCAAATTGAAAATCCCGCTCATCGTGGGCAGGTACACCCATCACGGCACCCGTCCCGTATTCGTAGAGGACATAATTAGCAATCCAAATCGGGATTTCTTCGCCGGTAAAGGGGTTCAGGGCTTTGCCGCCGGTGGCCACCCCCCGTTTGGGGCGATCGCCCGCCGTACGTTCCAGTTCACTTTCCTGTTGCACACTGGCAATAAAGGCTTCAACAGTTTTGCGGCGGCGGCTCGTGGTCACCTTCAGCGTCAGGGGATGTTCTGGGGCCAGCACCACGTATGTGACGCCATAGACCGTATCGGGACGGGTGGTAAAAACGCCAATTTTCTCATCACTGCCAACAATTGGGAATTCCAAATAGGCACCCCTGGACTGACCGATCCAGTTGGCCTGCATTAATTTCACCCGCTCTGGCCAGCCCGTCAGTTGTTCCAAGTCATTCAACAGTTCCTCGGCATAGGCGGTAATTTTCAGGAACCATTGCTTAAGCAGTCGCCGTTCCACTAGGGCCCCCGATCGCCAGGACCGTCCCTCACTGTCCACCTGCTCATTGGCCAAAACGGTTTGATCCACAGGATCCCAGTTCACTGCGGCCTCTTTCTGGTAGGCCAAGCCCGCCTCAAAGAATTCCAAAAACAGCCATTGTGTCCAGCGGTAGTAGTCAGGGTGACAGGTGGTCACCTCCCGTTCCCAATCGTAGGAGAGGCCAAGACGTTGCAGTTCTTGGCGCATTTGGCCAATATTCTGTTGTGTCCAGACGCGGGGATGAATTCCCCGTTCAATGGCAGCATTTTCCGCCGGCAGGCCAAAGGCATCCCAGCCCATGGGGTGGAGAACGCGATAGCCCTGCATCCGCCGACAGCGGGCAATGACATCGGTAATCGTATAGTTGCGGACGTGCCCCATGTGCAGATTCCCTGAGGGGTAGGGGAACATTGAGAGGGCATAGAATTTGGGTTTTTGCGGATCAGTGTCGGTGCGATCCAGTTGGCGTGCAGCCCATTCCTGTTGCCACTTGGCCTCAATCACTTGGGGGTCGTAGCGATCGTCCACAACAGTTTTCCCAAAAGCACAGCTTATCTATTCTATCTGGTGTATCTGACCCCTCACCCTCCAAGATGCCGCAACGGTGGCCTTAGCTTTCAGGTGTAGCAACCGGACGTAGGCGATAGCCTTGACCATAGACCGTTTGAATCAGGGAGGGCTCATCCCGATGCTCAATTTTGCGGCGTAGGAGCCGAATCTGGGCTGCCAATAGGTTGCGATTGACACAGGACTGATCCGGCCACAGTTGACTGGCAATCAATTCATGGCTGAGAAGTTCCGTCGGGTGTTTGAGGAAGAGCGCCAAAAGCGCCGTTTCCTTTTCCGAGAGGCAGATGCACTGTTGTCCCCGGTAGAGCAAACGACCTTCAACATCTAAACGCAAATCCTGCCAGCAAAGAACGGGGGCTGTACACCCCATCGTATGCCGCCGTCGCAGCAGTGCCCGTACCCGTGCCAGCAATTCCCGTAGTTCAAAAGGCTTCACTAAATAATCATCGGCCCCGGCATCCAGACCGCATACCCGGTCATCCACGGTATCTCGAGCAGTGAGAAAGAGAACGGGGGTCTCATCACCGGCTTGGCGCCATCGTTGACAGAGTTCTAGCCCCGTGGGTGGTGGGACCATCCAATCCAAAATCAATAGGTGGTAGGGGCGCTGCGTTTGCCAGTAGGTTTGAGCTGCTTCACCATCATAGGCCACGTCAACGTGGTAGCCCTCTTGACGTAGGATGTGACCCAAGGGGTCGGCTAATTCCGTTTCGTCCTCTAATAGCAGAATGTGCTCCACAATTCAACTGATGGCCGACGGACACCAAAATTTTAGCGAGGTCTTCTTGAGCTACGCCGCTGCTGGTAGCAATTGAGGGGGAACAGGAATTCCCGCTGCCATCGCCTCTGCTGGGAGCGTGGGTAAAAGGCGATAGCAGTAGAAAATAAATTGCTCTAACCACATTTGTAACAGATCTTGCTGCTCCTCGTTGAGGTAGCGATCGGGAGCAGACACTTGCTCATTGTAAAAGGTCTCAACCCGAATGGTGCGCAGCCAAGGAGTGTTGGGGCGGGTAATCAACCAGTAGTTACGCACCAGGTCGCGGCCGAGATGATTCTGGACGATCTGACTTGCCTGCCTAAACCATGGCAGATAGTTTTGCAGCCTCTGTAGGACCGGCGGCGTCAACAAAGGGTGTCCTGTGGATGTTAGGCCAAGGAGGTTAAGGATTTCACCCTCCAGTGCCAAGAGGTAGGCCAAGTTGATGGGCAAAGACGCCTTAGTCTGGGAGTAGGACATCAGCAGTGTGACTAGAGTGTCACGGGTTGCCTCTGGGAGTCTCTCAATCAGGAGAAGAAGTTCACTTTCGGTTCCCACGGCCCTCTCAGAGAGCATTGAGGCTTGGCGTTGATAGATTTCTTGGAGCGTACTCAGCAGTAGAGGAGGTAGGAACATGGTTAAGGGGGTGAGTTGAACTCATGCCAAAAAAGTTTAATAATTTCTTTATAGTTACCCTCGCAGATTTTGTAAGTTAGTGCTGCTACATTTAGTCTGAGCCAAATCATTAAAATAATCTATTATTTCAATAGTATTTACCCATGGCATTGTTTCTAGAACATAGGATATCTAAAGGGATAAAATCCTCTTCACTTGGAGCTTTTGCCGTTTTGAGCGCGTTCTACGCCCAAAAAAGGGTTGTAAATCCGCTAGCGATGCTTGCCAAGCCCTTAGCAATACGCTATACTAAACAAGCTGAAGCAACGCGGGGTAGAGCAGTCTGGTAGCTCGTCGGGCTCATAACCCGAAGGTCCATGGTTCAAATCCATGCCCCGCCATTTCAATTCTCAAATCAATCCTAGAGTCTCCTAATTCCCTAGCCCTCTGTGTCCCTGGGGTGATGTGTTGGTCTCGGCCTTGATTTGGTGCACGGCAGCAAAAAGACGCTGGCGATCGCCCGCTAGAGCTTGATCCAGTTCTGGCAAAAAGTAGTTGTCTGGCCATAGCGGTGCAAACAGGGTGACCATGGGCAAGTTGTCAATGGCAATGAAAAAGTCTGTGGGTTGAGGGCCATCAATGTGGCGGCTATTCACGCCAAAACCGGCGCGGGTATAGGTTATGGCAACGGCAGGTGCCGCAGAACGAAGCCAATCAAGGGGAGTTGGCTGACCGGTCATGGAGCGCACCAGTTGTTCCAGTTGTTCTGGGCTACCGGACCAAATGGAGGCCAAGAGGTCACGGCGGTTGTTGGGGGCATCCCACGCCTTGAGAAAGACTTCCAGTGTTGCGGGAGCTTTTAGTGTGGTCCCCCCGGGGTTGGCTAAGGGTCGCAGCCATACAGCGAGGGGGTCGGCTGCCGAGGGCAATTCCCCTTGCCACCAGTGCAGTAGGGTTGACACTTGACGCACATAGTGTCCGGCGGGGCGATCGCTGGGAATCGCCTGCTCGAGCTGACGATAGCGCTCTGTGACTGCCTTCAAAACTGGTTGATAAAAGGGTGCTAAAGGCGCCCCTCGCCAAGCCGGACTGGTGATGAAGATAGGATGGCGCAGCACCTCAAGGGTGAGGGCTTCGGTGGCAAGTTGCGGTTGATCAGCACCAATGAGGGCTAGGCCCAGTCCCAGGAAATTTCCCCGTTTAGCGGGTACTAATTGAGCCGCTTTCACAAAGGCAGGAATTGCTGCTGCAAAATTGCCACTGCGCCAGTAAAGCCATGCCAAGTTGCTATACCCAAACTCCAGGTGGGGAGAGAGGGCAATGCCTTTCTCAAACTCGACAATGGCAGTACGCAAAAGGCTCCTCTGGGCTGCGGCCTCATCGGTCATGATGGCTCGTTGACCATAGTTCCATCCCAGTTGCAGGGGATAGTAGGGTTCCCAAGGGGCAAGTTCCTGGGCATGGAAGAGCTTTTCGGTAAATTGATTCCAGTCGGGGGGGCGCGTCAAAAGGGCTAGGAAGCCTTCGCTGCTGCTGCTCCAAGCGCGATGGATGGGGGTGAGCCAAGCCGCCATTGCCACGGTGATCCCCAGACCAGCAGCCACCAGGGAGAGTGCCCAGCGGGTTCGTAACCGTTTGGGAGGGATTTGACCTTGACCGCTGCGAATCAGGGTGGTGAGGAGTGTTAGTTCAATCAGAAGGAGACCACCAATACCGACGTTATCGAGTTGAAAATCTGTGAGACTGAGAACCCCATAGCCCCAAAGGGCGAGGTAGAGGGCGATCGCCAGCCGTTGTTCCCGCTCTTCTAAGTTTGGCCACCAGCGACGGTAGCGGCTGGCCCAATAGACGAGGAGCCCTACCCCTAAAGCCAAGGCGGCTATCCCACCGATCCCCAGCTCTGCCCACAGTTGCACAGGAGTACTGTGGAGCTGATAAATCCACTCCGCTTCGCCGCCAGCCCAGCTCGGACGATAGTGCTGATACCAGAGGGGCACACTGCCTAAACCATTGCCCCTCAGAGGGTGGGCAGCTCCCATGCGCCAGCCAACAATACTGGTAATCCAGCGGTAGGTCAGTTCGCTCCCTGGTCCTCCCTGAAAAAGAGCTGCTAAGCTGCGTCGTAGGCGATCGTTGGCCAGAGCAACCACCCCTAAGCCCACCAAAGCCAAGAATCCCCACCAAGAGCGACGCTGGCGGCGACAGTACCGAATCCAACCGATGCCAAGGGGAATCACCATTGCCAGCAAGCCGAGGCCGCCCCCCCGTGAAAATGTGGTGTAGAGGGTTACTAGACCCAAAAGCAGCACGGCAATCCAAAATGGGCGCGATCGCCACCACGGTTCACTGGCTTCTGCTTCAATGGCCAAGAGTCCCACCAAAGGTAACCCTAGCAGCAGATAGCCCGCCACATAATTTTGGTGGCCAAAGGGTGCCCAGTTGCGGAGTTCCAAAGTGTCCCCATTGAGGTGGGGGGTGAGTCCTTGGGGGGTATCGAAAACTGCCGTGGCGATCGTTGTGCCCAACCAAAGGCTTAAACTGACAAGGATCACGAGGGCAGTGAGATAGCCTTGAAAGTGCACGATTTGCCAGCGTCGGTCTGGAGTGCGCAACCAAGCCCCTAGGGGATAAAGGACAGCGATTCCCCCCAACAGTGCCCAGCCATACCAGCGAGCCTGATTGGGAAAGGCACTCAAGGTTCCGGAAATCCCCAATGCCAACAGGAGTAACAGCACCACGCCATCAAAGCCATTTCCCAAGGGCTGCACCCGCCGTTGATAGGCCAACACCTGCAAAAACCAAAGGAGGGGAACCCCCACTGTCGCTTGCCACAGGAGTACCCAAGGCCAAGCCACCATGAGACTGTGACTGTCCGGCAGCAGAGTAAAAAGGGCATAGCCGGTTGCGCTGAGGAGCCCCAGCAATATCCCTTCTTGCCTAGCGGCTTTTTCCTGCCAGCTTTCCCCCTGGCTCATCCAGTTTCCTCAAGCAAAGGCCGTCACGACACGGTCCATGGCCTCAACCACGTTCTCGCGGCTATTGAAGGCTGAAAGACGCAAATAGCCCTCACCCGCTGCCCCAAAGCCAGCACCGGGGGTGCCCACCACAAAGCAGGTGTGCAGCAATTTATCGAAGAAGTCCCAACTACCCATACCGGCAGGTGTCTTCAGCCAAACGTAGGGGGCATTGACACCACCATAGACCTCAAAGCCTGCTTGGGTAAGTTTTTCGCGGATCAGACGGGCATTTTCCATATAAAAGGTCACCAATTCCCGTACTTGCGCTTGACCGGCTTCAGAATAGACGGCTTCGGCACCCCGCTGCACAATGTAGGACACCCCATTAAACTTCGTGGATTGCCGCCGTTGCCACAGCGACCAGAGTTCGACCGCGTCACCACTGGGGGTTTGCCCCTTGAGACCCTTGGGCACCACGGTAAAGGCACAGCGCGTTCCCGTAAAGCCGGCATTTTTGGAGAAGGAACGGAATTCAATGGCGCACTCGCGGGCACCGGGGATTTCATAGATCGAGTGGGGAATCGCTGGATCGGTAATAAAGGCTTCGTAGGCCGCATCGAAGAAGAGGATTGCTTTGTGGGCACGGGCATAGTCTACCCAGGCCTGCAAATGCTCCCGCGAGGCCACTGCCCCCGTGGGATTGTTGGGAAAGCAGAGGTAGATTAAGTCCACCGGTTCACTGGGCAGCGTGGCGGTGAAGTGGTTTTCAGCGGTAATGGGCAAATAGACCAGTCCAGCATACTCGCCGCGTTCGTTAGCTTCACCCGTATGGCCGGCCATGACATTGGTATCCACATAGACGGGATAGACGGGGTCTGTAACGGCAATGCGGTTGCTGTCGCCAAAAATATCCAGAATATTCCCTGTATCGCACTTGGAGCCATCGGAGATAAAAATTTCACTGGCATCAATGTCACAGCCCCGCGCTTGGAAGTCGTGAGCAGCAATTTTTTCCCGCAGCCAAGGATATCCCTGCTCAGGGCCATAGCCTTTGAAGGTGGCGCGATCGCCCATTTCTTCGACGGCTTTGATCATCGCTTCCCGGCAGGCCGCCGGCAGCGGTTCAGTGACATCACCAATCCCCAGTCGGATGAGGGGGGCGTCGGGATGGGCTTGCAAAAATTGATTGACGCGGCGGGCAATTTCTGGAAAGAGATACCCTGCCTTGAGTTTGAGGTAGTTTGCGTTAACAAAGGCCATAGTGCGCTTGAGTGAGAACAGAAGGTCAATATATCAGGATTCGAGAATCTCTTTCAGGCGAGAGTGCGCCAATTCCAGCGCCTCGGCCAATTTTGCCGGTTGAGATCCCCCCGCTTGGGCAAAGTTGGGACGCCCCCCGCCGCGCCCGCCACAGACTTGGGCGAGTGCCGCCACGAGTTGACCGGCATGCACACCCCGCTGCACAACATCCTGACTGGCAGCGACTAGGAGGTTCACTTTGTCAGCAGCCGGTTGGGTAGCCAAGACCACAGCACCACTACCTAATTTATTCAGCAGCCATTCGGCGGCGGTTTTTAGCCCTTGGGGATCGACCCCTGCTAAGGAGGCAATGAGAACGTGGCTATTCCCAACGGGTTTGGCCTGTTCTAGGAGGGCCTGAGTTTTGGCAAGGGCCAGTTCCGCCTTTAGGTGCTCCAGCGCCTTTTGCTGGGCTTTGAGATCTGCTTGTAGTTGGCTAATGCGATCCAGAATCTCTTCCGGTTTGGCTTTGAAGCGATCGCACAGCTCGCGGACAATGCTATCGCGCTGCTGCAAATAGTCCCGCACCGCCGCTCCAGCAATGGCTTCAATGCGACGAATTCCAGCGGCCACTCCACTTTCACTAATAATCTTAAAGAGGCCAATTTCAGCGGTGTTGTGCACATGGGTGCCACCACAGAGTTCCATAGACACCCCCGGAATATCAAGAACCCGCACCTGCTCACCATATTTTTCGCCAAACATGGCGATCGCCCCCTTGGCCTTGGCTTCGCTGAGGGCCATGATATAGGTGTGGGTGGTGTGGCTTTCGCTGATCCAAGCGTTAATTTGATCTTCGATCTGCTGCAGTTCCTCACGGGTCAGGGGACGGGGACAGTTAAAGTCAAAGCGCAGCCGATCAAAGGCCACCAATGACCCTGCTTGGGAAATGTTCTCGTCAATCAGCTTTTTCAAGGCTGCCTGCAGGAGGTGCGTTGCCGTGTGGTGCGCCTGTACCCGCCGCCGACAACTGAGATCAATTTGTGCGCTCACGCGATCCCCCACCTTTAGGCTGCCGCGCTCCACTTTGCCGTAGTGAACAAACAATTCCTTTTGCTTTTGTACATCGTGAATGTGCACCAGGGCATCACTGCTGGCTAAGTACCCGCGATCGCCAATTTGACCGCCCGATTCAGCATAAAAGGGGGTTGCCTCAAGGATCACCTGCACTTCCGTTCCTGCCGTTGCCGTTGTGGCCGGATGACCCGCCACCAAAATCGCCGTTACCGTCGTTGTCAAACTCAACTCCTCATAGCCACGAAACTGCGTAGGATGCAGTTGATCCCCTAGGGAATCAATCCCCTCCTGAACGGTCACATCAATAGTTTCGTGGGCTGCTTGGGAACGTTGTCGCTGCTCGGCCATACAGGCTTCAAACTCAGCCACATCCACACCAATACCTTGCTCTGCAGCAATCTCTTGGGTCAACTCCAAGGGGAAGCCGTAGGTATCAAACAGCACAAAGGCATCGCGCCCTGCCAGTTGCGGTTGACTGCGTTTTTTGCCCTTAGCCTTCTTCAGGGGAGACAGCATCTCCGCCAAGAGCTTCTCACCCCGATCCAAGGTTTTGAGAAACTGTTCCTCCTCCCGCTGCAGCTCGCTGAGAATAACTGCCTGCCGCTCGCGGACATTGGGATAGACATTGGCAGCCAGATCGATTGCCACTTGAGCAAGATCAGGGGTGACCAGCCCATTGATCCCCAACAGCCGGCTATGGCGCACAATGCGCCGAATCAACCGCCGCAGGACATAGCCACGCCCCACATTACTGGCGGTGACACCATCGGCAATGAGATGAACCACTGCCCGGGTGTGATCGCCAATCACCTTGAGGGAGGTTTGGGTGCTGGCATTGGCTTTCTGGTACTGAATCCCAGCTCGCTGCGCGGCTGCCTCAATAATTGGAAAAATTAAGTCCGTTTCGTAGTTGTTGGGCACCCCTTGGAGAACCTGTGCCATCCGCTCCAAGCCCATACCGGTATCAATGTTTTTCGCCTTGAGGGGGGTACGGTGACCTTGGTCGTCTTGGTTCAACTCCATGAACACTAGGTTGTAGAGTTCGATGAAGCGGCCATCGTCATCGAGATCAACGTTAGCTAGCCCCTTTTCTGGATAGAAGTCGTAGTAAATCTCAGAACAAGGACCACAGGGACCCGTCGGCCCCGCCGTCCAAAAGTTGCTCTCCTCGCCCATGCGCTGGATGCGCTCCTTGGGCAAGCCCACCTGGCGATGCCAAATGTCATAGGCCTCATCGTCATTTTCAAAGACGCTCACCAAGAGCCGTTCCGGGGGTAAACCATAAACCGTGGTCATCAGCTCCCATGCCCAAGCAATGGCCTCCCCCTTGAAGTAGTCGCCAAAGCTAAAGTTGCCCAGCATTTCAAAGAACGTGTGGTGGCGAGCGGTGCGGCCCACATTTTCAATGTCATTGGTGCGCAGACATTTTTGAGCGGTGGTGGCGCGGGGCACCTTCGGCGCTTCTTGACCGAGGAAAATCGGCTTGAAAGGGAGCATGCCAGCGATCGTCAGCAGCACCGTTGGATCATCAGGAATCAGGGACGCACTGGGTAAGATGGTGTGTCCTTTGGCGGCATAGAAATCGAGGAATTTCTGGCGAATTTGATCACCGGTGAGAGCAGTCATTGCCGACGCAGAGGGGGATGAGGTCATTGGAGCAAAGTCTCAACGGAGCGTAACAAACGGCAAAAATACTATTCCATCATACTGGATTGTCTTAGATGTGAAATCCGTGGGCGATCGCCCGCTTGCAGTCCCTACATCCCTGGCATCAGCCTAGGTGTCAAGACCCGTGACATTATCTACCCTTGAAACGAAGAGGTCTGGTCGCTCAGTTTGCCACCATCGCAGTTTCTCAATGGGAGTCATGTGGCCCAAAACGCGTTGGGGAATGCGGTGATTGTACGCCCAAAGGTATCGCGTGAGCGTCTCTTGCAAGTCGGCTGCCGAGACAAAGCGTTCAGCGCGCAGAATCTGGGCAATGCGGCCGTTGAAGCGTTCCACCATCCCGTTGGTTTGCGGATGGCGGGGTTGGATGAGCCGATGGGCGATGCGCTTTTCACGACAGAGCTGATCAAACGGATGACGTCCCGTGGGTTGGCGTTCGCCTGCGGAGGAGAAACGGTCGGTAAACTCCTTGCCGTTATCGGTCAGCACCGTACGCACCACGAAAGGAGCGTTGGCAAGGACATTTGCAAGAAAGCGCGTTGCCGATTCTGCGCTCTTATTCTCGTGGATTGCCAAATAGACCCAGCGCGTTGCCCGATCAATCGCGACAAAGAGGTAGCGGCGCTGCTCCTCATCCGGCATTTGTGGCAGGTATTTGACGTCGATGGGGATGAACCCGGGTGCGTACGCTTTGAACTGCCGCGTGGTGCTTTTGGGACTGCCTCCGAGGCTTTCGCGTTCCTGTTTAGTTACGCTCCATTGTTCAATGCTTTCCGGCCTTGGAACAAGCACTCAAGGAGCCGGTACGCTTCGAGGAGTTTAGCACGGCTTCTGGGAATATAATGATGCGGGACCTGACAACTAGCAACAATGGTAGTGAATTTACCCGCTGCACCGGGGATTCTGGCACTGAAGCCCAATGGGCAACTCCAACCCGGCCAAGACGACCGCTGGACCTTTACCCTGCGGTGTGGTGCTGATGCCGATGATCCCTCCGCGTTTATCTCTGTCAGTGGGGCGATCTCCCGGGTGCAGCCCGCTACGAATTTAGCAAAGAAACTTGGGAGCGATCGCCTGCAGGCAGCGGTTGAGGCGGGCCTTTGGTACGACACCTTGGCGATTTTGTCTGAGCTGCAGGGGAATGAAGCCACAGCAAACCTAGCCCGCAGCGAATGGGTCGCTCTATTATCCGCCGTTGGTCTCGGGAGTATTGCCCAAGCGCCCCTAGTACAATAAAACGTACAATAAAACTGAATGAGTTAGCGTGGTGGTTGCGGGAGTCTGCCACTCCTGAGGAAAGTCCGGGCTTCCGAAAGACCAAGCTTGCTGGGTAACGCCCAGTGCGGGTGACCGCGAGGAAAGTGCCACAGAAATAAACCGCCGATGGAGGGAAACCTCACAGGCAAGGGTGCAACGGTGCGGTAAGAGCGCACCAGCAACATCGAGAGATGTTGGCTCGGTAAACCCCGGCTGGAAGCAAGGTGTGCTAGCGCTAAGGAACCAGGGTTGGTCTTTTCCCCAGTTCTTTGCTAGCCAGAGCCGCTAGAGGCACTTGGTAACAAGTGTCCCAGATAGATAACCACCCTTTGAACAGAACCCGGCTTACGTCTAACTCATTCATTGATTCTTTCAACTCGGATCTTGAGAATTCCCTTGTGAGGATGCGCCCTTGAGTCTTTGCCCCTCTGGTCTCGATCATCTATGGTGAGGCTGGGTTATCTTGGCCCAGTGGGCACCTATAGTGAAGAAGCGGCTCAAAGCTACGCCCAATGGCACCGGGGAGAAGCCCTAACATTAGTTCCCGTGACGACGATCGCTGGCTGTCTTGAGGCCTTGGCGGCGGGCGAGCTCGATTTAGCCCTGGTGCCCAGCGAAAACTCTGTGGAGGGCAGCGTCAACATTACCTTGGATTCCCTGTGGCGATTGGATACACTCCACATTCAGTATGCCTTCATCCGCCCCATTGTCCATGCCTTCATTGCCCAAACCACAGATTTAGCCGAAATTGAAGCGGTCTATTCCCATCCCCAAGCCCTAGGGCAGTGCCAGGGCTGGTTGCAAGCCTATCTTCCCCAGGCTCGCCAGTGTCCCGTGACCTCCACCGCCGAAGGGCTGCAATATGTGGCACAGTCGGATCGGGTGGGGGCGATCGCCAGCGTGCGGGCAGCCCAACTCCATCACTTGCCCATTATCGCCACCGAAATCCAGGACATTCCCGACAACTGCACGCGGTTTTGGGTGGTGAGTCGCCAACAGGGGGAGGGTTGGCCCCAGCCGGGGGATACCCACACCTCCATTGCCTTTAGCCTCAAGGCCAATGCCC
This sequence comes from Thermosynechococcus vestitus BP-1, assembly GCF_000011345.1. Classification (NCBI taxonomy): domain Bacteria; kingdom Bacillati; phylum Cyanobacteriota; class Cyanophyceae; order Acaryochloridales; family Thermosynechococcaceae; genus Thermosynechococcus; species Thermosynechococcus vestitus. The sequence goes on from NC_004113.1 coordinate 2,192,750, forward strand.
CCGGTGCCCTGCTCAAGGTGCTGCAACTCTTTAGCGATCGCCAGATTAACCTCAGCCGCATTGAATCGCGTCCCAGCAAACGGGCGTTGGGGGATTATCTTTTCTTTGTTGACCTGGAGGTGAATGGTCGCCCCGATGTCGTGGCCGATTGTCTGGTGGCACTCAAGGAAGCGACAGATGTCTTGAAAGTCTTTGGTAGTTATCAATTTCTAGACCTCGGAGAATAGATTGGCCATGCGCATTGGTGTCCCTAAGGAAATTAAGGATCAAGAATTCCGCGTCGGTCTAACGCCAGCAGGCGTGCAAAGTCTGCGGGAGCGCGGCCATGAAGTTCTCATTGAAAGTGGCGCCGGAGTGGGGTCAGGCTTCCTCGATGAGGCCTATGTTGCCGCAGGTGCCCAAATTGTGCCTACGGCTCAAGCCGCTTGGGATGCCCAACTGGTGGTCAAGGTCAAGGAACCCTTGCCCTCGGAGTATCGCTATTTGCGTTCTGGCCAATTCCTCTTTACCTACTTGCACCTTGCCGCCAGTCGCGAGCTAACGGTGGCGCTTCTGGAATCGGGGACAACCGCGATCGCCTACGAAAGTGTGGAAGAAACGCACCATGACCAACGCAGCTTCCCGCTGCTAACCCCCATGAGCATGATTGCCGGTCGCTTGGCGGTGCAGTTTGGTGCTCGCTTCCTAGAGCGTACCCAAGGGGGGCGGGGGGTCCTCCTCAGTGGTGTTCCGGGGGTGCGGCCGGGGCGAGTGGTCATTTTGGGGGGCGGTGTCGTCGGCACAGAAGCTGCCCGCATGGCGGTAGGCTTGGGAGCACAGGTGAGCATTCTCGATATCAATATCGAGCGCCTCAAATACCTAGAAACCCTCTTTGGCGCACGGGTAGAGTACCTCTACAGCAGCTCTCACGTGATTGCTGAGCGGTTGCCCGAAGCGGACTTAGTGATTGGTGCCGTTCTGGTGCCGGGTCGGCGTCCTCCCTGTTTGGTACCCAAGTCCCTTGTGCAAAGGATGCAGCCCGGAGCCGTCATTATTGATGTGGCAGTGGATCAGGGGGGCTGTGTGGAAACACTGCGACCCACCACCCATTCCAACCCCACCTATACCGCCTTTGGTGTCGTGCACTATGGCGTGCCCAATATGCCGGGGGCGGTGCCTTGGACAGCGACCCAAGCCCTGACAAATAGCACCTTGCCCTATATCCTTTGCCTCGCCGATCATGGCGATCGCGCCCTCGAGATCTCCCCTGCCCTTGCCAAGGGCTTAGTGGTCAAGCAGCACCATTTAGTCCATCCCGATGTGCGGGTTGTCTTTCCTGATCTGTAGGAAGGGGATCAAGCACCTCTACCTCTGGATTCAAATCTGGATTCAAATATTCTCCTAGCTCAAGAATTTTCCCTAATCCAGACACCATCAGCCTTAGAAGCATTTCTATCAGATTTGGAGGTGCTTGAATTTTCTGGAAACCCACTCCTAGAGAGAGATTGCGCCCCTAGGCAGCCGCAGATCTAAAAATTTTACAAAAATAAAATAATGATCAGGACTAGATGCTTGAAAATAGGTTGTGCTATAGTCGCTCCAGAGCACCTCCTGAGGGGGGTCAATGCTGGGAGTCTCTCACAGCCGAATCAATGGAAACGTGATATGCACAAAAGGGGGCTCGAGGGGCCCCCTGTGCTATGAGTCTGTCCCAGGTGAATTAATCCAAACCGGTTCGAGTGGCGAAGATAGGCAAGAGCAGCGTTACAAAATAAAAGACCAAGGGTGCTGTGAATACGTAGCTATCGGCGCGGTCTAAAATGCCGCCATGGCCCGGAATCAACTGCCCAGAATCTTTGACGCCGGCATCCCGTTTCATCATTGACTCGGTTAAATCGCCCAAGAGGCTGGCAATCCCAATCATCAGACCAAACAGGGCTCCCGCAAACCAAGGGAGCGGCCAGGTGAGGGAATAGGCCCCCCAAAGGGCGATGCCTAAACTTGCCAAGACGCCAAACACCGCTCCTTCGACGGTTTTCTTGGGACTGATGTGAGAGAGGCGGGTGCGGCCAAAGAGCTTCCCAACCGCATAGGCACCAATATCTGCCGCCCAAATACAGGCAAAGGCCAACAGCGTCACCTGCAATCCCAAGGGAAAGTCGCTCAGTTGCAGCCGTTCTGGCCAGAAGCCCCCCAAGGGCAGAGTTGACTGCTGTTCTAGTCCCCGCAGCCGCACCCAATAGCTGGGCAAATAGCCGCCATAAAACAAGCCCATAATGGAGGTGGAAATATCGGCGATCGAGGCCAGCTTAGGTTGAAACAGCAGGTAAAAACAAATAAAGGTACCCGCAACCGGAAAGACAGCATCCGCAAGGTCAGGCCGCAGGAGGGAAGTGATCAGCAGCACTTGACTGACGACGAGGGTTGTTTTAGCAGCCGGTGCACTCCCTTTCGCGCGGGCTAGTTCAAAATATTCCAGTTGCCCCAGATAAATCAGCGCCCCAATCCCCAGACAAAAATACCAACCGCCCAGGAAGGTCATTAGCAGCGCGAGGGCGATCGCGACAAGTCCACTAGCAATGCGGATCCAGAGCATAGGGGTCAGGGGCGGTGATAAAGGGTTACATTGAGCCGCGCGTTGGGTGTTGGTGTAGCGCGTCCAAAGAGCGATCGCCGCTACAGTAAAGCCGCTACAGTAAAGAGTTTAATCTAAATTCACTAACGTTAAGGAAACATTAACAGACTCCTCGCGAAAACAGAACCGATGGAAATGTCCTTGGCAAGCTATAACGGATCAAGGAACATCCTAGGGGCAAGGGCGTCATGAAAAGCAATTGGTCTGAGGTCGATTGTATCCATGACATCCAGTCTTCCCCTTGCTTGGACACGCGGTGAGGAGACCAGTGCGCGGGTGACGGTGCCACTGACAAAACTGACAGCCCAAGAGTTGGTTGCGCGCTGTCAAGCCGGCAGAACCCCAGATCGGGCTGCCTTTACTGAATTGTTGCGGCGATACCAATCCCATGTGGAGCGAATGATCTATCACCTTGCGCCCGACTGGGACGATCGCGCCGACCTGGTGCAAGAAGTCTGGATTCGAGTCTATCGCAACATTCACAAATTGCAAGACACCAGCAAATTTCAGGGTTGGCTCAGTCGCATTGCCACGAACTTGTTTTACGATGAGTTGCGTAAACGTAAACGCCATCACCCCCCCCTTTCACTGGATGCGCCCCTGAAAACCCAAGAGGGTGAAATGAACTGGGAACTTGCCACCAGTGAGGCCAGTCCCGATGACCGGTTGCGTACCGATGAATTCTACGATCAATTACGGCGAGCGATCGCCAACCTACCGGAAACCTTTCGGACAACGATTGTCCTCCGGGAAATTGAAGGCCTCTCCTACGAGGAAATTGCCCAAATCACCGGGGCTTCCCTCGGAACTGTAAAGTCGCGAATTGCCCGGGCCCGACAGCGACTCCAACTCGAACTCCAACCGTACTTGGACCTCCCTTGAACCGAAGGCGAATCACCCCTACCCTTTTCCTGCAAGGACAGACCTCTATGATGGACGAACTTGATCACTGCAAACGCGATACCTTTGAACGCCTGAGCGCCTACCTTGATGGTGAAGTGACCGCTGCAGAACGGCAACAGGTGGAAGCATGGCTGGCTACCGATTCTGAAGCACAACGCCTCTATCAGCGACTCCTGAACCTCAGGCAGCAGATGCAGGAATTGCCCGTGCCCTTGACCCCCTGCCCGGCGGATCAGTTAGCCGCCCAAGTCATTGCTCAGGCCAATCGCCGCCGTCGCATTTGGGTCCTAGGGAGTGCCGGAGCAACCCTAGCGGCATCCTTCGTGGCAATGCTGAGCGGCCTCATTCCCAATCCCTTTTCCAGTCTGCCGGTGGCTATCACCAGTCCTGCCCGCCTTGAGCCAGAGGTCTCTCCTCCACCGGTTGAGCCAACGGCAGTCGGTTTGATGCTCCGTCTTGACCGTCCCCCCGTGCCCATCCCCGTCAGCGAAACCGCGCCTGCTGCCTTAGGGGAACCCAGCTCAGAACCGACGCCGAAAACTATTGTCCAGGAATAACCTCAGGCTTGAAGGGACGCTCTAAAAGACAATGGAGGGCAGCCTGAGGCGTGAGAGAGCCACACAGGACCGCATTCACCATTGCAGTAATCGGAATATCTAATTGATGCTGCTGAGCATAGGTGCACAGCACCCGAGCAGTGTTCACCCCTTCAGCAGTGCCCTTGGTTAAGGCTAGGGCTTGGGAGAGGGACTTACCCTGGGCAAGATGCCACCCCACTTGATAATTGCGACTGAGGGCGCTCGTACAGGTGGCAAGCAGATCCCCTAATCCTGAAAGGCCGTAGAAGGTTTCCACTTGTCCGCCCCAGTGGGTACCTACCCGCACCATTTCCACGAGTCCTCGGGTAATCAGGGCAGAGCGGGCATTAACGCCAAGACCGAGGCCATCATTGACGCCACAGGCGATCGCAATCACATTTTTGAAGATGCCCCCCATTTCAACACCCCGCCGGTCCTCATTACTATAGAGGCGAAACGTGGGACTGCCCAAACAATCCTGAACCTGCTTGGTGGCTGCCAGATTGCCCCCCACCACCGCTGCTGCCGGCAATCCCTGCTGGATTTCACTGGCTAGGTTGGGTCCCGAAAGCACCACCAGATCGTGATGGGGACAGTAAGTTTGCCAAATATCCGCCGCTGTGGCAAAGGTTTCCGATTCTAGGCCCTTTGTGGCACTCACAAGAATGATTCCTAAGGGGGGGTGAAGGCGGGTGACTTGGGCAGCCACTTCGCGCACCGCTTTGATAGGGAGAGCCGAAACCAGTAAATGAATGTCTTGGAAAAGAGCAGCCGAGAGTGCCCCCTGCGATCGCCCCCAGGAGGAAACTGTGCAACCCCGTTGCTCAAATAGGTATGCCAGTGTTTGTCCCCAATGACCTAAGCCCAAAATCAATACCCTTGGGGACATCGCAGCCCCGTCCTAGGGCGTCAGCGTTAGATTTTGGAATTGTTGCTGCTGCCGTTTGCGAAAGGCCTCCGCTTCAGCAGTGAGATTTTCCATTTGATCGGTCACCACTTCGTTGGGGTCACGACCATCCATCAAACGCAGCCGATTCATGAGTCCGGGCAGGGAAAAGTTGCCATTCTGAGGATTAAGAAGGGTGCCTAGATCGTTAGCACTGCCGTTTTGTTGCCAGCCCTCCATTGGATTGCTCGTGTTTGCCGTCTGGGCAAAGGCCATACTCCCAAGATTGAGAGTGAGGGCAGCAAGGGCAAGACTGGTGAGATGGCGAGGTCTCATGGATCACTCCTCAAAAATGCGCTAGGAATGCAGACGATGGGAGGGCTCAATCGGTGCCGCAACAGAAGAGACTGTACAGGAATTATACCAAGTCTTTGTCTTTGCCTAGGGATTGCAGAAGTAGCATTGACTGGGATCGGCAACGGTTTCAGGGACAGGTACTGTGAGCTCGTACAAACAGTGTTGACAGAGGTAACGGCTCGCTTTGATTGCACCTGTGGGTGCCCCACACAATTCACAGGGTAGCCCCGGCAGGTGCTCACAAGCCACAAACCCCGGCCAACCACACTGGGGACAGCCCTGGGCCATTGCTTGAACCAGCTCGGCTGCCGCTTGAGCAATCACCCGCATGCGCGTGGGGTTCATGTGGGCACGCATATCGGTTTCAAGGTGAAGGGTGGCATGATTGGTCTGCAGGGTGGCGATCGCCCTTTGCAACTGTTCTTCGCTTTGAATGCCTTTGAAAATAGGCGTATTGGGCAGAGGATCAGCCTGGGCCATCGCAATTAAACCATGGGATGGAAAGCCTACCCGTGCTCCAAAGGCCAAAGCCTCTTCAAGATGACTGACGGTGGCATGGCTAAAGTTAGTGTCTAGGGAGAGGACCTCCCCCCGCAATACCAGATCATGGCGGCGATCTACAAGAAGGATGAGTTCGCGATCGCTCGGGAGCATCGGAAATTGAGGATGGGGGCCAAAGCTCCCCTCACTGGCAATGACTAGGTCGGCACCCGTTTGCGCCAGCACCGCTTCTGCCTTGGCAAGAGCCGCCTCCTCTTGGGTGCCACAGCGGGGAATTTCACGGCTAAAGGTACCAAAGCGATCGCTATCAAAGTCACTGGCAACCACAACCGTCACCCCGAGACGGGCAAGGGCAGGGGCAATCACCTGTTCTTTACCGTGCTTCGTGGCCAGAATGGCCATTCGGCCTTGGAAATAGGACTCTGTTGACTTAAACATCAGCGCCAAGATAGGCCTCAATCACCTTAGGATCATTTTTCACCGTCAGAGGATCGCCGAGGGCAATGAGTTGACCAAAGTCCAATACGGCCAAGCGATCGCACAAACTCATCACCAGGGGCACATGATGCTCAATGAGAATGACCGTCAGTTCAAAGGTTGCCTTGAGGCGGCGAATCAACTCACAGAGCTCTTGCTTTTCCTTGGGATTCATGCCCGCAGCCGGTTCATCCAACAAGAGCAGGCGGGGTTGCAGTGCCAAGGCACGCGCCAGTTCAAGGCGGCGTTGTTCCCCATAGGGTAAGTTGCCTGCTCGCTCGTGGCGCCGCTCGTAGAGATTGACCCAGTAGAGGAGTTCCTTGGCGCGATTCTCCAAGCGCTCCTGAGCATAACGTACGGAGGGCGCCCCCCAAAGGTTCGCCCAAAAACTGGCAGGGGCATGGAGATGCTGTCCCAGGCGAACATTCTCCCAAACACTCATCTCTGGAAAGAGGCGAATATTTTGAAACGTGCGGGCAATCCCCAAAGCAGCAATCTGGTGAGGCTTCAGCCGGTGCAAAGGCTGCTGCTGAAAGAGAATTTTCCCTGCAGTCAGAGGAATTAACCCCGTCAGTAGGTTAAAAAGGGTGGTTTTACCGGCACCATTCGGGCCAATAATGCCAAAGATCTCCCCCGCTTCAACGCTAAAGGAGACCCGCTCAACGGCCTTAAGACCGCCAAAGTAGCGGCACACATTCTCTAGTGTCAGGAGTGGCTGCACCATCTAAGGCTAAGGCGGCGAAAGTTTCTCAAAGGCCTGGTAAACCATCCGCGAGACCTGGCGAATGAGTTCACTCCCTCGGGGATCATTGTAGGGGCGTTTCACCATCATGGCGGCTACATAGCGTTGGCCATTGGGCATATCTACCATGCCAGCATCACCGACCACAATACCAATATCTCCCGTTTTGTGGGCAATGGTGGCCCCTTTGCCAAGACCGGCGGGCAAGAGGGTATTAGTAACCGTGCGCCGCATGATGTCCAGCAGGCGATCGCGACTACGGGGCGAGAGAATTTCTCCCTGACCAATTTTGAGCATCAGCGTTGCCAAATCCCGGGGACTGGTGGTGTTGGTGCCCTTCATATCCGGCAGCGGATTGTTAATCACCGTATTTTCTAAGCCCCATTCCTGAAACTGTTGGTTCAGCTCAGCGGCGCCCCCAAGGCGATCGATGATCATATTCGTTGCCGTGTTGTCGCTAATTGTAATCATTAACTCTGCCACCTCAAGGGCGGCGTACTGGGAGTTGGGCTTTTGGTATTGCAATGTGCCAGCCTCAGGGGCTATGAGATCAGGGCGCATGGTGAGGCGTTCCTGGAGCGTGACTCGTCCCTCATCCACCGCCTTGAAAAAGGCAACAAGAATGGGAAACTTAATCGTAGAGGCGGCAGGAAAAACCTGATCGCCGCCGACATTGAGGGAAGCACCGGAATCTAAATTAAAAAAGTACAGCCCCGCCGTCAGATTGGGTTGGCGGCTAACCAGTTGTTGAATTTGCTGTTGCAGGTTGGTTAGGGGACGTTCGGGGGGTAAGGTTGACGTTGGTGCCTCAGGAGCGGGAGCGATCGCCTGCACCGCTGTGTTCTTTAGGGACAAATCCTGAGGGTGCACCACAGAGAGGAGTGTGCCCACCATCGCAGCAAGGGCCACCCCACTGACGCCACAGCGAAAAGTAATTAAGAACAAATTGGGACGGGGTGGCGGCGGAGGTGTTGCTGGACGAGGGAGTGAGGAAAGACCGGAGGACTGAACCATTGAACGAGACTGAGCAACCATGCCATCTACTTTAGAGGAAAGGTCTCTGAAGAAATCATGGCTGCGTGCTGAATCGCCCACTCCACCTGACGAACCATACCCCGCAATAGGGCCACTTCGGCCTCCGTGGGGTAGGCGCGCCCGAGGAGCGATCGCACCTTGGCCATACGACTGGCAGCGGTATGGGGATACAAAAAACCAATCTGGAGCAGCACCTGCTCTAAATGGTCATAAAAGCCCTGCAACCGCTCAAAGGGGACGGCATCCCCTTGGGGAAAAGTTTCCCCACTGTCGCAGGCCGTCAACCACAACTCATAGCAGCATACGGCAACAGCTTGCGCCAGATTCAAAGATGGGTAGGTATTGGCCGTAGGAATTTTCACCAAACCATGGGCACACTCCAATTCTGCATTCGTGAGCCCCCGATCCTCGCGACCAAACACCAGTGCCGACTGCACTACAGCCAATAGTTGCGGTGCTGCCTGACGGGGTGTCCAACAGGGTAAGGCCAAATCCGCCACATCTCGCCCCACGGTGGCAAAAACCCGCTGACAATCCGCTAGCGCTGCCTCAAGGGAATCGGTCACGTTTGCTTGCTGGAGCACATCCTCTGCATGAACTGCCCAGCGCTGGGCTAGCTCTCCCTTCGGATCACAGCGGGGACTGACCATCCACAACTGCTGTAACCCCATATTTTTCATGACGCGGGCAACGCTGCCGATATTGATCTCCCCTTGGGGTTCAACGAGGACAATCCGCACTGCAGGAAGGGTATCCACGCTTGCTAGCTGAGCCAAAATAAAAAACCATTAAGATTTTTTAGATAATTTTAGAAGACTTCCTTAATCTTTCTCAAGTCCTTGCAAATTCAGGACTTTGACCCATATTTAATAAATTTAAATTTAACAACTGTAACACTCTCCGTCGGCTTCTTAGGGCAATCAGTAAAATTGAGAATAACTTTTTAGGTGTGACCCCTCCTCCCATGCCCATTTGCCGCACCTAGGGAGTTCTCAAGGGATTTCCTAGGTACAGTGTTTTAAAAGGTGGGCTAACCAAAGGGGAGGTGCTTCACTCCTCTAGAGACTTTCACGACCTCGACTGTGTTCCATCCCTGGGAAAAGGGCGGGGGTTTGAGTTGGCAGCAGGGGTCTGGATGGATTGTAGTCTGGTTCTGCAAATGAGGAGTCAACCCATGTGGCGTTTTATAAGCTTGCATTGGCCAAAACTCAGTACTGTTTGCCTCTTGTACTGTGGTCTAGCTGCTGGCTTAGGTTATCTTACGAACCTGCAACTGGATGCCATGCAACGTCAAGCACAAAATCAGCTCGTTCCCGTGGAATTCTCCTATGGGCTGAGTGCTCTCAATCCCTGAGTCAAGAGGCTTTGGCTTCGAGGGGAAGATCCTCTGTCAGACCAATTTCCCGTTTCAGCAGTTCCACCGACTGTGGGTCAATATAGCTTTCGCAGCAAATGAGACGGGGAATGCGAATCAACTCATGGCGAGCCGCCGCAATGGCTGCTTTGACCCGTTCGCCACTGGCGCGATCGCTAATGATCGTATGGGCGCGGTGGACAACGGCATTGAGCTTATAGCTATCGTTGGCCTGGGCGGTCACTAAGAGGAGCTCATCTCCTCGCAGGCTGTGGATCATGACCTCTGCGACACCAAGGGTACCGGAACTGAGACTGACCAGGCCCAAGCAGGAGCCTTTTGGCAATTGCCGTACCACTTCCAGTTCCCGCTGGTAGTTGTAAATATCGATGAAAAATACCCGGACGTCCCTATTGCGGGTGACGGCCTCTGTCATGCTGGCAAAATAGCGCACCGTAACCACGGTTGCCGAGGTGTCACCATCGAGAACTGCTGCCAAATCCTCAAGAAAAACCAGTTCCACAGGAATCGGCAGAAGTTGTTGCAATTCCTGAACAATCAGCTCACCAGCCCCTTGATCGTGGCGGGGCACTGTCACCAAAACCCTTACCCCAGCTTTCTGGCGGGCATCAATCTCAGCAAGGAATAACTCACGAATTTGACTTAGGGAATAGCCCATTTCCAGGAGGGTGTCCACACTGTCTTGAACAATGCGGTGTACAGGCACAACGGCAGGCCGGCGTTGGCGGGGACGGGTTTCCTCTTGACCAAGGGCACGGACATAGATACCAGACCCCACTTGGGGCACGACTAAACCAGCGGCTTCAAGGCGTTCGTAAACTTTGCTGATCGTGTTGCGGTGCAACCCGGTTTGCATGGCGAGCTGCCGCGTACTGGGCAAACGATAGCCTGGGGGAAATTGCCGTGCAGCGATCGCAAAACTAATTTGATTAAAGAGCTGAGTTGAAGCAGGAATTTCGCTATCTGGTTGGATGTGGAACTGAACCATACTTTTTCCGCCAATCAGGTACTGTCTTAATACGCCTTCCTTGGTGGGGCTATGCCAGATGCAAAACCTACCCCCAATCGCTGCATAAACGGTCACAGTTGGTAAGTAATTTTACCGCACCTGCTGCCTATCGTCCTTTTCAGCGCAACTGAACCAGGTTACAGGGTCACCACTAGGTTGTCACGGTGGACAATTGTATCGGCACCGGCATAGCCGAGGATGTTGGCCAATTCCGTAGATTGTTGCCCTTGGACACGACGAATTTCTTCACTGTTGTAGTTGACAAGGCCACGGGCAATTTCGGCTCCTGTGGGGTCACAGAGCTTCACAGCATCTTGAGCCTGAAACTCCCCTTCCACACGGGTAATGCCTGCTGCTAAGAGGGACTTGCCACCCACGGTGATTGCCTTAACGGCACCCTCATCTAGCCATAACTCGCCTTTGGGAATGAGGGCACGGGCAATCCAGCGTTTACGGGCATTGATGGTTTTGGGACGAGGTTCAAAGTGGGTGCCCAAGGCTTCACCCCCAAGGATTTTCAGGAGGTTGGTGGGCGATCGCCCATCGGTAATGACGGTGCGCACGCCGGCTTCTGTGGCAATTTCCGCAGCCCGAATTTTGGTGGCCATGCCGCCGGTGCCCCAAGGGGAGCCAGCAGACCCAACTTGAATGGTTTGTGCTAACTCGGCCAAGGAGACGACCCGCTCAATGGGAACAGCGGTCTTATCAATGCGTGGATCGGCTGAATAGAGGCGATCGACATCTGTGAGCAAAAATAACCAATCGGCTTCGACAAGACTTGCCACAAGGGCTGAGAGGGTATCATTGTCACCAAACTTGAGTTCATCCACCGCCACTGTATCGTTCTCATTGACAATGGGGATGACCCCCAATTCAAACAGTGCTTGGAACGTGTTGTAGATATTCAAGTAGCTCTGGCGATCGACAAAATTTTGCCGTGTCACCAGGATTTGGGCAATGGGCTGACGCAGGACCGCAAAGAGATCATCGTACATCCGCATCAGGTGTCCTTGACCCACTGCTGCCACTGCTTGTTTTTGGGCTAATTGTTGGGGACGTTCTGTCAGGCCCAAGCGCATAGCACCCACGCCCACCGCCCCAGAGGAGACGAGCACCACGCGATCGCCCCGCCGTTGACAGTGACACAGCACCTCCACCAGTTGGGCAATGGTGGCCAAGGCTAGGTTTCCTTCTTTGCCCCCCGCTAAGCTCGATGTGCCAATTTTGACGACCAGTGTTTGTGCCATGGGGAGTCAGGACGAAGATGGCCAAGTGGGTATAGGATCAGACGTGCTCATTGTATCGTGGTGGGAGACAGCCAATGAACTCAGGGTTTTGGTCTGAGGTGCTGGAGACCTGTCAACAGATTCAACAGGTGGTTGCCCCCCGTTTGCTGGAGTGGGCAGGGCAGTCCCCCAGCGATCGCAAAGCCGATGGCAGCCTTGTTACCCGCGCCGACCTTTGGGCCGATCAGAAAATCACTGCGATGCTGCAACAGCAGTTTCCCCACCATGGCTGTTTGAGCGAAGAGGGAAACCATACCTACGGTGGTGAACAGTGGTGTTGGATTATTGATCCCATTGATGGCACGACCAACTATAGCCATGGTCTGCCCATTTGGTGTATTGCCCTCAGTTTGCTCTACCAAGGCACACCCGTATTTGGCTATGTGCACGTTCCCGGCTTGCAGCAAACGTTTCATGGCTTCTATCAAGCGCCTGACCATGCCAACGGTGCCTATTTGAATGGAAAGCCGATTCACGTTAAGGCCAGTGAGCCAAATTTGCAGACGTTTTTTAGCCTTTGTGCCCGCAGTACCGATGTGCTCAAGCGTTCCTTTCCTTGCAAAATTCGCATGTTGGGATCCGCCAGTTACAATTTGCTGACCGTGGCCGCTGGTTATACCCTCGGGGCCGTTGAGCGCACACCTCGCATTTGGGATGTTGCCCCCGCTTGGCCGATTGTCCATGCGGCCGGTAGTCATTGGCAATGGTTGGACTCACCAGAAGCGTGGCAAAGCATGTTTCCCCTGCAGCCGGGACACGAGGCCGGGAGCCGTACCTTTCATACACTGGTGAGTGCCAGTCCCAGTTTGGGGCAATTTTTTGCAGCCTACATTGTTTGATGCGCCAATAAATGTGATCAAAAATAAATGTGATAAATTCAAATTCAAACAAATACAAAATAAATAAATTCATATAATAAAAAATCATGCAAAGAAATTTCTATGAAACCGATTTTTCCACCTGGACACTCCCGTGGGCGCAAAGGCAGGAGACTTTGGCCACCTTGATATTGCCCACTTCGTTGAGGAAATTAAAACCTTGGCACGGCAGAAGCATCGAGAGCTAGAGAATTGCCTAGGAGAATTGCCTAGGAGTCTGGATTGGGCATCTCCTAAAGGGGGACTACCAGCCTGAAAAACGCCGTAAAAGCTGGCGAGCAACTATTGGCGAACAACGGCAGCCGTGGAGAAATTGATCCATCCAAACCCAAGCCTTCAGACCTACCGGGCGCAGGCGATCGCTAAGGCCTATAAGTCTGGCCAAGATTTAGGGGTTCGTGAAACTCCCTTGGACTACCCAGATCTCCCCGAAACCTGCCCCTACACCTTGGAGAAAGTCTTAGATAGCCAGTTTCCTTGCCCACAGAGACAAACTTCAGCCTCATCTAAGGGGAGGCTATACTGGCAGTGACAACGTGGAGTCGCAGTCATGGACACCGCCCAAATTAAAGCTTTAGTGGAAAAAGCCCTAGAAGATAAAATTCTTACCCTCGAAGAACATGGCCAAATTATTGACGCCGTGCTTTCCGATGGCCAAATTTCTGAGGAGGAGGAAAAAATTCTACAGGAACTCCTCGAACGGGTTGCCTCTGGGGAAATTGATTCCCAATACTAGGGGGGTTCAATCTGCACTCGCCCTTGGCGCAGGATGTGCCACTGCCCCGATTGCCATTGCACCACGGTTGAGGGTTGCGGGGGGCTAGGGGGTAACTGCCAAGGGTGGAGCGTTAAAACTTGGGGAAATTCGCGGGCGATCGCCCCCAATTCAATGAGTGGCGGCTGACCTGAGCGGTTAATACTGGTGGTGGCCAACGGTCCTGTTTGTTGGAGGAGGGCTTGGGCAGGCGGCCAGTCAGGAACTCGTAAGCCAATTGTGCCTGTACCTAGGGGGTTCAAACCCGGCGGCAGTTCAGCAGCGGGCAAGACTAAGGTCACTGCCCCCGGCCAATAACGTGCCGCCATTGCAGACCACTGCTCCCATTCAGCAGCACTGCCGCGCACAAAGGGCCAGAGTTGCTCAGGATTGGCGCCCATGAGGATCAAGGGCTTATCCGGTTGACGTTCCTTGGCAGTATAGATCAATTCCCCGCGATCGCAACGACTGGCCAGGGCGGGCACTGTATCTGTGGGAAAACTAATCAACCAATTGCCTGTACGCACTGCGGCCACCAAGGCGGCCATGCTGACCTGTGCCATCGTCCTCACCTACCAACACAATGGCGGCAGCACCTTCCCCTCGAGGATCGGCTGCCCCTTCCAATTCTCCATGATTTAAGGGGCAAATTCAGCTGGTGTTGCCCCCTGCCTTTGCTGCTGTGGGTTGAGCTGCTGTACTATTCCCCGCTGGCTCCTCCTTGAAGCTGGGGCGGGTGGGAAAACGTGTAACCACGAGGGCGATCGCTCCCAGTGCTTGAACTTCCCTAGGGTACATTCTTGCCCCACGCTTGATGGGCTGAAAACTGCTGCGGAACCCCAGCCTGTAAAATACACGAAGAGAGCATTATTGCAAACGTCCTCAACCCCTAAGGTTCATTTTTGCCATGCCAAATTCACTGTTAGAAACCAGTTGGTGGGTACCCTGTTATGGTTTAGTGGGAGCAGCCCTGACCTTGCCTTGGGCGACAGGTTATGTGCGGCGCACAGGGCCTCGACCCGCAGCCTATTTCAACCTGCTAATGACGGTTGTTGCCTTTGGGCATGGTTTTTTCCTATTGCAACAAACTCGCAGTGGTGCCACCGCAACGATTGTTTGGCATTGGCTACAGGCGCCGGGACTCGATCTCTCGTTTTCATTACTCATCAACAGTGTCACCACCGGTGCCATGGAATTGGTCACAGGCCTGAGTATCCTCGCCCAGATTTTTGCCTTGGGTTATCTCGAAAAGGATTGGGGCATGGCCCGCTTCTTTGCCTTAATGGGCTTTTTTGAGGCGGCTCTCAGTGGCATTGCGATTAGTGACTCGCTGCTTCTGAGCTATGGCCTGTTGGAGATGCTGACCCTCTCTACTTATTTACTGATTGGCTTCTGGTATGCCCAGCCCCTGGTGGTCAAAGCAGCAAGGGATGCCTTTCTCACCAAACGGGTGGGGGATATTCTGCTGCTGATGGGGGTGGTGGCGCTTGGCAGCCTGGCGGGGAGTTATGATTTTCCCCATCTCTATGAATGGGCAGAGCAGGCCAATTTGCCAGACGGTTGGGGCTTTTTACTGGGCCTGGCCTTGATTGCAGGGCCCACCGGTAAATGTGCTCAAGTGCCTTTGCATCTGTGGCTCGATGAAGCCATGGAGGGACCCAACCCCGCCTCCATTATGCGCAACTCGGTAGTGGTGGCTGCGGGAGCATATATTCTCATTAAGCTCCAACCGATTCTGGTAGCCTGCCCAGGGGCCAATATTGCTTTGATTGCGATCGGGACAGTCACCGCCATCAGTGAATCGCTGGTCTCGATCGCCCAAATTGACATTAAACGGGCACTGTCCCACTCAACGAGTGTCTATCTAGGACTGGTGTTTATTGGTGTTGGCACGAATTGGACAGATTTCGCCCTGTTTGTATTGCTCACCCATGCCATCGCGAAGGCACTGCTGTTTATGAGTATTGGCAGTGTGATTATGACCACCAACTCTCAGGATTTGACGGAATTGGGAGGGTTAGGCGAACGGATGCCGGCCACGAGTTCGGCCTTTGTTATCGGCGGTCTATCCCTCATTGGCTGTCTGCCCTTGGGGGCCTTTTGGTCGTTTTATCGCGGTATTAGCTACTACTGGCAAACAATGCCTTGGTTGGTGGGTTTGATTTTAGTCGTCAATCTGCTGACGGCTGTGAATCTCACCCGGGTCTTTCGCCTGGTCTTCCTAGGGCCTGCTCAACCTAAAACCCGCCGGGCCCCTGAAGTGACCTGGCCTCTGGCAGTGCCGATGGTGACTTTGAGTATTTTGAATATGCTGGTGCCTTTTATCTTGCAGCGGGTGCAGTTGTTACCAGAGACCATCGATTGGACCATTGTGGCTCTGCTTGTGGTCTCGGGATTGGCGGGTATTCTTTTGGGGGGCTTTGTTACCCTCAAACGCAGTTGGACACGCCCCATCAAGGTACCGTTGCGCTTTGTGCAGGATCTGCTGGCCTACGATTTTTACATTGAGGAGCTGTATCGCTATACGGTTGTCTGGGCCGTGCGATCGCTCTCCCAGTTGAGCGCTTGGGTGGATCGCCACATTGTGGATCGGATTGTGAATACAACGGGGGCGGCCTCCCTCGTTGGGGGTGAATTGCTGAAGTACAGTGCCAGCGGTCAGTCCCAAGCCTACCTACTGCTGGTGTTTATTGGTGTGGCGATTCTTGGGGGGGCGATCGCGTGGCTACTGCTGTAATGCCGCTGTTGAGTTTTCTCCTTTGGGTGCCGCTGTTGGGTGCCCTTGGCCTCAGCCTGTTGCCCGCTGGGAGTTTAGGGCGCACGTACCGCAGTTTAGCCGCTGTGGTGATGGCGATCGCCCTGGTGGTCAGTCTCGCGATCGCCCGTCTATTCGATCCCGGCAACGCAGCCCCACAACTAACCGAGGTGATTCCTTGGCTAGAGCCATTGGGCTTGAGCTATCGCCTGAGCGTGGATGGCCTGTCGCTGCCGCTATTGGTCTTAAATAATTTCCTGACGCTGATTGCCCTATTGGCCACTTCTGTCAACTTGCCCCGTCCTCGGTTGTATTACCCACTGGTACTGCTGTTGAATGCGGGTGTCAGTGGCGCCTTTTTAGCCGACAATTTGCTGCTGTTTTTCCTCTTCTATGAATTAGAGTTGATTCCCCTCTATCTTTTGATTGCCATTTGGGGTGGGTCGCGGCGAAGTTATGCGGCCACCAAGTTTCTAATTTACACAGCGATTTCGGGGGTTCTGCTGTTGGCGGGGTTTCTAGGACTAGTGTGGTTAGCCGATGCCCCCTCCTTTGACTTTGACCCCCAATTATCCACCCTCTTACCCTTAAGCTCACAACTGGTTCTGCTGGGGCTGATTTTGGTGGGCTTTGGCATCAAGATTCCCCTAGTGCCCTTCCATACTTGGCTACCGGATGCCCACGTCGAAGCCTCCACTCCCATTTCGGTGCTGCTGGCAGGGGTGCTCCTGAAACTAGGTACCTATGGGTTAGTGCGCTTTGGGGTGCAATTATTCCCGCAGGCATGGCAGGTCTTGGCGCCCGGGTTGGCCACTTGGGCGGTGATCAGTGTTCTCTACGGTTCTCTGATGGCGATCGCCCAAACGGATATGAAAAAAATGGTGGCCTACAGTTCCATTGGCCACATGGGGTTTGTCCTCTTAGCCACTGCCACGGCCACACCGCTGAGTATTTTGGCTGCTATTGCCCAAATGATGAGCCACGGGTTAATTTCTGCCCTTCTCTTTTTGCTGGTGGGGGTTGTCTATGAAAAAACTGGCAGCCGCAACATTGAGGTACTGCGGGGATTGCTCAACCCTGAGCGGGGGCTGCCCCTCATTGGCAGTCTGATGATTGTTGGGGTCATGGCCAGTGGCGGTATCCCCGGCATGGTGGGCTTTGTGGCGGAGTTCCTGATCTTCCGCAGTAGTTTTCCCACATTCCCAGTGCAAACGCTCCTCTGTATGGTGGGTACGGGCTTAACGTCAGTGTATTTTCTCCTGCTGGTGAACCGCGTCTTTTTTGGTCGTCTGCCCAATGAGTTGATAGATTTGCCGCCCGTTGCTTGGGGCGATCGCCTCCCCAGCCTCCTATTAGCCACGCTAATCTTGATCTTAGGGATTGTTCCCAACTGGCTGATCCATTGGAGTCACACCACGGTTAGCCTTCTTGTTACTGCTGTTGCGACGCTGCCCCCACCATGACCCTGACTACCGCTACCCCAAGCTCCCTACATCAAGAACTGCGTACCACCATCCTAGAGCGGTTGCTCCACGGTCAAGCCCTGTTACCGGACACGCCAACCCATGTGATGGAAGTGGTGGGTATCCTCAAAAGCTATGGGGTCGTGCTCAAGGCCTATGCAGAAAATCTTTGCGACATTAGTGAGCGGCAGTTTCTTGTTCTTTTTCCCTTTTTCAAGTACTTCAACGGCGAGATTACCATTCCCAAGCTGCTGCGCCACTGGTGGCACGATCGCATGAACTATGAATATGCTGAATACTGTATGCGTGCCATGATGTGGCATGGGGGTGGCGGTCTTGATGCCTTCCTAGATTCAGCAGAATTTCGCCAATTGGCCGGCAAGGCGATCGCTGCCAAACTGTGGGGCAACCCCTTGATGCAACTGCTAAACCGGCTTTTTCCGGAGTTTTTGCTGGAAACAGTGCGGATGCTCTGCTACTACAGTGGCTTGGGGCAGTTTTGGTCGGTAATGTATCCCATCTTTTTGACGTTGAGCGATCGCTACGATGGGGGTGATATCCGCAGCATTCCCGATGTCGTAGATCACATTCGTGCGGGTTTGATTGCCGCCGCCGATCGCCCCATTACCTACAGCGTCACCATCCGCGGCCAAACCTACGCAATTCTCCCCGCCAGTGCTGGCCTCACCTTCTTGCCAGACACGGCAATTCCCTATGTCGAAGCAGTCTTCCTGCGGGGCACCCCCTTCTTTGGCTTGGTTTCCTTCAATGCCCAAGCCCAACAAATTTCCCGCGATCAAGCGGAGTTTCGCTATGGTGCCCTCTTCGCCGATCCCATTCCCACGGGCGCAGCTGGTATTCCCCCGACACTGCTCATGCAGGATATGCGCCACTATCTCCCCCCCTATCTTTTGGAGTTCTATCGTCGCCAAGGCCGAGGTGAAGACGATCTGCGAGTAAAAATTTGCCAGACCTTCCAAAAATCAATGTTTTGCGTCACTACGGCGGCAATCACTGCCCTGGCTCCCTATCCTTGGACAACCACAGACCCCCAAGAGCAGGCGGCCAATCGTGCCTTTTACGAAACATGGCTTGACCGCTTAGAAACCTCTCGCCTCTGGAATGTTCAACTTAGCTAGGGGACTCTTTTAGCCCTTGAGGAGAACCAGCAATCCCCCCACTGGAAAACTATCTGCGTGCCCTAAAGAGGAATCAAAGGTCTGACCGCGATAAGATAGTAAGGCAGTTCATCTTCCTTCACCCTGACAATACAATGACCCATATTGATTGGCTTGTGCAAACGGATCCGTTGGTCGCTGAAATGGTACAGCGGGAAGTCCAGCGGCAGCAGCAACACCTCGAACTGATTGCCAGTGAAAACTTTACTTCCCCTGCGGTGATGGCCGCTCAAGGGACAGTTCTCACCAATAAATACGCCGAGGGATTGCCGGGCAAACGCTACTACGGTGGCTGCGAGTTTGTGGATGAAGTGGAGCAACTGGCCATCGATCGCGCCAAGGAACTCTTTGGTGCTGCCCACGCCAACGTTCAGCCTCACTCCGGTGCCCAAGCCAATTTTGCCGTCTTTTTGGCCCTCCTCAATCCCGGGGACACGATTATGGGGATGGATTTGTCCCACGGTGGCCATCTAACCCACGGTTCCCCCGTCAACGTTTCCGGTAAATGGTTTAACGTCGTTCACTATGGTGTTCATCCTGAAACGGAACGCCTCGATATGGATCAGGTGCGGGATTTAGCACGGCAGCACCGTCCCAAGCTAATTATCTGTGGCTATTCCGCCTATCCTCGCGTCATTCCCTTTGCTGAGTTTCGCCAAATTGCCGATGAAGTGGGTGCCTATCTCATGGCTGATATTGCCCACATTGCCGGTTTAGTCGCCAGTGGTTACCATCCCAATCCCGTCCCCCTCTGCGATGTCGTGACAACCACCACCCATAAAACCCTGCGCGGTCCTCGCGGCGGCCTGATTCTGACCCGTGATGAAGACTTAGGCAAAAAGTTGGATAAAGCGGTTTTTCCCGGTACCCAAGGGGGGCCACTGGAGCATGTGATTGCCGCTAAGGCCGTGGCCTTTGGTGAGGCTCTCAAACCAGAATTCAAAGCCTATTGTGGGCAAGTGATTCGCAACGCCCAAGCCCTCGCTGCGGGGCTGCAAGCGCGGCAACTGCGCCTTGTTTCAGGAGGCACCGATAACCATTTGATGCTCATTGACCTGCGATCGGTGAATCTAACGGGCAAAGAGGCCGATCGCCTTATGGGGGAAATCCATATCACCACCAATAAAAACACCATTCCCTTTGACCCCGCCTCCCCTTTTGTTACCAGTGGTCTGCGTTTGGGAACGCCAGCCTTGACAACCCGTGGCTTCACAGAAGTCGAGTTTGCAGAAGTAGCTGAAATCATTAGCGATCGCCTGCATGCCCCAGAGGATGAAGCCATCAAAAATCGCTGCCGCGAGCGGGTGGCTGCCCTCTGCGCTCAATTTCCCCTCTATCCCCACTTGCAATTCCCGCAACCAGTGCTAGCCTAAAAGGGGATCCTGCCAATACCCTGAGCAGATGCTGTACCACCTGATTGCCTTCCTTGCTGCCATTGCCGTTGTCCTGTTGGTCACCCCCATTGTCAATGACCTTGGACATAAAGCAGGGTTTGTGGATCAGCCCAATGAACGCAAGATTCATACCCGTCCCATGGTGCGCTTGGGGGGCGTCTCTATTTTTTTGGGCAATCTGGTGGGGCTACTGATTGTTTGGAATGCGGGGGGCTTTGGTGTTCTGCCTCAGCCGGCGGAGTATGAAATTTGGGGGGTCACCTTAGGAGGGGTGGCCTTTTTTCTCATTGGCCTCGCTGATGATCTATTGACTTTGCCAGCACTCCTGCGCCTTGTCCTGCAATTTCTAGTGGCGGCAATTGTTTGGGCCGTGGGCGTCAAAATTCGCATTATCACTGTGCCCTTTGGCGGCACCGTAGACTTAGGGTGGCTAAGTTTGCCCCTCACCACTGTCTGGCTTGTCGGCATTGCCAATGCCATTAACTTTATTGATGGTGTGGATGGCCTAGCCGCAGGGGTATCCGGCATTGCTGCCTTGGCCATGTTTTTTGTGTGTATGCTCATGGGGGAGCCAGAGGCGGGACTATTGGCTGCAGCCCTGGCAGGGGGTGCCTTAGGATTTCTGCGCTATAACTTCAATCCAGCCCAAATTTTCATGGGCGATGGCGGTGCCTACTTCATGGGCTTTACCCTGGCTGGCTTGGGGATCATTGGCCTGGTTAAGGCCTACACAGCAGTGGCGATTCTCCTGCCCCTATTGATTCTAGCGGTGCCCATTGTGGATACCTCAACGGTGATTTTTAGCCGGCTGCGGCGGGGGCAATCTCCCTTTGCAGCGGATAAGAGACACTTGCACCATCGCCTTCTCAAGGCGGGGCTGTCGCAGCGGGTGACGGTACTCTT
Source organism: Thermosynechococcus vestitus BP-1 (assembly GCF_000011345.1). Classification (NCBI taxonomy): domain Bacteria; kingdom Bacillati; phylum Cyanobacteriota; class Cyanophyceae; order Acaryochloridales; family Thermosynechococcaceae; genus Thermosynechococcus; species Thermosynechococcus vestitus. Next base: position 2,213,838 of record NC_004113.1, read on the forward strand.
TATCTATTGCTTAACCCTGTGGGTGGGCAGTCTTGCTTTAGCTTTGGCGGGTTTACCGGGAGGATGGGGCTATGCCGTGGCAGCGTCTCTGCTGATGGGCTTTGCCGCGTGGTATGTCTGGCAACGGGTGCGCAGCAGCGAAAATGACTGAAACAATGAGTGCAGAAATTATTTGCGTAGGAACAGAATTGCTGCTGGGGGAGATTCTCAACAGTAATGCCCAATTTTTGGCCCAGCAACTAGCCAGCTTGGGGATTCCCCACTACTACCAAACAGTGGTCGGCGACAATCCGACTCGCATTAAAAAGGTGGTGGCCATTGCCTGCGATCGCGCCCGCCTCCTCATCTTTACCGGTGGCCTTGGCCCCACCCCCGATGATCTCACCACCGAGACCCTAGCGGATTTCTTTGCAACCCCCCTCGAAGAACGTCCCGAAATTCTTGCCGATTTAGAGCGCAAATATGCCCATCGGGGCGGCTTTAGTCCTAGTAACCGCAAGCAGGCTCTCCTGCCTGTGGGTGCCCAAATTCTCCCGAACCCCTTGGGGACTGCCCCCGGCATGATCTGGCAGCCGCGCACTGGCTTAACGATTCTCACCTTTCCCGGTGTCCCCGCTGAAATGAAGCAGATGTGGCACGAAACTGCCGTGCCTTTTTTGTGTTCCCAAGGGTGGGGCAAGGAAGTCATTTACAGCCGTGTACTGCGTTTCTGGGGCATTCCAGAATCCATGCTTGCAGAAAAAGTGGCCGCCCAAATTGCCCGCGAGCATCCCACTGTGGCTCCCTATGCCAGCAATGGCGAAGCCCGTCTGCGCATTACCGTACGTGCCAAGGATGAAGCAGAAGCCCAACAATTGATTCAACCCGTTGAAGCAGAAATTCGCCAAATTATTGGTTTAGATTGCTACGGTGCCGATGAGGATACCCTTGCTGGTGTAGTGGCACGACTGCTGCAAGAACGACAGCAAACAGTGGCGGTGGCAGAGTCCTGTACGGGTGGTGGCCTTGGGGAAATGCTGACACGACTGCCGGGGAGTTCCCTCTATTTCAAAGGGGGCGTCATTGCCTACGCCAACGAGATCAAGGTGACTCTTTTGGGGGTCAACCCCGAGGAGCTGGAGCGAGAGGGGGCGGTGAGTGCTGCGGTGGCTGCCCAAATGGCCCTGGGGGTCAAGACGCGCTTGGCCAGTGATTGGGGTGTGAGCATTACGGGGATTGCTGGTCCCGGCGGCGCAACCCTCAGGAAGCCAGTGGGACTGGTGTATATTGGGGTGGCCTTGCCCAATGGCGAGGTTATCAGCCGTGAGTTTCGCTTCAGTGGTCAGCGGGGACGCGATTGGGTACGCTATCTGAGCACGATGAATGCCCTAGATCTCCTGCGGCGACAGTTGTTGGTAAATCCATGAATCACGGTCTGCTCTGGTTACCCCTATTGGCAGTTTTTATTGTGCTGGTAGGGTTGGGTTGGGTTGAGTACCGCAAGCTGGAACACTACCGCCAGTGGGCACAGCAATTTGAAGCCAGTAAGTATGATATTGCTGCTGTTGTTGGTCAGCAGGGCGATCGCCTGACGTGGGGAAAACCAACACCCAAGGGCATTGTTCATCTGCAAACCTGTAACTTATCAAAAGTTCAGAGCATTTGGGTCGAGAGGGGTAACCAGCGGCTTGAGACAGAAGCAACACCTGCCAAAGGCAGAGTTTATCTTGTGCTGCAAACCTACACAGGGGAGCACTATCCCATTCCCTTTACGGAACTGCCCCTGGCCTTGGCGTGGCGCGATCGCCTGCAACCACAACTGACCAATACAACTGAAGGCGAGTCTACATAAGTTCTAAAGCTCAGTCAACCTGTGCCTAATCTGGGCAACGGCTACATAACCTTATTACACATACACATAAAAGCTAGCTAATATAAAAAATTAAAAATTGATACCATTGTAAATCAATTATGCTACCCTATTGCAAGGCCCATAGAGCTGATTGGCAAAAAGCTAGTCTTTCTAAAAAACCTTCAGTCGTTCCAAAGAACGGTGGCTCGACGGTTCATCACCAGGGCTTTATAGCGCCGATAGCTGACCATCTTGACTAAATCACGTTTGAGAGGCTTGACCATCATGATATCAAAAAGACTACTTCCCCTTTCCGCTCTTTTAGTGACCACAGCGGTGCAGGTCATTGTGGATGGCCGCCCAGCCCTGTCTCAAAAAACTACTCGAGACTGTGGAAATCCAAGCGGTTCTTTCTTCGCTTCTACTGGTGGTACAGTGGACGATAATTTAATTTGTGGCTCTCAAAATAATCTTCTTACCAGCTTGACACAGTCTATTGCCGTCGGCATTCAGAACACGGTAACTGCCAACAATGCCACCGCTGTGGGCTTCTTGAACCAAGCGACTAACGCTAACGCCACCGCTGTGGGCCAAGGTAACTTCGCTCAAGGCGACGACAGCACCGCCATGGGCTCAAATAACCAAGCGACGAACACCAACGCCACCGCTGTGGGCTTCCAGAACAACACTCAAGGCCTCGACAGCACCACCATGGGCTGAGGGAACCAAGCTTTGGGGGCTCGGAGTATTGCAGTTGGCCACCAAAGTGTTGCCAATCCAGCGGATAGTGTTGCCATTGGCCAGAGTGCTCAAGTGGCTGCCGGTGCTAATGATGGCGTAGCTATTGGCAAAAATGCTTTGGCCAACCAACCCAACAGTGTGGCTATTGGGGCGAATTCTGTGACAACAGCGCCAAATGCCGTATCTGTTGGTAACGTTGGTGCTGAACGCAAAATTGTCAATGTTGCTCCCGGACTCATTGCACCAACCAGTACAGATGCCATTAATGGAAGTCAGCTCTCCGCTCTCATCAACCAACTATTTGCCACAGGGATTTGTTCGATCACTGGCGCAACAGTCACCTGTGGCAATATTGCCCTAGGAAGTGCTGCAACTCCCACAGGTGCTAACAGCATTGCTATTGGTAACAACTCAATTGCAAATGCTCCCAATGCCATTGCTTTTGGACCAGGAGCACAGGCAATCCATCCCAACAGTGTGGCTATTGGGGCGGGTTCTGTGACAACGGCTCCCAACACCGTTTCTGTGGGCGCTCCAGGCGCAGAACGTCGTATTACCAATGTCGCTACCCCAATCAACCCGACGGATGCTGTGAATAAAGCCTATGTTGATGGTATAGGCGCGGCGGCATTAGGAGCAGCCAATGCCTACACCGACTCTCAAATCAATCAGTTACGGGGAGAGGCCTTTGCAGGTATCGCCTCAGTTTCAGCGTTACTGCCAGTTGTGCCCGCACGTTCTGGCCAAGCTACATTTAATGTGGGATTTGCAACCTACGGCGGATATAGTGCGGCAGGGATAGCAATGGCCTACCAAATAGGAGCTGTAGTTATTAATGGAGGGGCGAGTTTTTCTAGTGCAGGTTATCCCCTTGGGCGCATTGGTATCGGCATCCGTTTCTAGAAAACAGCAGAGAGCCAGGGGGGTCATCCGCTAACTTCACGGAGGCTGCTCCTACCTGTGGTCAAGATGCCACGGAGTAGCCTCATCCTTAGAACTGATGGGAAACCTAGACAGCGCTCGAAATTGTTGTGAGGTCAGCCTAGAGGAGTTCACTTTGTTCTTCTCTGCTGCCCCAAGGTGTAGAGCGCTCTTAACCCCGCTAGGGAGAATGCCCCCATGGAGGGACCTCAAGCGACATCCTTCTGGAGTTGCCGTGTGCCGTTGCATCCAGTGTCTTTTAGTCTCCTACGCCCAGTCATTGCTAGGAGCATTGCCCCGGTTTCTTGGCAGAAAGGGAGAACAAGACCCTTAAGACAACACCGGCAAGCCAAAGGCAGCACCAGGCAACCAGAGGCGAACACAAGCCTTAGGATGGATTCAGGGCTTGCTCCTGTGGGAGGTTGTTGATGAAAAATATCGTGGCACTGGTACCCGGCGGCATTGGTGATCAAATCTTATTTTTTCCCACCCTTGATGATCTCAAAGCCCATTTTCCAGAGGCGCAGTTGGATGTGGTGGTTGAACCCCGGGCCATGGCTGCCTACCAACTCAGTGGCAGCGTTCACCAAGTCATTCCCTTTGACTTCAAAGACCGCAATGCCCTGGCGGATTGGGCAAACCTGATTGGCAGGCTGCGGGAGGGGGAGTACGACGCCATTCTTTCCCTAGGGCGGAGTAAAGCGGTGCGCTTTCTACTGTGGCTGACGGGGATTCCCAAGCGAGTCGGCTTTGCCAAACTCAATCCCTTGGGATTTCTCACCGATGCCATCCCTGTCAACCTTGAGCAGTACAGTGCCGCCACCTACCACGATTTACTCAAAGCCTTTGGGATCACTAGCCCCTGTCCCTTGCCCAAGGCAGTGATTACCGCTGAAGATCGGCAGTGGGCAACTGCGGAGCAGCAACGCTTAGGCCTTTCCAGTGGGTATCGCCTCTTGCACGGCGGCTCTAGTCAAATGGCTCTCAGCAAGGGGATTAACAAAATTTACCCCCCCACCCGTTGGGTTGAGGTTATCCAGACACTGGCACAGGAGGAGCCGCATCTGCCCTTTATTGTGGTCTGTGGGCCTGAGGATCAAGCATGGGTGAGGGCGCTGACGCAGGCGCTACCCGACATTAAAATTAGCTATCCTCCAGATTTGCGCAAACTGGCGGCGCTGATGCAACAGGCACAACAGATGCTCTGTACCGACAGTGGCCCAATGCATATTGGGGTAGCCGTGGGGACTCCCCTTGTGGCGCTTTTTGGCCCTACGGATCCCGCCAAGCTCCTGCCAGCGGATCCGCGCTTTCGCGCTGTCAAATCCCCTACTGGGAATATCGGTGATATTCCTGTGTCCGCTGTGATTGAGGTGGCTCGCCATGCCTAGACCGGCTGTCTTTCTTGATCGCGATGGTGTGCTGAACCAAGAGGTGGGCTATATTCACCGCCTTGAGGACTTGCAGTTAATTCCCGGTGTTGCCCAGGCAGTACGGCGGCTCAATGATGCGGGGTGGTTTTGCTGCTTAGCTTCTAATCAGTCGGGTCCGGCGCGGGATTATTACAGCATCGATCACGTCCATGCTCTGCACCACAGACTTCAGGAGTTGCTAGCCGCAAGTGCCGGTGCGGTGTTAGATGCGGTTTATTTTTGTCCTGATCTCAGCCGTCCCGAAGGGGGAGTAGTTGCCGACTATGCGGGCTGGACAACCTGGCGCAAACCCAATACGGGAATGCTGGTGGCGGCGGCTTGGGATCATGATTTAGATCTCAGCCGCAGTGTGATGGTGGGCGACAAAGCCACTGATATTGATCTGGCGCGGAATGCCGGCTGCTATGGCATTTTGGTACAAACAGGGTTTGGCGATCGCGTCCTTGAGGGCAGTTATCAGCACGCCAGTCAACCCGATTACATTGCAGAGGACTTAGCCGCTGCCGTAGAGTGGATTTGTACTCACCTTGCTCCCCGTTAGGAATGACTTCATCGCCAGACTATACTAAATTTCCCCTTGCCCTACTGTTGCTAGTGGTTCTAGGCTACGTACTTGTGGGCTGGTATTTGTCTGCCTACCCTTGGATGTGGTCGGCCTATGCTTCTTTTTTTGCAGCTATTCTAACAGTGTTTCTCGTGGGTGGCACCTCTAGCCTCTTGCGATCGCGCCAGAGCAACCCTAGAAATATCTTTAGCAGCTTAATGATGCGCGTGGGCACCCCCAGTCTCTTTACAGTGCTGGTGCTGAGTACCGCTGTGACCCTTGCCATTATTGCCTTTCGGGTCTTTAGCGTGATTGCTATTCTCATTGGTACGGAAATTCTCGTGCGGATTGAAATGAAAGCCGCTGGCTACAAGAACTGGCAAATTATGCTAGGGCTGATTCAAATGGCGATTTTAGGGGTGTTCATTGGCTGGAGTATTGGGCACTACCTACCATCCTCTCCAGAGCAATCATTATCCTTGCTAGTCCTAAATCCTTGCTAGTCCTAAAGGAGTAAGTTTTCTAGGGCCCGCAAATTAGTAATGCACAAGCAGTCTTGAGTGCGGCGAATAATCCCCTTGCGCTCCAGTTTCCCCAGCACCCGTGTCACCGTTTCCCGCGCCATGCCACTGAGACTACTTAATTCACGGTGGGGCAGATTGGGAATTTCTAAGCCATCGGCTCCCTGTCGCCCTTGACCATCTGCCAAAAACAGCAGAATATCCGCCACCCGTGACGTACTATCGGATTCCCGCAGCCGCAGCCGCCGATTCACTTGCCGTAGCCGTCGTGCCATTAACTTGGCGAGGCGTATTCCTGCCTGGGGTTCAGTATTGACGAGATTGACAAAATCCGTCGCGGGCATGTTGGCGACAACGGCTGGTGTTAGGGTAATCACATCCGTTGAACGGGGCACTTCCTCTAGGGGGGCCATTTCGCCAAAGAGTTCCCCAGGGCCAAGGATATTCAGGGTGACCTCTTTGCCATCCATGTTGTAGGTGCGAATTTTGACCCAGCCACTGAGAATAAAGTAAACCGATGTGCCCCAGTCATTCTCCAGCAGGATCACTCGGTTGGCAGGATGCTGACGTGTCACCACATGGGCCAGGGCTTTCTCTACCACTGCCTGCGGTAAATCCCGAAAAAAGGGCGTATTTTGCAACGATAATTCAGGTGCAGGAGAACTACGCCGTTGTTGCATAGGTGTCAAGACCCGTGACATTATCTACCCTTGAAACGAAGAGGTCTGGTCGCTCAGTTTGCCACCATCGCAGTTTCTCAATGGGAGTCATGTGGCCCAAAACGCGTTGGGGAATGCGGTGATTGTACGCCCAAAGGTATCGCGTGAGCGTCTCTTGCAAGTCGGCTGCCGAGACAAAGCGTTCAGCGCGCAGAATCTCCGCAATGCGGCCGTTGAAGCGTTCCACCATCCCGTTGGTTTGCGGATGGCGGGGTTGGATGAGCCGATGGGTGATGCGCTTTTCACGACAGAGCTGATCAAACGGATGGTGTCCCGTGGGTTGGCGTTCGCCTGCGGAGGAGAAACGGTCGGTAAACTCCTTGCCGTTATCAGTCAGCACCGTACGCACCACGAAAGGAGCGTTGGCAAGGACATTTGCAAGAAAGCGCGTTGCCGATTCTGCGCTCTTCTCCTCGTGGATTGCCAAATAGACCCAGCGCGTTGCCCGATCAATCGCGACAAAGAGGTAGCGGCGCTGCTCCTCATCCGGCATTTGTGGCAGGTATTTGACGTCGATGTGGATGAACCCAGGTGCGTACGCTTTGAACTGCCGCGTGGTGCTTTTGGGACTGCCTTCGAGGCTTTCGCGTTCCTTTTGCAGTATCCTGAGGTTCGAGACTCCGTGGCGACGCAGGCAGCGATCCAGCGCTGAGCGGCTCAGATTGGGGTTGAGGAACGTCCGGGCAAGAACGAGAAGGTCATCAAGAGGCAGCAAAAGGAGCTTACGCACCTCAACGATCACAAGCTCTTGCGCTTCCGTAAGCGTCGTTTGCAGGCGGTGCGGGCGGGTGCTTTTGTCTTCAACGGTTGCGCGCTTACGCCATTTCGCTACCGTGTGCCGGTGGATCCCGTAACGTCTGGCAAGCTCGCGATGACTGATCGAAGCCGGTGCTTGTTGGATTTCACGGCGAATTCGGGGTGTCGTTCGGGCGTTGGCATGAATACGTGGCATGGTGATACTCCATCGTTGAACGCTTTCCGACCTTGGAACAAGCACTCAAGGAGCCGGTACGCTTCGAAGAGTTTAGCACGACTTCTGGGAATATAATGATGCGGGACCTGACACATAGGTCAAGGCCGAAAGGACGAGATCAGGGGTTTAGCAGACAGGTCGTCAGATATTGCTGGAAATGAATACCTGTAATCTTAGCACTGCTATCTATAATCACAGTAAATGTATCTGTAACGTTAGAAAACGCTACCTTGGTCCAATACCGACGACTGTTGATCTGAACTGTGGGAACACGCTGCCCCTCCCTACCCTCCAAGCCACCTGTACATATCTCTTATTAATCCCTGAGGCAGAGAAAGCTCTATAGATTGCCCTATATATCTGTTTTTCTCAAGGTCTTAGGGAAACGACTGCGGAATGTAAAGTTTATTAAAGACCTTGACTCCTTTGGTTAGCCTTCGTCACAATGAGTTCCATAGGTTAGGATTTGAATTTTATCCTTGTCAGCGGTTTGTCATAACTGCGAGTGAGTAGGTTGTGCCAATGCTAGAAACCCTTGAATTTGTTATTTATCCCGATGGCCGCGTCGTTGAAACGGTGACGGGAATTTCTGGGGCATCCTGTGCTGAGGTGACTGCTGCCATTGAAGCACAACTCGGATGTGTCATTAGCCAACAGCCCACCGCAGAATATTACGCTTCCCAAGAGGAAGCAAATCAATTGGTTGTTCAATCTGTCCCCTCCCAGTGGTAATCGTTGAGGATTGGTGATCCATGTCGCACTTCAGCCAAATCAAAACCCAAATTCGGAGTTTACCTGCTCTGCAAGCTGCCCTAACGGACTTGGGCTTACCGTGGCAATCTGGCTCTCAAGAAGTGCGCGGGTTTCGCGGTCAAACCCAAACCGCTCAAGTGGTTGTTCCCCAAGAGAATGGCTATGACATTGGCTTTCGCTGGAATGGCACTGAGTACGAGCTAGTGGCAGATTTGGAGTTCTGGCAGCAGGCATGGTCAGTGGATCGCTTTTTGAATAAAGTTACCCAACGCTATGCCTACCATGCGGTGTTGCAATCGGCAACGGAACAGGGCTTTCAAGTGCAGACCACAGAACAGCAGGCCGATGGTAGTGTCAAAGTCGTGCTCCAACGCTGGCGTTCCTAGCCTCTCACGCAAATGGATAAGCAGATGGGTCAGCCCCTTGGTTTAGAACCAGAGCTTGGGGGTCAGCTGCGCCAAAGTGAAGCTCGCAGTGGCTATGAACCTGAGCTAGGGGGAGCCCATCGCCAACGCGGTGTCTATGTCGATGAAATTACCTGTATTGGCTGCAAACACTGTGCCCATGTGGCGCGAAATACATTTTATATAGAGCCTAACTACGGGCGATCGCGGGTCGTGCGCCAGGATGGTGACCCCCTTGAACTGATTCAAGAAGCCATTGATACTTGTCCTGTCGATTGTATCCACTGGGTAGACTACACGGAATTAAAACGGCTGGAAAAAGAGCGTCTCGACCAGGTTGTTCCCCTGGCCGGTCTTCCCGTTGATCCAGCCACCACACGCCGTAGAAAACGACGATCGCCCCCTAGGGCCGAATAGCATCTTCAGGCATCACAATGAGCGTTGTTCCCTGACGGTCAATGACAATCACCCGCCGATGTTCAGGAATGGTCAAGTGGGGATCGCCACAGCGCGCCTGCCAAGAAGTCCCTTCGTAGAGGACTCGCCCCGTCTCGCCAGCGGGAATTGTCGTAATTGTTTCGGCCTCGGCGGCTTCCTTGAGCACTGGCGGAACTTGCTTCGGTTGATAGCGCCGCAGGAGAAAGACCACAACGATCGAGAACACTATCCAAAGGAAAATTTGTAGTGAAAAGCTGGGAATCAGAAACGAGAGAAATGCAACCATCAGGGCACCGAGGCCGAAGGTGGCTTCCATAAAAGCCGTCGGCAAAACCAGCTCCATCACAAAAAAGGTGAGGGCAACAATTAACCAAATCCAAAAGGGAGACAGCGGCATTGCTCTTATCACCCAAGGTGGCTACTTCAACGATAGCTTAAACTTCGCTGCTCCAGCGAGGGGATTTCACTGGTTTGAATGCTTCAATGCTTGCCAAAAGAGTGCTACTGGAACTTACAAGAGTGACCCTGCGTCAGGGGAGCTAGCACTCAAAAAAGACTCCTCCAATTCCGTACAGTGATGAATTCAATGAGGCAAACAACCATGATAGATCTATTTATCCCGCTGCTGGTGGGACTCTTCACCCTTGGACTGTTGACCAGTTGGCTATGGCAACCGACAGGAACGCCGATTTCCCATGCTGAGCAGGCCAATACTCCTAATTTTGTTGCCGATGCCCCACCGCCGGATGATGAAGGTACACCCCCACGCCGTGAATAGGCTAGGATTTCCCTAGGAGATTCTAGAACTGGCTCATTGAGTATCAAGCAGCTTTGGTCAGCAGGACAGCAGTTTCAGGCGGGTTTCTTTGCCTTTGGTCGTGGTCTTTTTTTTATAGCCCGTTATCATCTTTGGGCCTATGTACTGTTACCTGCCTTCTTGAGCCTCGTTCTGGGGGTAACGCTCATCACTGCTGCTTTCTGGGCTGTTCAAGTGGCTGGCGATTATTGGTTTGTTCCTGAAGAATGGCAGTGGCTCTACCAAGGGTTCATTGATATTTTGGCAACCCTGATGGCTGTCTTTTTAGCCCTGATTGGCTATCAAACCCTGATTCCCCTTGTGGTAATTCCTTTCCTTGGCCCTCTGCTTAACCGTGTTGAAAAAATTACCACGGGACAAACAATAGAGGTGGGATGGCGGCGTGATGTGTTGAATGCTATGGTCGGTGGCTGGTTTGCGCTGCGGGATGCGGTGGTGCAAGTGATCCTGCTGCTGCTTTCATGGCTAACGGGGCCACTACAACCTATCGTGATGGCGATCGTCAACAGTTTCTTCCTAGGGCGAGGCAGTTTTGATTACCTCCTTGAAAAACACAGCACTTCTTTCGGGGAGCGCAAACTTTTGACCCGTGCCTATAGACCCCAGATCTATGGCCTTGGTTTAGCACAGTTTTTGGGGCTGTTGATCCCCTTAGTTGGTTTGGTGCTGGTACCGGCAGTGGGGGTGGTGGCGGCGGCTTTGCTCATTCAAGATTATCCACCGCAACAACAGTTGATGGCAGCGAATGCGGTTTCTCGGCGTTGATCTGGCTTGGCAAGGAGGGGCATCAGGGTACTGCTGTTTGCAGTGGCAAGGGCAAGATTTGGTGGTGGTTGCCCTCGATCGCGCCTGTGATACACAGGAACTCTTGGCATGGATTGATCGCGATGCCCCCTCTGCCCAAGCAGCAATGGTGGCGGTGGATGCGCCCCTAATTATTCCCAATTTCAGGGGAATGCGCTCCTGCGATCGCCAGTCCCATCAAGTCCTGGGGCGGTACCATGCTGGCTGTTATCCTGCGAATCAGCAGTCGCCCTTTGCAAGCCACACCACGGGTTTTAGTCAAGCCCTCAGCCAACGGGGCTTTCACCATGCCCCTACCATCCGGCCGCAGCAATCGGGACGGTTTCAAATTGAAGTCTTCCCCCATGCCACGGCGATCGCCCTCTTTCAGCTTGATCAAATCATCAAGTACAAAAAAGGCCGTCTTACAGAGCGACGCCGGGGGTTAGCTCGTCTTCGAGAGTTAATGACAACCCACCTTTGCCACTGTGAGCCGCCCCTAAGGTTGCAGTTCCCGGAAGCACTGCCCACCACTGGGCGCGATCTCAAAGTGCTGGAAGATCAACTGGATGCCATTCTCTGTGCCTATACCGGCGCTTCCTGGTGGTACTGGGGGAGCGATCGCCACTGGGTGTTAGGCAGCGAGTCATTTTCACCAGCGCCAGCAACCACCGATGCCTACCTTAAAACGGGATATATCGTTGTTCCCCGTCGCTAACTTTCACGATTGCGGTAGCGTTGCAGTTCCGTGCGTAGGGCCGCAATTTCAGCGCGCAAATCATCAATCAGAGCTTGCCAATCGACGCGTTGGCTCCCCCGCGGCACCACCATTTCAGCTTCTTGGCGGGCACGAGTCTGTACCTCTTCCATGAATTCATGGAGGCGCTGCCGCTGTTCGGCATCAAATCGGCCCACTTGGCTCAGGAATTCGACAAACAGATGCTGCGCCTGATCACGCAGGAGCGTTGCGGTCGCTCGACCAAGGAAAAAGGCCTCCAGCGGAGATTGACTCATAGGAGTGTCGTTCCTCATAGGTTGCATCTCTCAATCCCTGAGTGTAACAAAATTTTACAGTGCACAGGCCTTGCCTTGTCCCCATTCTCCCGCTTTTTTCTATAGCAGAGATAAGAAACTCTTTGGGATTGTACTAGACGAGTTGTTCCCAGAAAAGCATAGAATTAATTCAATTGAATCTTCTCTTATCATAGCTATAAGCAAGGCATAAGGGGACTCCCTCAGGGCGAGGGGTTCCCCCCAATCAGGCTCTAGCTATGAAACCCTTTCTAAAATTCGCCAAAAGGGGCAGAAATGTTAAGCAATTTAGTTAATCGAGTTCACTTTCGCTATTGGCGTGGCGATCTCTTTGGGGGGCTAACTGCCGCCATTGTCGCCTTGCCAATGGCCTTGGCCTTTGGGGTCACCTCTGGGGCTGGCGCCACGGCGGGACTTTACTGCGTCATCTTTCTTGGCTTTTTTGCGGCTCTTTTTGGGGGCACGCCAACACTCATTTCCAATCCCACAGGACCGATGACCGTCGTGATTACAGCAGTGATCACCCGACTGACCAGTGAATACCCCGAACAGGGGTTATACATGGCCTTTACGGTGGTGATGCTGGCGGGCTGTTTTCAAATCCTCTTTGGCCTGTTGCGGTTGGGCAAATACATCACCCTCATGCCCTACACCGTGATTTCTGGTTTTATGTCGGGGATTGGCCTGATCATGATCCTGCTGCAAATTGGCCCACTGTTGGGGCACAGCAGTAAAGGGGGAGTCTTGGGGGCAGTGCAAAACTTGCCAGAGTGGATTCAAACATTGAACCCAGCTGCCCTTACTTTGGGCTTATTCACCCTCGGACTCATCTATTTCACACCCCAGAACATTCGTCGGCTTGTGCCACCCCAGCTCCTCGCCTTGGTTTTGGGCACGATTCTGTCAATGGTCTTTTTTGCGGATGCCGGTTTGGCACGCATTGGCACGATTCCCACTGGCCTGCCAGAGTTTGTGCCGCCGACCTTTACACTGCCCGCTCTGAAAACGATGATTGTGGACGGGGCAATGCTGGGGATGCTCGGCTGTATTGATTCGCTCCTTACTTCGGTGATTGCCGATAGCATTACCCGTACCCAGCACGATTCCAATAAGGAACTGATTGGCCAAGGTATTGGTAACCTGCTGTCCGGCTTGTTTGGTGGTCTGCCCGGTGCCGGTGCCACGATGGGCACAGTGGTCAATATTCAAGCGGGGGGACGCACCTGCTTATCGGGTATGATCCACGCCGTGATTCTGCTGATGGTGGTGCTGTGGGCTGCACCGCTGACGGAACCGATTCCCAATGCCGTCTTGGCGGGGATTCTCATCAAGGTGGGGATTGACATCATTGACTGGAATTTTCTCAAACGCGCCCATCTCCTGTCGCTGCGGGCAGCGTTCATTATGTATGGCGTGATGCTGCTGACTGTCTTTGTGGATTTGATTGTGGCTGTGGGGGTTGGCGTCTTTATTGCCAATATGCTGACGATCAAGCGCTTGGCGGATCTGCAATCGGAGGAGGTAAAGGCGATTACCCACGCCGATGATCAAACGCCCCTGACCCCTGAGGAAAAAGAACTCTTCGGCGAAGCCAAGGGTCAACTGTTGCTCCTGCACCTTGGGGGCCCGATGAGTTTTGGCTCTGCTTGGGCAATTTCCCAGCGGCAGGCGATCATGGCGGACTATAGGGTGCTGATTCTGGATGTCAGCAGTGTGCCGCTGTTGGGGGTGACAGCAACGTTGGCCATTGAGTCACTTATTCAAGAGGCGCAAAAGCATGGTTTAGGGATTTTTCTGGTGAATGGTTCGGCAGATAAGGTGCAACAGCGGCTCCAACGCTTCCGCATTTTGGATCGGTTGCCCGCTGAGCATGTGGTGAGCGATCGCCGCCAAGCCCTCGAAAAGGCTATCCAGTTGCTTCGCCAACCCAAGGAATCCCTGGAGCTGACAACGGGTAGCTAGCAATAGCGGGAGACGGCAGGGTTTCCCTGCACATACCACCGCCACGGAATCTCCTGCCCCTGAGCAATGCCAATGCGGGTGGTCTGCACCACAGGGTCTGTCAGGGGCTGGGGTGGTCTTTCTAACCAGAGACCGCTCTCTTTCCCTAGCATCAGACCCGAAAGCCGGCGATCGATCCCCAGGACGCGGCACAGTTTTCCCGGACCAGCGGCGCTAGAGGGCGGCAAGGGCGGGCTGAGCATCTCTAGGGCACGAATGAGAACAGCACTGGCAAAATTTGGGCGATCGCTAGCGATATTCAAACAGTGGTGAATGCCATAGATTTGATAGACATAGATGGTGCCCGGTGCCGCAAACATGGGAGCATTGCGAGCAGTTTGGCGACGGTAGCCATGGCAAGCGGGATCCCCTGCCATATACGCCTCGGTTTCGACAATGCGGCCACGGTAGAGCTGACCATTGGCCTGTTGGCGCACGAGAATACACCCCAGCAATTCTTCAGCGACCACTGGGGCAGGACGAGCAAACCAATCAAGGGGCAGACACTGATCTTGCTCAATGGAAGCCCTGTTCAAACCACAAATCCTCCATCAAGGCATGGCGTAGCGGCCCATTCAAGCCAGAGACGGTGTAGAGCATTGCTTCGCGATAGAGACGCTGGACCGTGTGACTCAGCATTAAGGCACTGCCACCCGTCGTAATCAGGGCAGCTTGAGCCGCTTGGACAGCAAGGTGAATGGCGGCGGCGCGCAATTGGGCATGGTAGGGGGGATTGACCTCCTCTAGCTCCCTTTGAATCTGGTCGTAAAGGCGGTGCCAGCGATCGCTCAAGGCGTGATAGAGGTCTTTGGCGTCGACACTCTCGGCTAGAATCTGCAAGCTAGCGCGGGCACAGCCCATGGGAGCGGCACTGCCCCGCAGTAACTGCTGGCGATCGCGAACAGCCAGCCAATCTGCCCCAGCGATACCCACCACATCTGCCGGCGGCACAAACCAATCCACCAGCTCTGCCTGCACCGTTTGAGTTGAGGGTACAGTCGCTAGAGGTAGGGGCAACGAGAGGTGCAAAATGCCGCCGCTGGCCTGTTGGGCATTGATAAAGGGCATGAGGGCAAAGAGAATACGCTGATCTGGTAGGGGAGCGGCGGCAACAAACATCCTCATGTGCTGAAAGCCACTGAGCCAAGGCAATGTTCCCCGCAGGAGATAGCCCCCACTGGTGGGTTGAGCTTGCAGAGCCACTGGGTTGCAGCGCAGATGGGAAAAGCTGATGCCCACCAACACCTGCCCCTTCATTAAGTCCGCCAAGTAGGCTTGGGCAACGCTCCCTTCAGGGTGTTCGAGAATGATTCCCAAGGCGGATTGATGTTGTGCCACCAAAAAGGCAAGGGCACCGGAGGTTTGTGCCAGTTGTAAGCTCAAATGCCACAGCGTACGGCGATCGCACGCCAAGCCCCCTACTGCCTTGGGTACCCCCAATCGAAAAATGCCCAAGTTCCCTAAGGTTTGCAGGCTCTCCGATAAAAGGGAGCTTTGCTGATCAATGCGGTTGGCAATGGGGGCAACAACGCGAGTGAGGTATGTCTGAATGTCCTTTAGAAGGGGCTGCGCGGCCAAATCAGCAAAAGCTAGAGCATCCATCGCTTAGGAGTACGCCAGATGGGCACGGGGGTTATAGGACTCAATGGCCTGAAGCTGCCGGTAGAGATCCCGTTCGGCATCGCTCAGTTGGGGCGGCAGCGTAATGACAATTTCCACCAGTTGGTCACCGCGATCGCCATCGGGGCGGGGATAGCCTTTGCCCGCCAGTCGCAAACGTTGGCCTGTCCGTACCCCTGCTGGAACCATCATTTTTACCCAACCATCGAGGGTGGGAGCTTCAATTTGCCCCCCAAGGGCAGCCTCACTGGGGGTCACGGGCAGTTCACAGACAATGTCATAGTCCTCCAGGCGAAAGAGGGGATGGGGAGTGACTTGAATTTTTAGATAAAGATCACCGCCGCCAGTGCCTTGACCCCGCAGCCGAATCCGCTGACCCGTAACCATCCCCGGTGGCAGCGTCACTTCTAGGGAGCGCCCATCCCCAAGGCGAATTCGCTCCCGTCCTCCTTCGTAGGCTTTTTCGAGGGGGATTTCTAGGGTGGCTTCAGCGTCGCGACGACTCACAGCGGTGTAGGCGGTTTTGACGGTGCCGGGGCGAAAGTAGTCTGTCTCTATGGTAGGCGAGCGACGGGGGGGATCCACAGAAACCGTAGACGTGCGGGGCGATCGCCGACCCAACAGTTGATCCAAAAACTCTTGAAAATTATCTTCACTGAGGTCGGGTTCTTCCCTAACACTCGTACCATTGCGACGAGCCATCGGGGTGCGTTGGGAAGGGCGAGTGCGGAAGCCGGGCTGTGACCAATATTCACCGTAGCGATCGTATTGCTCACGGCGCGCCGGATCGCTGAGGACTTGGTAGGCTTCACTAATATCTTTGAATGTCTCTTCAGCGGCGCGATCGCCGGGATTGAGATCGGGATGATACCGCCGAGCCAGCCGGCGATAGGCGCGCTTAATCTCCTCAAGGCTGGCACCGCGATCCACGCCCAAAAGCTGGTAGTAATCTCGAAAATTACGCATCGACAGTCCTAATCTACACTCACAGTTGCCGCAAAGAATGCCAAAAAGCCCTACCAGTCGTCGTCCCAATCGTCCCACGGGGCTGAATCAGCGCGCTGGGAGTAGCTGCGGGAACGCCGTGTCCGGGGCGGCTCAGCCCACTCATCCTCATCATCATCGCGCCGCCGCTCTCGACCCCGCACCACATCCAGACCTTTATTCACCGCTTCCCGCAGGTTGGGCAGCTTAAAGACCTCTTCATCGTCTTCCGCCTCCTCTTCCCGCAGGCGCAGTTGACGGATAAAGTCGTAGAGCCGCTCTTCAAGGGCAGCATAGGTGAGGTCAATCTGGCGATCGTCCTCATTGCGAATGGCCTCCTGCAATTGCCGCACTAGGGCCTCAATACCACGGCGCTGCTCAGCGGCAAACTGATAGCCAAATTCCTGAGCCGCTTCCCGCAATTGGCGTTCGGCTCGGTTAATCAAATCCTGGGAACGGTTGCGCTTCTCAATGCGTGCCCGCCGCTGGCGATCGCCCGCTGCATTGGATTCAGCATCCAAGAGCATCTGCTGAATTTCCTCTTCACTCAGGGTTGATGCCCCCTGAATGACCACACTTTGCTCACGACCGCTAAAGCGATCCAAGGCCACCACTTGGAGCAGGCCATTGGCATCCAAGTCAAAGGACACTTGAATCTGGGGCACCCCCCGAGGCGCGGGCGGAATTCCCGTTAACTTAAAGCGTCCCAAGGATTTATTGTGTGCTGCCAGTTCCCGCTCCCCCTGAACCACGTGGATTTCCACTTGGCTTTGGTTATTTTCTGAGGTTGAGAAAATATCGGAGCGACGCACCGGAATCGTTGTATTGCGGGGAATCAGCACCTTAGTCACGCCGCCAATGGTTTCCACCCCTAAGGAAAGGGGCGTTACATCCAAAAGCAGGATATCTTTCACATCCCCTGCGAGAATCCCCGCTTGAATCGCGGCACCGACGGCCACCACTTCATCTGGGTTGACATTTTGTTTGGGCTCACGGCCAATCATCTGCCGCACGAGATCCTGCACCATGGGCATCCGCGTCGCACCCCCCACCAGAACCACGGCATCAATTTGACTGGGGGTTAAATGGGCGTCCATGAGGGCCTGCTCGACCGGATAGCGCAGCCGTTGCAGTAGGCCTTGGCTAAGGTCTTCAAATTGACGACGACTGAGGGTGGTTTCAATGTGTTTTGGCCCCTCTGCCGTGGCGGTGACAAAGGGCAGATCGATATTGGTTTCCAGGAGGCCAGAAAGTTCAATTTTGGCTTTTTCGGCAGCATCAGTAAGCCGCTGCAGCGACTGGCGATCGCGCCGTAAATCAATGCCCTCCTTAGCGAGGAAATCTTCGGCTAGCCAATCGACAATCAACTTATCAAAGTCATTGCCCCCCAGTTGGGTATCGCCGCTGGTGGCCTTCACTTCAAAGACGCCATCACCGACCTCGAGAATGGAAACATCAAAGGTACCACCGCCCAGGTCAAAAACAAGAATCGTCTGTTCCTGCTGGCGATCGAGACCATAGGCTAGGGCGGCCGCGGTGGGTTCATTGATAATCCGCCGCACATTGAGACCCGCAATACGTCCAGCATCACGGGTGGCTTGCCGCTGCGAGTCATTAAAGTAGGCGGGGACAGTAATCACCGCATCAGTGACGGGTTCCCCTAGGTAGCGGCTGGCATCCTCCACCAGCTTGCGCAAGACCATGGCTGAAATTTCTTCGGGGGCAAATTCCCGTTGCAGCCGTGGGCACTTGATACGCACTTTTCCCGATTCATCGCGGCGAATCGTATAGGGTACCCGCTTGGATTCAGCCGTAAGTTCACTATACTCACGGCCAATAAAGCGCTTCACGGCATAGAACGTGTTTTGGGGATTGAGCACCGCCTGTCGCCGTGCCAACTGCCCCACAAGGCGCTCGCCATCTTTGCCAAAGGCCACCACAGAGGGGGTGGTGCGGGAGCCTTCTGCATTGGCAATCACAACGGGTTTTCCCCCTTCCAACACAGCAATGACGGAATTGGTTGTCCCCAGATCAATGCCAACAATTTTGCCCATGCCGTTTGAACGACTCCGCACTGGTTAGAATAAATGAATAGCGTTATAGTAACGGATTATTTACCCTTTGTTACGCTTATTCGATTGTACGAGATCTGCCCCAGACCGTCAGAATCCCTCTTTCCCCTGTGCTGCGCGATCGCTACACCGAGATGGACACCCTCAGTCCCCCCGCCTCACCTTTACCGCTGCTCATCTCGTGGATTCTAGCGGTAAGATGACAGGCAAGAGGTTGCAGCACAGCTTATTAACTGTTGCTACGCCCAATTCCGAGAAGGAGACCGCTCTATGTTACACCGCAAGCTTTATCAACTCTATACCGACGGCCAAGAAGTCTGGATTTACTTGCGGGATCAACAACGCCTGATTGACCGAGCACGCATTGTGGACATCGAAGGGAATGTGGTTACCATCCGCTACGAAACGGAGGAAGACGACGAAGTGTGTGCTTGGGAAGAGATCGTCAATATCGAAAGTATTGGCTCCATTTCACGGCGGCTCGCAGCAGTTCCCCGAGGCTATGCAGAGCTAGCCATTGCCGATGAATGTCCAGAGGCGGAGCAACTGCCGAAGCATTCCTCGGAAACCGAACACGAACGTTAATTCTTGCTGATGCGCTCAGCCCCCGTTGTGGAGGAAATAGCCACGATTGATGCCCAGTATATGGGGCGCTGCCTTGAGTTAGCGGCTCGGGCCAAAGGCCGTACGGCTCCGAATCCCCTCGTCGGCTGTGTGATTGTGGCGGAGGGACGGGTCATTGGGGAGGGATTTCATCCCAAGGCGGGGGAACCCCATGCCGAGGTCTTTGCCCTGCGCAGTGTCAGCGAGAGCGATCGCCCCCTCCTGAGCAAGGCCACCCTCTACGTCAACCTTGAGCCCTGCAACCACTATGGCCGCACTCCCCCCTGCACTGAGGCAATTCTTGCCGCGGGTATTCCCAAGGTGGTGGTGGGCATGATTGATCCGAATCCCCAAGTGGCCGGAGCAGGGGTAGAGCGGCTGCGCTCAGCGGGCATAGAAGTCACTGTTGGCGTGCGGGAAGCAGACTGTCAACGCCTGAACGAAGCGTTTGTCCATCGGGTGCGCTACCAGCGTCCCTTTGGCATTTTGAAGTACGCCATGACCCTCGACGGCAAAATTGCCTCCAGGGCGGGTCATAGTCTCTGGGTGAGTGGCGAAGCCGCACGCGCCATGGTGCATCAACTGCGCTCTGAATGCGATGCTGTCATTGTGGGGGGCAATACCGTGCGTCTAGATAATCCCCTCTTGACCTCACGCCATGGGCACAATCCCCTACGGGTGGTCATGAGCCGTACCCTTGATCTGCCACCGGATGCCTCTTTGTGGGACACAACCGCAGCGGCGACCTTGGTGGTTACTTCCGCTTCGCCCCAGCATCCCCTCATTCCCCAATTGCAGGCACGGGGTGTGGAGGTGGTCCACCGCGAGCCCCTAACACCGACTGCCGTTATGGCACTGCTTCATCAACGGGGCATCATGACAGCGCTTTGGGAGTGTGGCGGTTCCCTCGCAGCGGCAGCGATCGCCGAAGGCATGGTACAGAAGGTGTGGGCATTTATTGCGCCAAAAATTATCGGTGGCTTCGATGCCCCCACCCCAGTGGCCGATTTAGGCTTGACCAAGATGCATGAGGCCTTGTACCTAGAGGACGTGACTTGGCAAACCGTGGGCGAGGACATTCTCGCAGTGGGCTACCTACCCGCTAAGCCTCCGGTGCTGTCACTTCAATAATGGTGCAGCCTGTTTCTGTGGGGGGCGTGTCCGCCTGCCCATAGAGCACATCAATCCACAGGGACTCTGGATAAGGCCTACGGCTTGAGACATAAAAAAGCCAATGCTGGCTGACATTGAGGGACTCGCGCCGCAGCTTGGCCATTGCAGGGGTTGTAATCAGCCGTAAGGCGGCGTTGGCATTGCGCCACTGCTCAATAATTCCAGCGGCGACCCGCAGGGTTTCCCCCTGGCTATTTTCTAATTCCAAAATGGCATCAATGTGGATACTCTCCCACCAGTGCCGTGGATCCCTGAGATCTAATCCTTGGCCATCCATATAGTCAATGAGGTTGGGGAGATATTCGCGAATGAACTTTTGGACAACACTAAATGGAGGAAAAGGGCGCAAGACTTTGAGGTGGCTCGCTGTTTGTTGAAACCACAGCTTGTGGTAAGTCATGGGGACAAAGCTCCATCAGAAGGGCGATCGCCAAAAATCGTTACAAACTCGTTTATTTTACCAAGCAAGCTTGCTTTGATTGTCCCTAGGAGTAAAGATGAATATGTGCCACTTTTACCTCAATTTGGCACAAGTGTTATAGGACAATTTTGATGGGACGACCAACGATAAGTAAGGATATCAACTGACTTAATTGATTAAAAAAAATTATACATACTGATTAGCTAACTTTGCTTTACTTATTCATTTATTGGCAATAAGGATTTTTCTTTCGCGGGCATTAATCCAGCTCAAGTCGTGATAAATTCAGGCTTTTTGATTATTAGCCAGCAGGTAGGAAATTCATATTTTTGTTTTACAGCAGATAATTCATCCCCCAGAGATAGCAAAGCAAGGTGGGGAGGAAGGCTTGTCATTTGGTTGGGGATTGGGTAAAGTCACCTAGAAGTTTCGTCGTGGTGCCAAAACACCCTTTGCATCAACAACAGATTGGGACAGTTTTAGGCATAGATGCGGCGAGTGGCCTCCGGCTACCTTGAAGGATTGCTCATGATGTGTGTTCTCAGTTCACCGCTTTGTCGAATCACTGTAGATTTTGTGTGCGAGGAGGATTACCTTGAGCAACGATAGTTTTACCCCTACCGCCTCTCAGGATGCACCTCTTGGGTCTGCTGCTATGCTTGGTCCTTCGCTGCGCTCCCTTTGTTCCTATCTGCCCCTGCTAGGTACCTTTGTTCTGATTCAGCCTACCCACGCCCTTGATCTGACTACTCTTGCGAACGATCTGGGTTCAAAGGACGTTCGCCCCGAATCTCTCAGCAGGCCCTCTCTTTTTAGCACCGAAAGCCAAGACTCCCCTGCTGAATTTGAAAATCTTTTATCCGCCGACAAAACCGACGTCCTCTTGGGGGTTAGCCAAGGGGCATGGCAACGCGCTATCCAGCCGCAGATGAGTTTTGCGCCCCTCCCCCTGAGCAGACCAGCGCTGACCCTCTCTACCGCTGCTGCCTTTGACCGCCTCAGTCGCCCATTGGAACCCACCTTCAAAGTGGTGGATCGTCGGGTTCGCACCAATAGCTTGGCAGATTTGGTGACTCAAGCCACCACCTCTGTTGTTGCTTCCTTGGCCATTGATACCCCCTTTGGGATAGGGGGCTCTTTGGAACAAACGACGGCCAACGTTGAACCACAATTCGCCGAGGGGGAAACCACGCAACTCTCCGAGCGGGTGGCATTTGTCAACCCCTCAGCAGCACCTGCTGCCACTTCAACCCTAGGGTCTGTCCCCTTTGGGCGTGCTTCTGAGCGGCAGCGTCGCACCAATCCTGCTCTGCTTGCCATCCAGCAAACCCCTGCTCGCCCAGCTCTACCCCAGCCCAGCGTTGTGAGGCGCCCGCAAATAACAACGGTAACGGCACCCCCCCCTGCCGCTGTACAACCCATTGCGCCCCCTGTGCCCGTCAAGGTGGCACGCTCAATTATCAGTCCACCGTTACCTAGTTCTCTTGACTTACCCCCTCTACCCAACGCCGATCGCTTCCTGCCAAGCCTAACTACGAACTTTATTTGGCCGGCGCGGGGGGTGTTGACCTCTGGCTTTGGCCCCCGCTGGGGACGGATGCACCGGGGGATTGATATTGCAGCTCCCATTGGCACGCCCATTTATGCTGCTGCCGCCGGTGTGGTCACCTACTCCCAGTGGAACTCTGGTGGCTACGGCAATCTTGTGGAAATTCGCCACGCCGATGGGACGCTGACGCTCTACGCCCACAACCATCGCAACTTGGTACGTGTGGGTCAATACGTTGAGCAGGGGCAGCAGATTGCTGAAATGGGCAGTACTGGCCGCAGCACAGGCCCCCACGTCCACTTTGAAGTGCATCCCCAAGGGCAGGGTGCTGTTAACCCAATGATCTTCCTGCAACGCAGCCAAGGGTAGTCATTGACGGTCTATTTTGTGGGTGCGGGGTTAGGTACCCCTAGCTCTCTCACACTCGAAGCATGGACCTGCCTACAGCAAGCGCAGGTGGTTCTTTATGATGCCCTGCTCTCCCCTAGCCTTCTTGAACTCACCCCCGCTGATTGCTTACGGGTGGCGGTGGGCAAACGCGCAGGAGCTGAGGCCATTCCCCAATTGGAAATCAACCGCCTTTTAGTGGCCTACGGCCAGCAGTATCAGCGGGTTGTTCGCCTCAAAAGTGGCGATCCGGGGCTGTTTGGCCGTTTGCATCAGGAACTTGAGGCTGTCTTGGGGGCAGGTTTAGAGGCGGTGGTGATTGCAGGGGTGTCTTCAGCGCTGGCGGCACCTTTATTGGCTGGTATCTGTGTGACAGCAAAGGACGTGAGTCAGTCCGTAGCTATTCTGTCGGGGCATGCGCCAGAGACACTTCCTTGGCCAGCGATCGCCCGAATGGAGACGCTGATTTTTTTGATGGCCACCCGTTCCCTGCGATATATTGCCGAGGCATTGCTGCGGCAGGGGCGATCGCCCACGGAGGGATTGGCGATTCTGCAGTGGGCTGGGCAACCCCAGCAACAATTCTGGTTTGGCACCCTAGAGAGCTATCTGCAGTCGCCGCAGTTTCCAGACATGGCTCCTGCAGTCGTTGTCATTGGGGCGATCGCCCGAAAACGCTACCCTTTGGCTAGTCTAGATCTGGTCTTCCCTGAATTTTTAAGGATTTCCCCATCATCGATGTCTGCACTCCACGGCAAAACCATTCTCGTCACTCGTGCGGCAGCCCAAGCAAGTGATTTTACTCAACAACTGACAGCCGCCGGTGCCACCGTTTTAGAAATGCCGACACTGGAAATCGTGCCTCCCAGTTCTTGGCAGCCCCTCGATCAGGCCCTGGCACAACTCGATACCTTTGACTGGCTAATTCTGACTTCCCACAATGCCGTTACGTTTTTTATGAAACGGTTACACAGTCATGGCAAGGATAGCCGTGCCCTCGCAGGCCTGAAGATTGCTGTCGTCGGTGAAAAAACTGCCCAAACCCTTAACCGTTACGGCCTAGTGGCTGACTTCACCCCCAGGGAATTTGTCGCCGATGCCCTCGTAGTAGAATTCCCAGAGCCCGTTGCAGGGTTGCGTTTTCTTTTTCCACGGGTTGAAAAGGGCGGACGACCCGTTCTAGGGGAGGCCTTCACGGCGGCTGGGGCTGAGGTTGTTGAGGTGCCCGCCTACAATTCACGCTGCCCCCAAACTGTTGATGCCCCAGTCTTAGCAGCGCTGCAAGCGGGTCAAGTGGATATAGTCACGTTTACCAGTTCTAAGACGGTGAAACACTTTTGCCAATTAGTGGGCCCTCAGGCGGCAGAGTTACTTCAGAATGTGCAGATTGCTAGTATCGGGCCGCAAACCTCCCAAACGTGCCGTGAACTCTTGGGACGAGTGGACACTGAAGCAACAGAGCATACCCTGGAGGGACTCCTTCAGGCATTATTGCGGATAACTTAGGGCCTGGGGATGAAGAAGGTCCCGCAATCCGTTAGTGTGAAAAAAGAACTGTTGTAAGGCACCTGTGGAGCATGACACACGCAACCGATGTGTTGACTCTTGGCCGTTGGATGGCGGCGGATTTTAGTAACCAAGCGCAAGCCTTTGAGAATCCTCCCTTCTATGCCCATATTCGGGTCTGTATGCGCCCCCTTCCCAGGGGTGTTCTGGAGGGTATTGCCCTTTATGTGGAACAGGCCTATGACTATCTCCTCAGCGTTCCCTACCGTACACGGGTTTTGGAACTAATGCCCGCTAATGATCACATTGTCATTAAAAATTATGTGCTCAAGGATGAAAAACGCTTCTTTGGGGCAGCTCGCGATCGCCAGCGGCTTCAGGCCATGACAGCCGATGATCTTGAACTCCTCTGTGGCTGCAATATGCTCACCTACTGGACAGGACATAGTTTTCGCGGTGAAGTGGAGCCGGGAAAAGCCTGTAAAGTCGTGCGTAAGGGACGGGAAACCTATCTCGATAGCACCTTTGAAATTGATGGCGATCGCTTCATTAGCCACGATCGCGGACGAGATCCAGAAACCGACGAGCACGTTTGGGGCTCCGTAGCCGGCCCCTTTCACTTTGTACGCTGGCAAAGCTTTGCCGATGAAGTTATGGCCTAGGGGGTTTGCCAATCTGGTAAGGGCTTGCCTTGGTAATACAGGCGAAAGAGTCCCCAAGATCCCAGGGCGATCGCGACCAAACTAACCACTTGGGCAATTCGCAGGGGGCCTAACATCAGACTATCCATGCGTAGCCCCTCAATCCAAAAGCGCCCCAAGCTGTAGGCAATGGCATAGACCATCAAGAGGGTCCCCGGTTTTTGATAGCGAGGTTGACGAAAGAGCCACAACAGGAGAAGAAAAACCCCAACATTCCAAAGGGACTCATAGAGAAACGTGGGGTGGTAATAGGCTGTGTTAATTAGCTCAGGGGGACGCTGCGGCACAGGAATATAGAGTTTCCAGGGCAAATCCGTGGGGGCACCAAACGCCTCAGAGTTGAAAAAATTACCCCAGCGACCAATGGCCTGTCCCAAAATCAATGAAGGGGCAACAACATCCGCCACTTGCCAAAAGGAAAGCCGCTGCACATAGGTAAAGATAGCCATCGCCACTATGCCACCTAGGATGGCACCGTGAATCGCAATGCCCCCTTTCCAAATTTGAACCACTTGATCTAGGTGTTTTTGATAAAAGCCCCAGTTAAAGGCGACATAATAGAGCCGTGCAGCGGGAATAGCCGCAACCACAAGCCAAATGGATAGATCCGCAATCTGCTCAGGATCAATCTGCCGCTGGCGTGCTAGACGTTGGCTTAGCCAAATGCCAATAAAAACGGCGACAGCAATCAACAACCCGTACCACCGCAGGGTAATAAACCCTAACTCAAGGGTGGCACCGGGGGATTGAAAAGCGGCGATCATGCCTAGAGCGGGTTCTAAAGGGCGCGAGCCGTCTGAATGACAGTGGCAAAGGCAGGGGCATCCAGCACCGCCAATTGAGCCAGCATTTTACGATTCAGTTGAATATCTGCTTTTTTCAGGGCCCCCATGAGTTGACTGTAGCTCATGCCATATTGACGCGCAGCAGCGTTAATGCGGGCAATCCAGAGCCGCCGAAAATCCCGTTTGCGCCGCCGGCGATCGCGATAGGCATTGCACAGGGCCTTCATGACGACTTGATTAGCCGTGCGGAAGAGCTTCGAGTGCCCTGCCCGATAGCCCTTGGCGAGCTTGAGAATTTTTTTACGCCGTTTGCGGGCAACGTTACCCCGCTTAACCCTTGCCATAGTTCAACTTCACCCTTGAAAAAACTGAGAATTTATTAATTAAGCATAGGGAAGCATCAGCGATACTCGCTCAACATCCCGTGGATCAACCAGGGCTTTATGGGAAAGACGATTCTTGCGATCGCTCCCCTTATGTTCGAGTAAGTGATTTTTGTTGGCCTTGCGGCGGACAAACTTACCACTGCCCGTTGTCCGAAATCGTTTGGCAGCAGCGCGACGTGTTTTTAGCTTTGGCATAGCCTTGCCCTATTTTAGACACAGCTAACTAGTGTACTATTTTGAAGAGAGTCTTGGCAAGCTGCATGGAACTGGAGTTTATTCCTGTCGAAGAGTTTTATTTTGCCCTGACATTGGCCATGCGCACCCTAGAAGATTTAGGCGATGCGGCATTGGTGGAGCGGGTGCGATCGCGCTTGTATGAGCGGTTTGGGCAAGCCTCGACGGTTGCGGCTGCCAAGCAGAACACATTTAACTATGTCTTTCGAGTCAAGGGGGTTGACAATAGTCCAGCACCGCGGTTAATCCTTTCGATTGCCGACTGGCAGGGGAAAATCCGCCTCAGCAGTGACTACGGCTGGACCTTGGATGCACAGCGCAAAACCATCCGCACTGAGAAATTTGGCGATCGCCCCCAATTTTGCCAACAGGTGAAAGCCCACTTGGCTCAGTGGCTGGAACTGCCGGAATTTCTTGAGGCCTAAATGGTTGACCTAGAGACCGCCCTTGACACAGCCATTAAAACTTGGTCGGTGGTGCACACCCTCTTTTTGCCCCCGGATCGGGTGGTGGAGGCACTGGGCGTCCTTGAGCAACGAGCCGATGTCCATGGCCTGGCCTGGGGAGGTTATCCTCAAGCAGAACGCTGTCGGTTGGCGATCGCCCCCGTCGAACTTCCCCTTGAGGGGCAACAGCCCCCCCTTGCCTTAGGGCGAATCACAGGCAACTTTCTCTTCGATCCAGCCACCTACAGTGATTTTGAGGGCGCGATCGCCAGTGTCGGTCTCGATGAAGGGGATTATGGGGATGTGATTCTCTTGGGAGAACGGGGGGCACAGGTTATTCTCATCCCTGAGAAAGTCTCCACCCTACAAAAAGAGTTAAAGCAAGTGCGCACAGTACCAGTGACCGTTGATCTCTGTGACTGGTCAGAACTGGCCGTAGCGCCTCCCCAACGGAAATCCCTCAGTACCGTCGAAGCATCATTGCGCTTGGATGCGGTAGCCTCAGCCGGCTTCGGGGTTTCCCGCAGTAAAATGAGCGAGTGGATTAGCCAAGGACTGGTACGAGTCAACTGGCAGGTGGTGCAGCAACCGCGGTATCTCCTTAAGGTCAACGACCTCATTGCCATCCGCGGCAAAGGACAACTGCGGATTCAAGAAATTCAACTCACCAAGAAAGAACGCTACCGCATTCAGATGGAGCGCACTCGCTAAGGGAATGGATCTACTGCTATCGAAATTGCTGCCACCCCTGCTGTATCCATTGCCTTTGGCCTGTTGGGCGCTAGTTTTTGCCATTGTGCGCTTTTGGCGTGCCCCAAAACAGGCGGCGATCGCCCTGGTGATTGCCCTAACTATTTTGCTCCTGAGTGGGAATGACTATGTAGCCGCAACCCTGATTGCTTCCCTAGAGCGGCAGTATTTACCCCCTCATCCGATGCCCAAAGCGGCTGCGATCGTTGTTCTCGGTGGGGCTGTGGTCCCACAAACGGCGCCGCGACCTTGGGTAGAAGTCACGGAAGGGGGCGATCGCATTCTCTACGGTGCTCACCTCTTCCGTCAGGGCTCTGACCCCTACCTAATCCTCAGTGGGGGGCGTATTAACTGGCTCGGCGAAACCTTTCAGCAAGCAGAAGCCGTGGATATGGCAGAAATTGCGACCACCTGTGGCGTGCCAAGGGACAAGATCCTGCTGGAGACCAGCTCCCTGAATACCTACCAAAATGCTGTGAACGTCAAAGCGCTTCTTGAGAAGCATCAAATGCAGGGGAAGTTGCTCCTGGTGACATCCGCCTACCACATGCCCCGCGCCGTCGCCATTTTTCGCCGCTTAGGGATGGATGTGATCCCGGCGCCAACGGACTATCGGTACCCGACGATCGCGCGATCGCCCACCTGGCAAAACCTGCTCCTTAGCCTGATCCCCAATCCCTACAACGTGGACATCACCACCATTGCCCTGCGGGAATATCAAGGTCTTCTCATCTATAGGCTGCGCGGTTGGCTTTAGAGAGCTTGGGCACACAGAAAGGCCTGACACGCCTCCACAAAGGCAGGGGTTGACTCATAGGGCAGGACATTGCGCCCCGGAATGACCTCCCCTTGCACATTGGGAAATGTCTTGGCGTAAAACTCTAGGCGTTCTTCAGGCGATTCAGCCCCACCATCGCGACTGATACTAGAGGCTTGATCCCCCATCACCACAAGCACTGGTTGACGAATATCCCGCATTTTCTGACGGTAATCCCGCCGCCAAAACCCCGAGAGGAAAGAGTACACGGCATGGCGACTCTCAAGATCAGCAGCACCCGCCGCCAGCATTCCCAGCCATTCCTCATCCACATCCTCCCCCTTCGCAAACAGTTGATTGATTGAAAACCGACGCAGAAAACTTTTCTGACGCGCATAGAGATAGAAGGCGCGACCCAACGGCGAGTCAAAAAGATTCCAGCGCACCTTCTGCCACCTCGGCTCAGTATTTTCAGACACCAAAGCAGGCGCAGGTGGGCCACTGAGGATCAGTGCTCTTACTAGTTGGGGATCAAAATGTACCAGCTCCATCGCTACGGGAAACAATGCCCCTTGAACAACGAGGATCACTGGTTGCCGGATCTCAGATGTGACCAGGAAATGTAACTGAGCTGCCCAATCTTCCGGATAATAGGCGCAATGGGGCAAGTCACTCTGGCCGCAGCCCAGTAAATCAGGAATGTAAAATGAATAAGTTGCCCCTTGAGATTGCCAATAGCTGACACAGCGGTCCCAAAACTGCCCAGAGAGCCCCACGCCCACGGGATGGATAAAGAGAATGGGGGAGCGTCCTGTTTGAGAACTGAAGCGATAGGCACAGGAAAAGCCCTGCCACTGATAGATTTTAGAGATGAATGACGGCATTGCAAACAATCCTTAGAATGTCTCCCTCGCCCAGATTGAAGGTCTAAACTGAACCCAGCAGATAAGTGATCTTGCGGGCACAAAGGGTTGATCCCCAACATGCAAGAGCATTTTAAACAAACTTTTACCTTCTCTTAACTTCATCCCCTAAGTCTTTTGACTATGCTGGCAATGGGGATATTGCAGCGGCTTACCCCTTGGAAACCTGTGGGTAACCGCCACCCCGAAACTACTCTACACCGTAAAGCGTTGTTTACTCCGCTAGGAAACATTACCATGTTGACATCTGCAAAACGCTATGCCCCTCTGGGGGTCCTTGCCGCTGTGGCGGCTTTTTCCGCTAGCCTGATACCCGCTGCCTTGTCTCAGGGAACTCCCACGATTCGTATTGATGGCTCTAGCACGGTCTATCCCCTTACTGAAGCGGCTGCCGAAGCTTTTCAAAAAGCTGAAGGGGGCAAAATCCGTGTTACCGTAGGTATTTCCGGTACCGGTGGTGGCTTCAAGAAGTTCTGCCGCGGGGAAACCGATATCTCCAACGCTTCCCGGCCCATTTTGGCAAAAGAGATGGCAGCCTGTAAAGCAGCTGGCATCCAGTATATCGAGCTGCCCGTTGCCTATGATGCGCTCACTGTGGTGGTGAACCCCCAAAATACATGGGCTAAAAGTCTGACTGTTGCTGAATTGAAAAGGATTTGGGAGCCAAACTCTAAAATCAACAACTGGAGCCAAGTGCGCCAAGGCTTTCCGAATATCCCCTTGAAACTCTTTGGTGCAGGGGCGGATTCCGGTACCTTTGACTACTTCACCGAGGCCATCAACGGCAAGTCCAAAGTTAGTCGTAAGGATTACACTGCCAGTGAGGATGATAATGTCCTCGTCCAAGGGGTATCCCGTGAACGGGGAGCCCTGGGCTACTTCGGCTATGCCTACTATGCGGAAAACAAAAATAAGCTTAAAGCCGTGAGCATTGACAATGGCAAAGGTCCGGTGGCGCCCTCTGAGAAAACAGTGATTGATGGTACCTATCAACCCCTCTCCCGGCCCATCTTTATCTATGTCAACGCCAAAGCTGCACAACGTCCTGAGGTGAAAAAATTTATCACCTACTACCTGAACAATGGCGTTGCAATGGCAAAGAAAGTTAAGTATGTTCCTCTTCCCACTAGTGCCTACAAGACGATTCTGGCCAACTTCAACAGGAATCGCATTGGCACAGTTTTTGGCGGTCAAGAGGCAGTGGGTCTCACCATCAAGCAGTTGCTGAGTCGAGAGGCCAAGGAGTAGTCTAAGATCAGGGGAAGAAAAAAAGACTTGCGCTTTCTTCCCCGTTTGCCGTTTCAAAATTCCACCTATGGCTGATCAACCTTTAGCTCCACGCATTGAACTGCCTATTCCGGCAAAGGCTAGGCAAAAGCGCATCTGGGTAGAGCGAATTATCGGCAGTCTCCTCTTTGTGGCGGCCTTCTCTTCCGTAGCGATCACTACCGTTATCATCTACATCCTCTTTAGCGAGACGGCAGTCTTCTTCGAAAAAGTGATCGAGATTCATCACGAATCTCTAGTAGCTGCCCTTGCAGAATTTTTAACAACTACAGAGTGGTCCCCCTTAATTGAGCCGGTTACTATTGGTGTTTGGGCACTGCTATCGGCAACTATTACGACCTGCGTTATTGCTAGCCTTGTTGCAATTCCCTTCGGGACAATTGGTGCCATCTATCTCAGTGAGTTTGCCCCTGCCAAGGTGCGAGAAATTCTAAAGCCGATTTTGGAACTACTGGCGGCGGTGCCGACAGTGGTCTATGGCTATTTTGCCCTCCTATTTGTTACACCCCTGCTACAAAAAATCATTCTGGCTGTGCAGAAATGGTATGAACCGGGGAAAGAACCATGGGAATACTACGAGCTCCCCGGATTTAATATGCTGGGGGCGGGCATTGTGGTTGGTTTGATGGTCATTCCCTACGTTATGAGTATGGCTGAGGATGCCCTACAAGCGATTCCTAGCCATTTACGGGAAGGCTCCTACGCCATGGGGGCAACTCGCCTACAAACAGCCCTGCGAGTACTATTGCCTGCGGCAACCTCAGGCTTGATTGCAGCCTACATCTTGGGTTTGGCACGGGCTGTTGGTGAAACAATGATTGTTGCTGTGGCTGCTGGTTTGCAACCCAAATTTACCTTCAATCCCCTTGAAGGCGCTGCAACCACAACGGCTTTTATCGTCTCGGCGAGTCTTGGAGACTTGCCCCATGGTTCCTTGGAGTACCAGTCTATTTTTGCAGCGGGAATCATGCTCTTTTTTGTGACATTCCTCATGAATGTGGCCGGTTACTTTATTAGCCGCCGCTATCGGGAGGTGTACTAAATGATTGACATGCTGCGGAACCCTTTGGCGATTCGAGCCTCTGTAAAGGCAAGGACGCGCTGGGAAAAGTTTTTTATTTTCCTTGGCCTTTTTTCTATCGCCATTGCGCTGCTGACACTGGTACTGCTGGTAGGAGATTTGCTCCTGCGGGGGGCTCCTATACTGAACTGGAAGTTTTTCACGTCACCTCCCAGTGGAGATCCTGCTGAAGCAGGGATTTTAACCGCATGGGTAGGTAGCTTACTGGTTATTCTGGTTACAATTGTTGTTGCTGTACCATTAGGAGTGGCAGCGGGCATCTACCTTGAGGAGTATGCGCCGAAGAATTGGCTGCTTGATTTCATTGAAATCAACATCACCAATTTGGCTGGTGTTCCCTCCATCATTTATGGCCTGTTGGCCCTGGGGTTCTTTGTCTATATCCTCAAGTGGGGTGAAAGTATTCTGACCGCTGGCTGCACCCTAGCCTTGTTGATTTTACCGGTGATCATTGTCGCCACACGGGAAGCGATTCGCGCGATTCCCCAAGGTATTCGTGAGGGTGCCTATGCTGTGGGGGCCACCCGTTGGCAAACCATCGCCGATCACATCTTGCCCTACTCCATGGGTGGGATTCTCACTGGTGTGATCGTGGGGGTGTCGCGGGCCTTGGGAGAAACGGCGCCACTTGTCACTATCGGTGCGTTGACTTTTATCACTTTTTTGCCTGACGCGCCACTAAAGGGGGAGTTTCCCTACGTTTCGTTCAAATGGCTCTGGTCACCCTTTACGGTGTTACCCATTCAAATGTTTAACTGGGTATCACGCCCCCAGGAAGAGTTTCAGGTGAATGCAGCTGCAGCAGGGATTGTCTTGCTTGTGCTGACTTTGGGCGTCAATGCGATGGCCATTTACCTTCGTTATCGTTTTAGGAAGAGCATCAAATGGTAAAACAAACCGATCAAGGACAGGGAGCTTCGCCAACAAAACAGCCTTTAAAAAAGCTGGCTGAAGTGCGCGACTTAAATTTTTACTACGGCGGTAACAAAGCCCTGAAGAATATTAATCTACCGGTTTATGAAAAGCAAGTCACAGCTTTGATCGGCCCTTCAGGTTGTGGCAAGACCACATTGCTGCGCTGCTTTAACCGCATGCACGATCTGTATCCTGGCAATCGCTACGAGGGGGAAATCTGGTTAGGGGATGAAAACCCGCGTAACCTTTTGCAGATGGATCCCATTGAAGTGCGCATGCAGATCGGCATGGTCTTCCAAAAACCAAACCCTTTCCCTAAGTCGATTTACGAGAATGTTGCCTACGGCCTGCGCATCCGTGGCATCACTAACCGTGCCGTTCTTGATGAGGTGGTGGAGCGATCGCTCCGCAATGCAGCTCTCTGGGATGAAGTGAAGGATCGCCTCAAAGACCCGGGCACCTCTCTTTCGGGGGGCCAGCAGCAGCGGCTCTGTATTGCCCGTGCCCTTGCCACTAACCCAGAGCTCATCTTGTTTGATGAACCTACCTCTGCTTTGGATCCAATTGCAACGGTCAGTATTGAGAACCTGATTACAGAGCTGAAGGATCAAGTCACGATTTTGATTGTGACCCACAGTATGCAGCAGGCCATTCGCATTTCCCAGTTCACTGCCTTTATGTACCTTGGCGAGCTGGTGGAGTACAACGACACCATGTCTATTTTTACGAAGCCTGTGCAGCAGAAGACTGCCGATTACGTCAATGGTCGTTTCGGCTGATTGCCTGGACCACTGCCAGTCCGCTTGAGAATGTGGCCTAAGGGGGGTGCGGGATTGCCCATAGGTTGCCCCCCTGGTGCTAGTAATTATTCCTTCTCGCTCTAGGAGCGCAGGGATGTTGGCATCGCTGGAGTCAAAAGTGGCTTTCATCGTCGGCGATCGCCCCCTTAGAAAGCATCCCCAGCACCACTTTCGTTGTCCCCCTTGCCCCGATCATGCAGCGACAATATAGCCGCAGAATGCAACAACTCCGATAAAGGCAGCAGGAGAATCCCCAACAGCCTGCCATGACAATTCCATACCCCGCGCAACTGCCCCCCTTGGAAAAGAGCGATCGCCAGACACGAGCCGAGTTTGAGCGGCCCTATGGGGCTTTACCCCAAAAAACCAGAACTGACTCAGGGAATTATTACGTAGCCTCTCCCGTTCACGTCAGCCACAACCAGCCCCATACCGCGATCATGGTTGGCTGGGCTTTGACAAAGCAGTTACACTGGGTGTGCCTCCTACGATTTGTGGGAGTAATGAACCGTAGACCCATACCATTCTCCGCCTCGGGGGTGACTGCCGCACGAGCGAGGAGGGTTATATCGAGGGCGCACCGCAACTGGTGGTTGAAATTGCCGCTAGCAGTGCTGCCTTCAACCTCCCTGATCAGCTCAGGGTGGACTGCCGCAATGGCGTTCAGGAATACTTCCTTTAGTTTATCTACGATCGCCAGATTCACTGGTTTTAGACACAGGGCAGTACCAGCCACTCACTGCTGACACCGAAGGGATTGTCCGCAGTCGCCAATTCCCCGAACGTTGGTTGGCCGCCCATTACGGACCGATGATCGGGGTACTGTCTTACAGGGACTATAACAGGGAATTGCCACTCCTGAACATGAAGCATTTTTGCAAATCTTGATCGAAACTTAAACATTTTCTTTAATCTGGCATTATGCTGTATAGAATCCCCGTGTCAACAGTGGGGTATTGGCATTCACCTTGGCAAATACATCAATTCTTGCTGCCGATTGAACGTTTCATTCACCGTAACCCTATGTTGCAATTAGACCCCATTTCCAAAACGACCCATCAACATTCTGGTCACAAAGGTTTAGTGATGGCGATCGGGGGAGCGGAGGACAAAGTACGTGGGCGACAAATTCTCACCACCTTTTGCCAACGCGCTGGCGGTCTAGATGCCGTCATTGGCGTTATTCCCTCTGCTTCCCGTGAACCCGATGCCATGGGGCGGCTCTACCACGATATTTTCCGCGACATTGGCGTGCGGGAAGTGGACATTCTATTGGTCGGCGATCGCGCCGATGCCGAACAGGAAGAGATGCTGGCTCGTTTGAGTCGCTGTACTGGAATCTTTATGTCTGGGGGCGATCAACTGCGTTTATCGGCGCTGCTGGATGAAACCCCCCTCCTCTACCAATTGCGCCATCAAGTCTGGGAAGGCAAATCCATCCTTGGGGGTACCAGTGCCGGTGCCGCTGTCCTGGGTGAGTGCATGATTGCCAGTGGGGGCAGCAATGAAGCCCCAAACCGCTCCCTAGTAGATTTGGCCACAGGCTTGGGTATTCTTCCCGATGTTTTAGTGGATCAGCACTTCCACAACCGCAATCGTTTGGCGCGCCTGATTAGTGCCATTTCTGCTCATCCCGACAAGCTAGGTGTTGGCATTGATGAAGATACTTGTGCCATGTTTGAAGCCGATGGTACGCTGCGGGTTCTGGGTCGGGGCTCTGTTACTATTGTTGATCCTCGGGATGTCAGCTACACGAACTATGCCCATGTGGATGTCAACGAACCTTTGAGTATCTACAACTTGCGCCTACATATCCTCAGTGATGGTGACTGCTACAATCTCCGCACCCATCAAGTGCAGCATAAGTGCATTTTGCCTCCCCTCAATTAAGTTTTCAGGAAAGTGTTGCTTAAGATACAGTTTATTGCGTCACTCCCCTCAAAACTAAAAATGGTAGGTTGTCCTTAAAAAAGCCACTCTTCTATGAAGATTCTCAAATTACAAACGCTGCGGGGTCCCAATTACTGGAGCATTCGGCGTCATAAGCTGATTGTCATGCGTTTAGATCTAGAAGAGGTGGCCAACACCCCCTCCAATCAGATTTCTGGGTTTGTGGATGGGTTGGTGCGGGTTTTGCCGAGTCTTTACAATCATTTTTGTTCTCTCGGACACGAAGGGGGCTTTCTCACCCGCCTCCGAGAAGGTACGTATCTTGGTCATGTGGTTGAACATGTTGCCCTCGAGCTCCAAGAACTGGCAGGGATGCCCGTTGGCTTTGGCCGCACGCGGGAGACCTCAACGCCGGGGGTGTATCAAGTGGTCTATGAATACCAAGTGGAAGAAGCGGGCCGCTATGCCGGCCGAGCAGCAGTGCGACTGTGCCAAAGTATTATTGATACGGGTACCTATCCCCAGCAAGAACTGGATCAGGATCTCGCCGATCTCCGGGAGTTGAAAGCAAAAGCCTCCCTTGGCCCGAGTACGGAAGCGATTGTCCGCGAAGCCGAAGCCCGCAACATCCCTTGGTTTGAGTTGAGCAGTCGCTCGATTATTCAATTGGGCTATGGCGCCCGCAGTCATCGGATGCAAGCCACATTGAGCGATCGCAGTAGCATCTTGGCAGTTGAACTCGCCAGTGACAAAGAAGGGGCAAAGCGACTGCTTCAGGATGCGGGAATTCCCGTGCCTAAGGGAACCGTCATCCGCTATATTGAAGACCTCCCCGAGGCCATTGAGGAGATCGGTGGCTATCCCATTGTCATTAAGCCCCTCAACGGCAACCACGGTCGCGGGATTACGATTGACATCAACAGCCTAGAAGCAGCCGAAGAAGCCTTTGAAATTGCCAGCAGCATCTCCAAATCCGTCATTGTGGAACGCTATCATGCCGGTCGCGACTTCCGCGTTCTAGTGGTCAATGGCAAAGTGGTTGCTGTTGCTGAACGGGTGCCGGCCCATGTGATTGGCGATGGCCACTCCACCATCGAAGAACTCATTGAGAAAACGAACCAAGACCCGCAACGGGGAGACGGTCACGATAATATCCTCACCCGCATTGAAGTCAACCACGACACTTGGACACTCCTGGAAAAACAGGGCTATACCCTGAATACGGTCTTGCAACCGGGGGAAATTTGTTATCTACGGGCCACGGCGAACCTAAGTACTGGTGGCATTGCCATCGATCGCACTGATGAAATTCACCCGGAAAATGTTTGGATTTGCCAGCGGGCTGCTCGGATCATTGGCCTCGATATTGCTGGTATTGACGTTGTCAGCCCCGATATTAGTCAGCCCCTGTCTAAAGTTGGCGGTGTGATTGTCGAGGTCAATGCCGCTCCTGGCTTTCGCATGCACACCAACCCCAGCCAAGGGATTGCCCGCAATGTTGCCGAACCGGTGTTGAATATGCTCTTTCCACCGGGAACACCTTGCCGCATCCCGATCTTTGCCATTACGGGGACCAATGGCAAAACCACCACCACCCGTCTCATTGCCCATATCTGCAAACAAACGGGGCAAACCGTTGGCTACACCACCACAGACGGCATCTATATTGGCGATTATCTGGTGGAAAAAGGAGACACCACCGGCCCCCAAAGTGCCCAACTGATCCTGCAGGACCCCACCGTTGAGATCGCCGTTCTCGAAACGGCGCGAGGTGGGATTCTCCGCTCCGGCTTGGGCTTTGACCATTGTGATGTCGGGGTGGTGCTCAATGTGCAGGCTGATCACCTTGGCCTTGGCGATATTGACACCGTTGAGCAGTTGGCGGACTTAAAGGCAGTGGTGGTGGAATCTGCTTGGCCAAATGGCTACGCTGTGTTGAATGCCGATGATCCCCTAGTGGCGGCAATGGCACGCCAAGTCAAAGCTCAAGTGGCCTATTTCTCGATGGATCCCCACAATCCCATCATTCGGCAGCACATCCAGCAGGGGGGACTCGCCGCTGTTTATGAAAATGGCTACCTCTCAATTTTGAAAGGGGACTGGACACTGCGCATTGAGCAGGCAGAAAATGTGCCCATTACCCTTGGCGCTCGAGCAAGCTTTATGATTGCCAATGCCCTCGCTGCCAGTCTAGCGGCCTTTGCCCAAGGCATCAGTATTGAGCATATTCGCGCCGCCTTGACCACCTTCCGAACCTCGGTGGAGCAAACCCCCGGTCGGATGAACCTCTTTGATTTGGGGCAATTTAGTGTCTTGGTGGACTATGCCCACAATCCAGCAGGGTATGAAGCCATTGGTGAATTTGTCCAGAAATGGCCAGGGCAGCGCATTGGTGTCGTTGGCGGACCAGGCGATCGCCGCGATCAAGACTTGGAGCAACTGGGGGAACTCTCGGCGAAAATTTTTGATTGGATCATCATTAAGGAAGATGATGATACCCGTGGCCGGCCTCGGGGCGATGCCGCCTATTGGATTGAGCGGGGGGTACATCACCACAGTGTCCAGCGGCAATACGACATCATCCATGACGAGGTGGCAGCGATTCAATTTGCCCTCGATCGCGCTCCCAAAGGATCCTTAGTGGTGATCTTTCCAGCGGAAGTCAGCCGCACGATTCAACTGATTCGCCAGCATCACCAACGACTCCAAGGGGAAACGATCAATGGCTTTCACAGTGAGGGAAGGCCCACCAGTGGTGATCTCAACCCCTCCATCTTTCATTAGGGAGTTTCTCTGCGGCTGGCAGCGCTGATAGTATCACCCTCAATGAGCACTCATCAGGTCCAAGGTAAATGGCAATTTTGGATCGATCGCGGTGGCACGTTTACGGATATCGTCGCCCGCCGCCCTGATGGCCACATAGTGGTCCACAAGCTGCTCTCGGAAAATCCAGAACAGTATCGCGATGCGGCGGTAGCGGGCATTCGTACCCTCATGGGGTTGGCAGCGGATGCACCGATTCCCAGTGAAGCCGTTGAAATCGTAAAACTGGGGACAACGGTGGCCACCAATGCTCTTTTGGAGCGCAAAGGGGAGCCAACGGTTCTACTCATTACCCAAGGGTTCGGGGATGCGCTAGCCATTGGCTACCAAAACCGCCCCGATCTCTTTGCCCTTGCCATTGAGCAACCGCCGCCTCTTTACACCAAGGTCATTGAAGTCAAAGAGCGGGTCAGTGCCCAAGGGGAAATTCTCGTCCCCCTTGATTTGGCGGCGCTGAAACCGCAACTGGCGGCGGTCTATGACCAAGGTATCCGCAGTTGTGCCATTGTCTTCGTCCATGGCTACCGTTACCCCGAGCATGAGCAACAGGTGGCAGCCTTGGCAAGGGAAATGGGCTTTACCCAAGTGTCCGCTTCCCATAAGGTGAGTGGCCTCATTAAGCTGGTGAGCCGCGGTGATACGACGGTTGTCGATGCCTATTTGTCGC
The DNA here is from genome assembly GCF_000011345.1 of Thermosynechococcus vestitus BP-1. Lineage (NCBI taxonomy): Bacteria > Bacillati > Cyanobacteriota > Cyanophyceae > Acaryochloridales > Thermosynechococcaceae > Thermosynechococcus > Thermosynechococcus vestitus. Next base: position 2,252,509 of record NC_004113.1, read on the forward strand.
CGGTACTGGATCGCTATCTTCAGGGGGTGCAGGCGGAGCTGGGGGAGATTCCCCTTTACTGTATGCAGTCCAATGGCGGTGTGGTGGCGGCTTCTTGCTTTCGCGGTAAGGATAGTCTGCTTTCAGGACCGGCGGGGGGGATGGTGGGGGTGGTGCGTACCGCTTTAGCGGCAGGGATTGAGCGGCTAATTGGTTTAGATATGGGGGGGACCTCCACCGATGTCTGCCACTATCGTCACAATTCTGATGCCCCTTGGCCAGAGTATGAGCGGTGGCAGGAAACCACGATTGCGGGTGTGCGGTTGCGATCGCCCCTCTTGGCAGTGCATACGGTGGCAGCCGGTGGGGGCTCCATTTTGCGGTTTGATCAGGGTTGCTACCAAGTGGGGCCAGAGTCTGCGGGCGCTAATCCCGGACCGGCGGCCTATCGTCGTGGTGGCCCCCTGACAATTACCGATGCCAATCTCCTGTTGGGGAAAATTCAGCCTGCCTATTTCCCTGCTGTTTTTGGGGCCGATGGTCAACAGCCCTTGGATCGCGACAGCGTCGAACAGCAATTTGCTCAACTGCGCCAAGAAATCTACAGGAGCACGGGGGATACCCGCAGTGTTGCCGATGTGGCCGCTGGTTTTATTGAGGTGGCCGTGAATAGGATGGCACAGGCAATTAAGAAAATTTCCCTGGCGCAGGGGCATGATGTGCGCGAGTACACCCTCTGCTGTTTCGGCGGTGCCGGGGGGCAACATGCCTGTTTAATTGCTGAAGCCCTGGGCATGCCGCAAGTGTATATTCACCCCTACGCGGGGGTGCTCTCAGCCTACGGCATCGGTCAGGCGGAGTTGCGGGTGCTCAAGGAGCAGACGATTGAACAACCCTTGATCTCCGATGGGCTGGCTGAACTCCAGGAACAAATTGAGCACCTCAAGTCTCAGGCGGTGGCTGAACTGGTTGCCCAAGGGGTTGATCCCTCGCAAATTCAAAGTCAAGTGCGCATTGGCCTAGGCTATATCGGCACCGATACCACCCTGTGGGTGCCTTGGTCAGATCAAGACACGATGGTAGCGTCCTTTGCCCAAGCTCATCGCGATCGCTATGGGTTCAATTTACGGGGGCGATCGCTGCGGGTGGGTCAAATTGCTGTTGAGGCTGTTGCCTTTCAAGCAATGCCAACCGTCACCGTACCTGCAAGGACCGGCGAACTCATTCCCCTTGACCATGTACCGGTTTACAGCAAAGGCCAGTGGCACCAAGCACCAGTCTATGAGCGCGATCGCCTGCCGGCCCATCAGGTCATTGCCGGGGTGGCCCTGATCTTAGATCCTACGGGCACCAATGTGGTTGAGGCGGGCTGGCAGGCCAACGTGGATGAGCAAGGGGGGCTGTGGCTGCGTCCACTCCAGACCTTAGAAGCAACACCCAAGCCGATTGCTCCTACGGTTGCCGATCCCGTACAGTTGGCCATTTTTCAGCAGCTGTTTGGGGCCATTGCTGAGCAAATGGGGGTCACACTCCAGCAGACCAGTGCCTCGGTGAATATCAAAGAACGGTTGGATTTTTCCTGTGCTCTCTTTGACGGCGCCGGCAACCTTGTGGCCAATGCGCCCCATATCCCGGTGCATCTGGGGTCAATGAGCGAAAGTGTCAAGGCACTCCTGGCAGAGAAAAACAACGCCCTCCGTCCGGGTCAAGTTTTTGCCACAAATAATCCCTATCGCGGTGGTACCCATCTACCGGACATTACCGTGATTACGCCCGTCTTTCTTCAAGGGGAGGCGCAACCTGCCTTCTTTGTCGCTTCACGGGGGCACCATGCTGACATTGGGGGCATTAGTCCCGGATCAATGCCTGCCAATAGTACCGATGTCCGCCAAGAGGGGATTCTCTTTGACAATGTGCTGCTGGTAGATGGCGGGGAGTTTCAAGGGGAGGCCATTTATCAGCTATTAACCCAAGGGCCTTGGCCAGCCCGCTATCCCGAACAGAATATCGCCGATTTGCAAGCGCAAATTGCCGCTAACCAGCGAGGGGCCCAAGAACTGATTGCCTTGTGCGATCGCTATGGTCGCGAGGTAGTCGCTGCCTACATGGAATTTAGCCAGGCCAATGCCGCCGAATGTGTGCGCCAATGCCTGCGATCGCTCCCAGGGGGCCGCTTTTGCGTTGCCATGGACAACGGCAGCCAAATTCAGGTGCAAATCACGATTGATACCCCTCAAGGTACAGCTTGCCTCGATTTTGAGGGAACCTCTCAGCAAACCCCCGATAACTTCAATGCCCCCCTCGCCATTACCAAGGCGGCAGTCCTGTACGTCCTGCGGACACTGGTGCAGGAGGATATTCCCCTCAATGCTGGCTGTCTGCGGCCCATTGAGCTGCGGGTGCCGGAAGGCTGCCTGTTAAACCCAACGTTTCCGGCGGCGGTGGTGGCTGGGAATGTGGAAACTTCGCAAACTCTGGCCAATGCCCTCTACGGTGCCCTCGGTATTATGGCGGCGGCTCAGGGAACGATGAACAACCTCAGCTTTGGTAGCGATCGCTATCAATACTACGAAACCCTCTGTGGTGGCGCTGGGGCAGGAGCCACATTTGCCGGAGCCAGTGCTGTGCAAACCCACATGACCAACTCTCGGCTCACTGATGTCGAAGTGCTAGAAAGCCGCTACCCCGTGATTGTTTGGGAGTTTTGCCGTCGCCGAGGCAGTGGTGGCAAAGGGCAGCAGCCGGGGGGAGATGGGGTCATTCGTGTCCTTGAGTTTCGTGAACCCATGACCGTCAGCCTGCTCAGCCAATCGCGGAAAATCCCCCCTTTTGGACTGGCGGGTGGTGAGTGCGGTGCAGTTGGTGAAAATCAATGGCTGAAACTTGGCCAAATTCCCCATCCCTTGCCAGGAACCGCCACCATCAATGTCCAAGCGGGCGATCGCCTGCGCATTTGTACCCCTGGTGGTGGTGGCTTTGGCGTACCGAATACCTCAGATTAGATATGTCGTTAGGCATGTCCTCACATCACTCGTCATCATCTATGGGCTGACCATTCCTGCTGACTTGTTTTAAGTGAATGTGCTTACGGCCAAGGGTAATTTCAAATTCATCCCCCGGTTTGAGATTCATTTGCTTAGTATAGGCTGAACCAATGAGCAAATTGCCATTGGCTTGTACCGTAATTCGATAACTGGCACTGCGCCCCCCCCGCTTACCACCGCGACCTGACTTACTGTCAAGATTGACGCCTAAGGCTTCAAGAAGCGCCTTATTAAACTTCAATTTGCTGATCCGCTCCTTGCCGGTTTTGGTCACGGTGTAGTAGCCACAGGCCTTTGCTTTTTCTTCGTGGCTGAGATGTTCCAGTTGTTTGTACTTCTCTAATAAAGCAGCACCTGTCAAGGGTTCTACTGGTTTGCGTCCCATTTTAACCTACCTTTTCAATGATCAAGTACCGTCTATTCATTGGCGATTCAATCAAAGATTGCCAAAGCCTGACAGCAAACTTGTAATGAATGAGTGTCTATCTTTAGCAAACCATAATTTTTTTCAGAATTCAAGTTGCGATCGCCCTTGAGTCGAGGTTTTACATTTCCTTTGGAGGAGTTACATTGACAGACGATTTCACAGCGACGGCAGAGGCTCAAAAAATACGAGGGCTACTGTAGGAAAGTACTCTACCTCTTTTACAGCCCGTTTGACAGGTGTAGTAGAGGCTCAAGAGGACAAAAGCCACGATGGAATCTTCTTCTATCACCGCTTATAAATCCCATAGTAAGACAAGAGTGATCCATGCTCCATCCTTCAGAACATGACCCTCATAAAACTGACGGCGCTTTTGGCAAGAGTTGAATATGCTCACAACAGTCGCTTCAGTGGAAGGTGCAAAAGCCCTCAGCGGACTTTAGGCCAGACAGTGCTAAAGGAAAGGCAAGCCTAAATTGGCTGAAAAACGCAAACGACCAGACAGAAAGTAAGGGGAACCCGCAGGGTATACTTGTGGAACTGACTAGAGGCGGTTACAGGTTTGGTCATGGACTGCTTCAGCAGCCTATGACTTGAATCCCACAGGCGTCAAAGCCTAGGGGGTCCGCTGATTATTTGAAGGACTTGGGAAGACGGCAGCAAACTCAAGGACTTGTTCGGAGAGCTGCGGCAATTGCCCAAGGCCATTGGTCGGAAGACTTCTTTTGCTGAGATAGCTAAACTGGCTCGATGTAATTTTAGCAGGTTCACTATAGACTTCCAGCGGGCGATCGCTGACCTTGAACAGCCAGCCATAGGGAACCTTGGCTGCAGCATAACGAGATAGTTTCATCTGCGATTGTGCTTTAGGGATGACTCTGCCACCGCCATCACAAAAAGTGTGTCCGCAGGAGAGGCCAAGGCATAGTCATCTTCCCGATGCTTGACCATCGCCCCATCCAGTTCTCGCTCACAAGCAGAAGCAATAGTATATAGTTGACTGGCACTGAAGTGTAGCAGAATCCCCCACAACCTTCGGTAAAATTCGCAACAATCGCCGCCGACAGCTTTCGTGAACTCTCTTCATTGGCCGCCATTCCAACCAGCTCCCCCCGAAAGCTCAATGGGGTCATCTGCACTCAGCAACCCAAGTTCTAGGAAACGGTGATGGTCCTGGGCTGTCAATTGCAGCGGTTGGAGGGTTAGAGTGGGTTGGAAAGTGGTTGTGACCCTGATCTTGTTAATTTTAGGCACACGCTCACGGGTAGCCCATTCTTCCCCATAGAATGCCCTAAACTGTGTCAAGGGTGTGGTGCCCTATGATTCCACGTCAACTAGTATTGCGCAACTTCCTCAGCTATCGCCAAGCAACTCTTCCCTTTGCGGGGTTACATCTGGCCTGTATTTGTGGTGCCAATGGGGCGGGCAAGTCCTCGCTCCTTGAGGCGATCGCTTGGGCACTCTGGGGGCAAAGCCGCGCTAGCCGTGAGGATGATGTGATCTACTACGGCGAAATGGAAGCCCAGGTAACCTTTGAGTTTAGCGTCCAAGGGCAGACCTATCGGGTAGTACGGTTGCGGCGACGGGAACAACATACGGTTTTGGAGTTGCAGATTCAGACGGCTGTGGGCTATACCTCGCTAACGGGGCGATCGCTACGAGCAACACAGGAAAAAATCATTCAAATTCTTGGCCTTGACTACGCCACCTTCGTCAACAGCGCCTATTTGCGCCAAGGCCGCGCCGATGAATTTATGGCCAAACGCGCCAGTGAGCGCAAGCAACTGCTGGCCACCCTTCTGGGTTTGGATCAATACGAGACCCTAGCGGAAGCGGCCCGCGATCGCGCCCGTGACTACAAAGCCCAAATCAGTGTTCTGGAACAGCGGCTGCAGACCCTCGCCAATCAATTGGCCCAAGAGCCCCACCTGCGTACCCAACAGGCAGCGGTAAGCCAGCAGATTCAACAGCAACGGCAGCAGGTACAGCAGTGCCAACAACGACTCCAAGCGCAACAGGCCGCCTACCAGATCCATCAACTCCAACAGCGGGACTATGAACACTTGCAACAGCAGCGCGATACCCTTGCGGCAACGATCGCCCATCTGGAGCACCAGCGCCAGACCCTGCGCCAAGAACAGGCCGCTATTGCGGATTTGGAAGCCCGTGCCCCCCTCTTGGCAGCCGCCGTCAGCCAATGGCAGAGCCTGAAAACGGCGGAAGCTCAATTGCAGCAGTGTTTTGCTAACTATCAACAGCTGCGCCAAGAGCGCGATCGCCACCAGCAGAGCCTTGACCAACAGCGCCAAGACCTTCTGCGCACCCTCCATGGGTTGGAGAGCCAGCAGCAATTTCTTCTGGAACAATGCCAGCAGTTGGAAAAGCTCCTCAAGCAAGAAAATCAGATTGTCGCTGCTTTTGAACAGTTACAGCGAGCCCGCGCTCATCTCCAAGCCCAAGAAGCGCTGCAACAAAAAGTCTTTCCCCTCCTGCAAGCCAAACAGCGCCTCGAACTGGAACGGCAACAGCAGGAACAACGCCTCCGCAGCCGGCGCGATGAATTGCAGCAGTTGTGGCAGCATCTCCATCAACAGATAGAGCGGCAACCCGCTCTCCAAGAGGCAGTGACCCTGATTACAGCGCAGATTGCCACCCTTGAAAAACAGCGTATCTATCAAGACCATGTGCGGGAAAAGGGACTGGAGCGCCGCCGCTTCCTCGAACAACTGCAAACTCGCCAGCGGGAGTATGAGCGGCAAATTCATCAACTGGAGCAGCGCTTAGAACTGCTGAATCAACCGGGAGCCATTTGCCCCCTGTGTCAACGTCCCCTCGATCGCGAGCACTACCAGGCTGTCCGGCAACGCCATATCGCCGAAAAAGAGGAACTGCTGAATCAGGTGTGGGTCATCCGCGAGCAACTGGCAGTGACCGAGCGCGAAATTCAAGTTTTACGGCGGGAATATCTAACGGTGGGCTATGAGATCTCGCAACTGACGCAACTGTTTGAGCAGCGGGGGCAACTCCAGCAGCAACTCCAGAGCACCCAAGAGTTAGAACCGCAACTGGATCGCCTAGCCAGGGAAATTCAGCAGATTGAGGGACAGCTCAGGAACGGCCATCAGGAAAGCCTAGGGGAACTGCAAGCGATTGAGGCGGAACTGGCACGCCTCAACTATGACGAGAAAACGCTGGCGATCGCCCGCGGCCAAGTGGAAAAGTGGCGTTGGGCCGAAGCCAAGGAACAGGAACTCCGCCAAGCCCAACGGCAATACCAGCAAATTCAGCAACACCTGCCCAACTTGATCGCCCAACAGGAGGCACTGCAACGGCAGCTCAACGCCCTTGAAACCACTTCCCCCCTCGCCCAGACCTTGGCCAGGATTGACCAGCAATTGGCCGCCTTAGCCTACGATCCAGACCGCCATGCCCAAATTCAGGCCCAACTGGCTGCACTGGCAGCGGACTATGAGGCCTATGAGACCCTGCAACGGGGGCGATCGCGCCAACCCCAACTCCGCCAAGATCTCGAGCACCTAGAGGAAACGCTGCAGCAACAACAGGCCCAACTGCAACGCATCACTGAGAAACTCGCCACCCTTGAAGAAACTGCTCGCGCCGCCAGCCGCCTTGCCGCCGATCTCCATCAACAGCAACAACACCTCCTTAAGCAACAGCAGACCCTCGAGGCCACCCTTGCCCACCATGGCAAACTCAGCGCCGAATTAGAGCAACTCCACCGCCTAAGACAAGAATACGAACAGGGACAGCAAACCCTCGCCCACCTCCGTCATCAATACCGCCTCTACTGCGAGCTAGCCCAAGCCTTAGGCAAAAATGGCATTCCCGCCCTGCTCATTGAAACCGTCTTGCCCCATCTAGAGGCAGAAACCAATCATATCCTGGGTCGCCTCAGCAACCACCAACTCCATGTGCAGTTCATTACCCAGCGCAGCCGCCGTCGCAGTGGAGCCGACACCAAGCCCATTGAAACCCTTGATATTCTCATTGCCGATTGCCAAGGGACTCGTCCCTACGAAAGCTATTCCGGGGGGGAAGCCTTTCGCATCAATTTTGCTTTGCGCTTAGCCTTAGCACGACTATTGGCCCAGCGATCGGGGAGTGATGTCCAGTTTCTCATTATTGATGAGGGGTTCGGTACCCAAGATGCCCAGGGTTGTGAACGGCTGATTGCCGCCTTGAACGCGATCGCCCCCGAATTTCACTGCATTCTCGCCATTACCCACGTTCCTGCCCTCAAGGAAGCCTTTCAAACCCGCATTGAGGTCACCAAAGTAGCCGGAGCCTCCCAACTGAGCATCATCACTTAAGCCCGTCGTTGGTCTTTTCGCCAAAATGGTAGAGTAGGCTCAAAAAGAACCACTTTACAACGATGACAGTTGAACTCATTGCCAAGCTCAGCGATCCCATTGTCAGTGCCGGACAAGGGGCACAGCGCCAACTAGAGCTGACCCTAAGGGCACAGCGGCAACAACAGCGCGCTCCGCTAAATCTCTGCTTGATTTTGGATCACAGTGGGTCAATGGCATGGCAGCCATTGGCAATGGTAAAACAGGCAGCGGCGTCCCTAGTGGATCGGTTATTGCCGAGCGATCGCCTGAGTGTCATTGCCTTTGATCACAAAGCGAAGGTTCTGGTGCCCAACCAGACGGTCTGGGACAAGGAGGCCATTAAAGCCCAGATTGCCACCCTCGAACCGGGGGGTGGAACCGCCATTGATGAAGGGATGAAACTAGGCTTGAAGGAGATTGCCGCGGGCAAGCAGGGTACGATTTCCCAAATCTTTCTGCTCACAGACGGTGAAAATGAACACGGTGACAACCAGCGTTGCCTTGAGTTGGCTAAGCTAGCTGCGGAGTATAACATTACTTTGAATGCCCTAGGATTTGGCGTCCACTGGAACCAAGATGTCCTCGAACAAATTGCCGATGCCGCTGGCGGACGGCTCGTGTTTATTGAATATGCTGAGCAGGCGATCGCCTGTTTTCAATCCCTCTTTAGCCACATCAGCAGTGTGGACTACACCAATGCCCATGTCCTACTCACCTTGAGTGAAGTCGCTCAACTGGGGAACTTCAAACCCGTGCACCAAGTTGCGCCCGACACGATTGAACTCACCTACGAAAACCCCCATCCCCACGAGTATGTGATTCGCGTGGGTGATGTCTCAGCAACCATCAGACGGACACTCCTCATTACCCTAACGACCCAGCCCTTGCCACCGGGACCTCACCCCATTGGCTTTGTCCAAGTCCGCTACGATGACCCAGTGCAACAGTCCACAGGCCTTTTCTCTGAGAGGGTTCCCCTGACGCTCACCGCAGAACCAGAGCACCTGCCCCAAGTCGATCCAGAGGTCCAACCAAGCATTCTCATCCTCGAAAAATACCGCAAAACCAAGCTGGCGGAAACGAAGCTGCAATCGGGGGACACCGCTGGCGCTGCTACCTTTCTTCAAAGTGCGGCCAAAACTGCTCTCCAACTGGGGGATACGGAAGCAGCCAAAGTCCTTGAAGCCTCTGCCCAAGAGCTACAGCAACAATCGACCCTCAGTGCATCTGCCCTGAAGCGCACGCGCATTGCCTCCAAAACAGTCCTGAGCAATGCCCCCTCAAACTAGCCACAGGGCATCGCCATTCTGGCAGCCTAGGAGGGAGTGGGCACTGCCACCATTCACCGCTAGCTCAATAAACCCATGACTACCTACCAAGGCAATCAGATGTTGAGGTGGGGCATCGCCATAGGTGTGGACGAGGGAAATCTGCTGCCCCTGAATGCGGATCTGGTGATAGCCCTTAGCCAACAAATGCCCAGGGAGCGTCGTAATCACATTACCAAAGTGATCAATGGCTTGAATCCAGCCTTGGACGCCTTGGGGGGTCATCTCATAGGTGAGATGGGGCAAGCGCACCAAACTGTCTGGGTCAATGGCACAACCAAGGAGAGTAAAATCCGTTCCTGCGGCTAAATGGGCAGCCACGGGGGCAAAGATGTCCCGCCCATGGAAGGTCAAACTGGGACTGGCGGTGCGCCAAAATTGCGGTTGGGTGAGCTCAATGACGCGCCGGGGAGGATAGCGATCGCACACTTGGCTAAAGACCCCATTATCTGGACCAATGCAGTAGCCAACCTCCAAATCGAGGGCGATCGCCCGCCGACTTGTGCCCACCCCTGGATCCACCACCACGATGTGCACCGTTTCAGGGGGAAAATAGGGCACCGCTTGCAGCAGTTGAAAACTGGCGGTGCGGCAATCCTGGGGTGGAATTTCATGGCATAGGTCAATCACCTGAGCTTGGGGGCAAATACTGACAATGACCCCCTTCATCACCCCCCCATAGACATCCCGGTAACCAAAATCCGTCAGCAATGTAATGCAGCCAGCCATCGGCAGTTCACAGAGACAGTCGCTTAAATAACGGTTCAGGAATCCAACGAATCACTGCCATAATCCAGCGCCAAGGGGGTCGCACATAGATGACGTCCTTCTTTTTTTCTATAGCTGTGAAGATGGCCTTGGCCACTTCCTTTGGCTCTGCCGTGAGTTGGGGGGGCAATTTCATCCCTTCGGTCATCCGCGTCTTCACATAGCCGGGCAAAACCGTTAAGACCTGTACTCCCGATTTGGCAAGGCGATGCCGCAATCCCGACAAAAATGCTGTGAAGCCAGCTTTCGCAGATCCATAGAAGTAATTACTTGCCCGCCCCCGTTCCCCGGCTACAGAGGAAATCCCCACTAATGTCCCCCAGCCCCGCTGCTCAAACAGATTGGCAAAGAGACTTAAAATAACCGCTGGGCCTTCATAATTGGTGCGCATCACTTCAAGGGCAAGGGATAAATCTTGCTCACATGCTTTTTGGTCTGGCATGAAACCAACAACGCAGATCACCATCGCCGGTTGCTCTGGAAGTTGCTGGATAAAGGCTGCATGGGTCTCCACGGCCAAGACATCGAATTCATGGATACTGACGGCCACACCATAGCGTATTTCCAAATCGGCTTTATCTGGCTCTAGGCGGCTCACCTGCCGTGCAGCCAATTGAATTGGATAGCCCTGAGCCGCAAACTGATGGGCGATCGCCCGCCCAATATCGGAAGTGGCCCCCAAAATCAGGACAGGAGCCGTCATCTTTACCTCCGAGAGACCCCTTCCTTTAGGGAGGGGAGGGATAGGAGCGGCAGTCTGTGACTGCCAAGTATAGTTGTGTTACTCACAGAATAATCGCTATAATTTAAAGCATGCAAAAGGCTTTCAGTTACCGCTTCTACCCAACGACCGAGCAGGAATCCCTGCTTCGGAGAACATTGGGCTGTGTTCGGTTGGTTTATAATCGAGCACTGGCAGCCAGAACAGAAGCCTGGTATGAACGAAAAGAGAGACTTGACTACGTTCAAACCTCTGCCTTGCTTACTAAGTGGAAGAAGCAAGATGACCTCCAGTTTTTGAATGAGGTTAGCTCTGTCCCCTTGCAGCAGGCATTGAGACATCTGCAATCTGCTTTCACTAACTTTTTTGCAGGTCGGGCGAAATATCCCAACTTCAAAAAGAAACGTAATGGCGGTAGCGCAGAATTCACCAAGTCTGCTTTTAGGTGGAAAGACGGAAAAGTATTCTTGGCAAAGTGCAACGAACCGCTGAATATTCGCTGGTCGAGACGGCTTCCAGATGGTGTTGAACCATCCACCGTGACCATCAGGCTTAACCCTGCTGGACAGTGGTACATCAGTCTGAGGTTTGATGACCCCAGAGATTTGACACTGCAGCCCGTCGACCCGTCGGTTGGTTTGGACGTAGGGATGAGCAGTCTCATTACCCTGAGTACAGGGGAAAAGATTGCCAACCCCAAGCACTTTAACCGCTACTACAAACGACTCCGTAAGGCGCAGCGGTCTTTGAGTCGCAAACAAAAAGGCTCTCGCAATTGGGATAAGGCGCGGTTGAAAGTTGCCAAGATTCACCAGAAAATCTCTGATTCCAGAAAAGACCATTTGCACCAGTTGACGACTCGATTGATACGTGAAAACCAAACGATCGTAATCGAGTCGTTGGCTGTGAAAAACATGGTCAAGAACCGTCAGCTTGCTCGATCCATCAGTGATGCTGGATGGGGTGAACTGGTACGGCAATTGGAATACAAGGCCCAGTGGTATGGTCGGACACTGGTGAAGATTGACCGATGGTTTCCCAGTTCTAAACGCTGTGGACAGTGTGGTCACATTGTTGAGCGGTTGCCATTGAGCGTCCGAGAATGGGACTGTCCTAAGTGTGGGGCGCACCATGATCGGGATATAAATGCCGCTGGGAATATTTTGGCCGTGGGACACACGGTTACAGTCTGTGGAGCGGGTGTAAGACCTGATAGGCATACGTCTAGAGGGCAACTGCGAAGAAGCAGAAAGTCTCAAAAGTGATTTTGGGAATCCCCCTGCTTTAGCGGGGGGAGGATGTCAAAGATGTAACCTCCTCGACTGTTCCGAAGCAAAGTGCACCGTCCAGTGGTGGGCATCCCTGACTTTTAGAAACGTTTCTACCCGACAATCGGACCGGCGCAGGCGCATCGGAGTAAGATGGCTATCCTTGGCGAGGTAAAAGCGACCCCCATACTCTAGGGTGATCTCCTCCAGTTGATCCAAAACCTTGAGGGTGCCTTGGGACATTGGAAAGTCCAAGGCCAGGGTATAACCCGCCATCGGAAATGAAAAATACCCCTGTTGATCTCCCAACTTCTTCAAAACACCGAGAAATGACCCCGCTCCTGCGGCTGACGTGCAATGCAGTAACGCCGATAAACCTGCGCGGGCAGTGCTCAGGGGCAAGACGCATTGGAACTGGACAAAACCACGCCGCCCATAGATGCGATTCCATCCCAAGAGACTATCAAGAGGATAGAAAAAAGTCTCCCAATCCACGAAGGACTGGCCAGCTTTGCCTTGACTATTGAGGAAATACAGTTGATTAAAGGCACGCACAGTTAATGAATTCAAGGCACCATTGGGAAAATCCACGGGAATCGAGAACTGGTGTCGTCGTGGCGTCCGCAATGGGCTGTGCCGATATTGGCTTGGCAGCTCTTCCCGTGTCGCGTGTTCCCCTAGCATCACCACAGAGCGCCCCAACTCAGAACCAGCCGCTAAACAATCAATCCAAGCCACGGCGTAGGTCACCTCCTGCGCAGCCTCAAAGAGATCAACCGCCTCAGCTAAATTCCTGGCAATATGGGTGGTTTGGCGAATCCAAGCAGTGTCAATAGGGCGCAATCGAAAGGCTGCCCTGAGGATCACCCCCGTCAAGCCCATTCCCCCCACCGTCCAGTAAAACAAATCTCGATGTTCTGAAGGGGAGCAGCGATAAATTTGCCCCCCGCTCGTTAGGAGATCCAGCCAGTCTAAACTCTGAACAAAACTGCCCTCCTTGTGGTGGTTTTTTCCATGAACATCGGCGGCAATCATGCCCCCCACCGTAACGAACTTTGTACCAGGGGTAATCAAGGGAAACCAACCGCGAGGCACAAAAATCTCTAGAATCTCTGCCAGCAGAACCCCTGCCTCAGCAATCAATTGACCGGTTTGCGGATTAAACCCCAATAGGCGATTGAAGTGGCTCATTTGCAGTGTTGCTTCGCTATTGAGGGCGCTATCGCCGTAGGCACGGCCATTTCCACGGGCAATGAGCGGCAAACCACTGTTGAGAAGCTGGATAATCTCGGATTCTGAGCGCGGGCAATAAACAGAACAGGTCTGCACAGGATACCGTCCCCAGCCGCAGAGCCTTTTGAGAGAACTTCTAGGCGTCATTGGAGAAGACATATCGTTTATCCAACTGATATTTGACCCCGTAGCCAATGGCTAAACCAATCATGGCGCCAATTTCCCGCATGAAATGGCTTTGCCAAATCAACCAAAATACGGTTTCAAATCCCCAAAAAATGACGGTTGTAAAAATTCCCATCGCAGCATACAGACCAAATTGACGGCTATAGTGATGCACGCCCTTTTTATGATCAAAGAAAATCCATCGCTTATCCAGATGGTATTTCACGACCAAACCCACGAGCGTACCCACTGCTACTGCAGTCACAAAATAAGGGAAGCTATTATCAATAATTAATATTAAACTCTGACAAAATAAATTGATAAATGTAGCAATCACTGCAAAGGCGGTGTAGCGAATAATTAGGGTTTGTAAAGTCATCTTTACCTCCGAGAGACCCCTTCCTTTAGGGAGGGGAGGGATAGGAGCGGCAGTATGTAACTTCTAAGTACAGTTGCGCTATTTACAGAATAACGAGTATAATTTAAAGTATGCAAAAGGCTTTCAGTTACCGCTTCTACCCAACGACCGAGCAGGAATCCCTGCTTCGGAGAACATTGGGCTGTGTTCGGTTGGTTTATAATCGAGCACTGGCAGCGAGAACAGAAGCCTGGTATGAACGAAAAGAGAGACTTGACTACGTTCAAACCTCTGCCTTGCTTACTCAGTGGAAGAAGCAAGATGACCTTCAGTTTTTGAATGAGGTTAGCTGTGTTCCCTTGCAGCAGGCATTGAGACATCTGCAATCTGCTTTCACTAACTTTTTTGCAGGTCGGGCAAAATATCCCAACTTCAAAAAGAAACGCAATGGCGGTAGCGCAGAATTCACCAAGTCTGCTTTTAGGTGGAAAGACGGAAAAGTATTCTTGGCAAAGTGCAACGAACCGCCGAATATTCTCTGGTCGAGACGGCTTCCAGATGGTGTTGAACCATCCACGGTGACCATCAGGCTTAACCCTGCTGGACAGTGGTACATCAGTCTGAGGTTTGATGACCCCAGAGATTTGACACTGCAGCCCGTCGACCCGTCGGTTGGTTTGGACGTAGGGATGAGCAGTCTCATTACCCTGAGTACAGGGGAAAAGATTGCCAACCCCAAGCACTTTAACCGCTACTACAAACGACTCCGTAAGGTGCAGCGGTCTTTGAGTCGCAAACAAAAAGGCTCTCGCAATTGGGATAAGGCGCGGTTGAAAGTTGCCAAGATTCACCAGAAAATCTCTGATTCCAGAAAAGACCATTTGCACCAGTTGACGACTCGATTGATACGTGAAAACCAAACGATCGTAATCGAGTCGTTGGCTGTGAAAAACATGGTCAAGAACCGTCAGCTTGCTCGATCCATCAGTGATGCTGGATGGGGTGAACTGGTACGGCAATTGGAATACAAGGCCCAGTGGTATGGTCGGACACTGGTGAAGATTGACCGATGGTTTCCCAGTTCTAAACGCTGTGGACAGTGTGGTCACATTGTTGAGCGGTTGCCATTGAGCGTCCGAGAATGGGACTGTCCTAAGTGTGGGGCGCACCATGACCGGGATATAAATGCCGCTGGGAATATTTTGGCCGTGGGACACACGGTTACAGTCTGTGGAGCGGGTGTAAGACCTGATAGACATACGTCTGGAGGGCAACTGCGAAGAAGCAGAAAGTCTCAAAAGTGATTTTGGGAATCCCCCTGCTTTAGCGGGGGGAGGATGTCAAAAAACTCCACCTAAGATAAAGCAAACCAGACAGATTAAGAAACAGATTTGACTTTGTCGATCTTTAATTGCATAAACAATTGGATCATAGGGCATCAAGCCGCGGTGGGTCAGCATGATGGTTCGGGTAATCCAGTATAGAAGCACACAGCAAATGCCCCAGAGTACTTGTGGTTTTGTGTAAAGACGCTGCACTTGGGGAGAGTTAATATAGAGCGCCAGCACCAAAATTGAGACATAACCCGCCCCAATGGCCATCATGCTAATAATCGGCAAATCGTCCACGTGGTAGCCTCGACCACTGGCCTTGAGTTGTTTGCGGTGATAGTGATCCACCAGTTCTGCCTGCCGCTTGACGGTTGCTAGACAAAAGAAGAAAAAGATGGAGAAAGCTAAAAGCCACACACTGAGGGCAATCCCTGTGGCAACTGCACCTGCCAAGATGCGAATTGTGTAAAGGCCAGCAAGGATGCAAATATCAATAATCATCCGCCGCTTTAGGTAGAAGGAGTAGGCAGTTGTGAGACCATAATAGGCGAGGAGAATGCCCAGAAATGACGAACTAATGGTGGTGGCGATCGCCATGCCAGCGCTAAGGAGGATCAAAATCAGCCCTATCCCGTGGGAGAGGGGAATATCTCCAGCCGCCAAGGGACGATGACGCTTGCGGGGATGGGCGCGATCGGCCTGCAAATCTAAAAGATCATTTAAGACATAGACACTGGACGCCGTCAGACTAAAAGCAATCGCTGCCACCAGCGAAATCCAAAAAGTGGGCAAATTAAACTGATGCCCTGCAAGCATCGGCACAAAGACCAAAACATTTTTCACCCACTGATGAGGCCGAATTTCTTTCAAGTAGGGTTGAATGCTTCGTTTTGCGCTCCCTAGATGTTCGCCATTCGGATTGATTTGCTCGACCTTTTGGCGTAGCTGAGGAGAGGCATTGACGGTGATTGCCTTGGCTGCAACTGCCCACACAGGTAAATCCGCCTCAGAATCCCCCATGTAGATAAAATTTTTCTCACCAAAACGCTCTCGGATAAACCTTGCCTTGTTTTCTCCCTTCAAATTAAGCTGGCCATCAGAACCATAAACCTCATCAAAGAGTCCCAAATGGGCAGCAATCCTTTCAGCAATGAGTTGATCAGTGGCGGCGATGAGAACCACCTTACCCCCTTTGGCTTTCCAGTCTTGGATATACTGAATAACTTCCGGGTTATAGGGTAATGTGGCAATGTCTAGATCGGCACAGGTAGCTAATTTTCTTTTGATCTGAGCACAATTGAAGCTTCTTGTTGTGAAGAGTTGAATTAGAAGCTCACTCAAAGACAAACAGATTAATTCTAGAAAAATTTCCGTTCTCAGTAGCGTGTTATCTAGATCAATCAGAAGATAAACCATTTTTTACAGTTTAAGGTTTTCCTGTGTTCCTCATTTACTGAAAAGGGTTGTATTATACAGTAACCAGCAAGCCGCTCCTAGGGGAATAGGTAACAGATTATGAATTCTCTGCTGCTGAGCATAACATTCAAGGTACAAGTTACTAGAGTAGTAGTGAACTGGTTTGGGAACGGAAACGATGGGTCAACTCTTGGGTCTGTTGTCTCTTCTACTGGGGTTTGGGGTCTGGTATAGTGCTAGCGCTATACGGGTTGTCAATCAGGGTAATATGGCTCTGGTGGAGCGGCTCGGCAGATATAACCGCCGCTTAGGACCAGGGTTCAGTCTTATATGGCCGGTCTTTGAGCGGGTGGTCTTTGAGGAAACGATTCGGGAAAAGGTCTTAGATATTCCGCCACAGCAGTGTATCACCCGTGACAATGTGACGATTACCGTGGATGCCGTGGTTTATTGGCGCATTGTGGATATGGAACGCGCCTACTATCGGGTGGAAAACCTGAAAATGGCGATGGTGAATTTGGTGCAAACGCAGATTCGGGCAGAAATGGGGAAGTTGGAACTGGATGAAACCTTTACAGCCCGTACCCAAGTGAACGAGACCCTGCTACGGGATCTTGATATTGCCACGGATCCTTGGGGCGTCAAGGTGACCCGTGTGGAGCTGCGGGATATTGCCCCTTCGCAGGCGGTTCAAGACTCGATGGAACTGCAAATGTCTGCGGAGCGCAAAAAACGTGCTGCTATTCTTACCTCTGAAGGGGAACGGGAAGCAGCCATCAACTCTGCTCGGGGTAAAGCGGAAGCCCAGGTTTTAGCGGCGGAGGCAGAACAAAAGGCCGCCATTCTGTCAGCGGAAGCGGAACAAAAAGTAGTAGTGTTGCGTGCCCAAGCCGAGCGTCAAAATCAGATTTTGCGTGCCCAAGGAACCGCAGAAGCGATGAAGATTATTGCGGCAGCACTGCACGAAGATCCAAAGGCGAAGGAAGCGCTCCAGTTTCTCCTCGCCCAGAGCTATTTGGATATGGGACGCACCATTGGCCACAGTGATAGCAGTAAAGTACTATTTATGGATCCCAGCAGTATCCCAGCGACGATCGAGGGTGTGAAGTCCCTAATCGAGCAGTCCCCCCGCGAGGTATAGTCCATGGCACAATTTCAGGCACAGGTGTTTGTGACGCTGCGACCATCAGTGTTAGATCCCGCAGGGGTTGCAGTACAGGCGGGGATTCATCATCTAGGCTATACAAATGTGCAATCGGTGCGCATTGGTAAACTAGTGGAACTCACCCTAGAGGCTGGCGATCGCGCCACTGCCGAGGCACAACTGGGCCACATTGCCGATCAACTGTTAGCCAATCCCGTGATTGAAACCTTTCGCATTGAATTGCAGGAGCTGGCCACTGCCGCAGAGTAGGCACGATGTTCAACTGGTGGGATGATCTATTAGCCAGTATCGAGGCGGGCATCAAGGCTGGCATTGAATCGGGATTACAGTCCTTGGCGCAGACCCTTGCCCCTTTGCTTCAAATACCGGAGGCCACAGCCCCCTTCCAACGCATTGCCCTCTTTCGGGCGGGGGTGGATCAACCGATCGCTGGCTCTGGCATTAGGGTCGAAGGTGCCGCTTGGTGTCTGGAATCCCACTGGCCGCAGACAATTCCCCTCTTTGAACTTCCGGAAGCCCATCTGTGGCTGGAAGTGCCCTCTGCCCAAAGGGGAGATCAGCTGCTCCTGTGCCGTGCTTTAGTCAAAACCGGCAGATTGCCCGAGGGGGCCCAACTGTTCCTCAGTCGCAGTCAACCCTTGGGTTGGACATTTTCGCGCACGGTTTCCCTCGTGGGCGATCGCGACTGGCATCTGCGCGAAGTGCCTTTTCACCTCAAACCAGACCCCCAGAGCCCCGGCTTGATTAAAATTGGGGTGGAATTCCTGGGACGCGGTGTGGTCTGGCTACGGGATATTGAGCTGCTCCAGGCCCCCGCCAAGTTAAAGCCGATTACTGATGTGATGGATGAATTGCTGTGAGTGAGGGCCTAAACGTAGGGATTGTTGTTTTTCCCGGATCGAATTGCGATCGCGATGTTGCCTACGTCACCAGGGAAATTCTCCAATGGCCGACGCAACTGTTGTGGCACGAGGAGACCGATCTGGGGGATTACGATTTGATTGTGCTGCCGGGGGGCTTTAGTTTTGGCGATTATTTGCGCTGTGGGGCGATCGCCCGCTTCTCACCCATCATGGCCGCCGTCAAAGACCATGCCGCCGCTGGCAAATGGGTGCTCGGCATTTGTAATGGCTTTCAAATCCTAACTGAGGCAAAACTGCTCCCGGGGGCCCTAGTGCGCAATCGGGACCTGCACTTTATTTGCGATCGCGTCCATTTGCGCTTAGAAGCCAAAGAGCGGCCATGGCTACGGGCCTATGGCGATAAAACCGTCATCCGCTTGCCCATTGCCCATGGTGAGGGCTGCTACTATGCCGATGCCACGACCCTTGCCGAACTGGAAGCCAACCGCCAAGTCCTCTTTCGCTATGCTGATGCCCAAGGGAATGTCACCCCCGAAAGTAATCCCAATGGCTCCTTGAACAATATCGCCGGTATTTGCAATGCCGCCGGCAATGTTTTAGGAATGATGCCTCACCCTGAGCGGGCAGCTGATCCTGCCCTGAGCCACTCCCCCAGTGAGCACACCTTGGATGGGTTACAGTTATTTCAGTCGTTGCTGCTAGCCTCTGCTTTTGCCTAAATCCTGGCGGGAATTCGCCCCATCCCCATGCAGCCCCTGTTGACGTTTCTCCTGGGCACAATCGCGGCTCTATTTCCCATTACCGATCCCATTGCCGCCATTCCTGTGTTCTATGCCCTGACGGCCAAGCAATCCCGTCGGCAGCGGCTCAAGCAGGCTAGGCAAGTAGCAATCAATGTGGCCGCTGTACTTACAGTTTTCTTCTTTATGGGGAAGTTGATCCTAGCCTTCTTTGGTATTTCTCTGCCCGTTGTCCGCATTGCCGGTGGCTTAATCGTTGGGCATACGGCTTGGCAGATGGTGACTTCTCAGGATCGCTTAACGCAACAGGAGCACATAGAAGCGGCAGATAAGGTGGATATTTCCTTAACGCCAATGGCCATTCCCCTCATTAGTGGGCCGGGGGCGATCGCCATGACCATTAGCCTCTCTACTCGCTGCCATACTTGGCTAGAATATTTGGGAGCATGGCTGGGGATTTTGTTGCTGAGTGCCATGGTTTACTTGTTCCTGATCTTAGGGGAACCCCTCAGTCGAGCTTGGGGAATTACCGATCGCGGCGCCTTGACAAGACTGTTGGGCTTTTTAATTCTGGCGATCGCCGTCCAGTTCATTGCCGATGGCAGTCTGGCGCTTCTGCAGACCCTGTTGAGTTAGCCTCGTCAATCAATTACTCAATCAATTCATCATCAGTTAATCAACATTCATTGACTCCCTGAGATGTCTATTTTCACAACCAAGGGTGGCCAAGTGTATCAACTGCACCAACTCACGGCAACGGTGAACCTCTACGATGCGCCAACGGGCGATCGCTTGGCAACCCAAGGGGCAGCAGGACGGTTTCTCTGGGTCTCTGCTTTGGAGTCTGAACGTACCTATGTACAACTGGCGGAGGATGACTACTGGGGCTGGTTGGATCAAGGGGATTACCGCCATCTCACGCCCGCTACTGAGCCCTATCAACCCATTGCCCGCGATCGCGCCTACATCGAGGCGGTCCTTGAAGACGTTATTGCCTTTTGCTTAGCGGCACAGGAGGCGCCCCATGAGTATCTCTGGGGAGGAACCGTCGCCCCCAACTACGACTGTTCTGGCTTGATGCAGGCCAGTTTCGCCAGTCAAGGCATTTGGCTACCGCGGGATGCTTATCAGCAAGAGGCCTTTGCCACCCCCCTAGGGAGCAACTCGATTGCGGAAACCCTACCCCAGCTGCAGCGGGGCGATCTGGTCTTTTTCGGCAGCCGCGAAAAGGCGACCCATGTGGGCCTCTATCTGGGGCAGGGGCAGTATATCCATAGCTCTGGCAAGGAATATGGCCGCAATGGCATTGGCATTGATACCCTCTTCCCCAGTGAGGATCCCGTGAGCATTGCCTATCAGCGGCAGTTTCGCGGTGGTGGCCGCATTGAGTATAGCTATCTGCCGCTAACGCCCCATCCCTAGTTTTTGCGCTTTTTGATAGACCTTACCTTCCGTGAGGAGGGAAGGCGCAATGACGATCTCCACTTGCTGCATCTCCCGCAGATCCTTGGCCCCAAGGGTGCCCATACTGGTTTGCAACGCCCCAAGGAAGTTGTGGGTCCCATCGTCCAACTGGGCGGGTCCCCGCAGAATCTGCTCAAGGGTACCTGTGGTGCCCACATGAATGCGCGTCCCCCGCGGCAGGACAGGACTAGGCGTGGCCATACCCCAGTGATAACCACGACCAGGGGCTTCTTTGGCACGGGCAAAGGGCGACCCCATCATCACTGCATCTGCGCCGCAGGCAATACATTTGCAGACATCGCCACCGGTGACAAGGCCGCCATCGGCAATCACGGGCACATAGCGTTGCGTTTCTTCAAAATAGGCGTCCCGTGCCGCTGCACAGTCAGCGATCGCCGTCACTTGAGGCACCCCCACCCCAAGCACCCCACGGGAGGTACAGGCCGCCCCTGGACCAATCCCCACCAGAATTGCCGCTGCGCCACAGTGCATG
The DNA here is from genome assembly GCF_000011345.1 of Thermosynechococcus vestitus BP-1. Classification (NCBI taxonomy): domain Bacteria; kingdom Bacillati; phylum Cyanobacteriota; class Cyanophyceae; order Acaryochloridales; family Thermosynechococcaceae; genus Thermosynechococcus; species Thermosynechococcus vestitus. The sequence goes on from NC_004113.1 coordinate 2,273,621, forward strand.
AGACTGAGAGCCACCTCATAGGTGACACAGTTCCCCAAAATAACGGGCATGGGCATCCGCTCACAAAAGGCAGCCAAGTCTAGGGGGTCTGTTCCCTCAGGCGCAAGGTGGGCCGGTGAGACAACGGTTGCTTGCACAAAGAGCAAATCGGCCCCTGCCGCTGCTACAACCTCACCAAAACGACTGGCCCCCGCTGGGGTTAAACTGACGGCAGCAATTCCCCCTTGGGATTTGATTTCTTGAATGCGTTTTTCAATGAGGTGGGGTTGAATCGGCTGCGCATACAACTGCTGCATCAGGGGCACAAATTCATCCACACTGACGCTGGCAATGCGTTCGAGAATGGGTGCGGGATCTTCGTAGCGGGTTTGAATCCCCTCAAGATTGAGAACGCCCAGTGCCCCCATCTGGCTGAGTTTGACCGCCATTGTGACATCCACGACCCCATCCATGGCACTGGCAATAATCGGAATTTCCCGTTCAATGGCACCAATGCGCCAGCGGGTATCCACCAATTGAGGATCAAGGGTGCGATTGCCGGGGACAAGGGCAATTTCATCAATACCGTAGGCGCGGCGGGCGGTGCGATGTCCCCCTAGTTGAATTGTCATGGTGTTCCTCGCAGTTGGTAGGCTAAAGGATCAAGTACCGTGTCTAAGTTGTTGTGGGCAGTGGAACAAATTTACAAAAATTTACAACACCTTGACAAGCCATGGCTTGGCGCTAGTTCAATGGTGGGTTGGGCGATCGCCGAACCGGGCGAAAGGAAGTGGGACGCGGCGATGGGGGCGATGAACCACGGCGCTGAGGACGGCCTAGCTGTGCCTTGGCCTTGGCTTTCTTGGCCTTCTTCTTGATTTTGCGCGGGGGCAAAATACCCACCGTGGTTGCCTCCTGGACCACTAAACTGGTTCCCTGCCGCTGCACCTGAAAGTCCCAAAAGTAGCCTGGCGATTTCATGGGTACGGTTCCTGTGAGTTTTAGTTTGAAGGCTTTGGGTTTTTCGCCCCGCCGACGCGGCAACTGCTGGATTTTAACGACGACAAAGTTCTTTTCTTGGGAGTTGAAGATCACTTCTCCCCGTACAGAAAAGTAACCGTCATTGACGCCAGGATCCGCGGCTGTGGCCTTGCCCTGTTGCAGGCGCTCCGGTTCCCATACGCCCACAATTTGCAGGTGCAGCTTCACTGCTTCCTTGTCTTTGTCAGCATTACGGGTGCGAGGGTAGACTACCCAGAGGTGGGGTTCATTCAAGTCGAGATATTTTTTAATCAGGTTCATCACCTGCCCCAGGAGGACGGTTTCAATTTCCACACCATCCTCGGTTATCATTACCCCTCGGTTGAACTCCTGCTCCGAAGCGGGGACATAGCGACCTCGGACAACGCCGATCGCCCGATATTGCATCCGTTCACTGGGGGGTGGAATGGGTTGAGGGTGGGAAGGCGGATCGGGTTGGCTAGGAATGGGTTCTTCAGGAACAGCATTATCCTTGGGCAGTGAGCTACCCGCTGCAGTAACACCGAGAATTTCTGGGCGAGGCTTGGTTGCTAAATCAGAGGAAGGCGTTGGCGGAGTCGCTGGGGTCTTCTTGGCGCGGGGGCGCTTGGCCGGGGGTTCAGCAGTCATGGCAATTCTCGCAAACAGTCTAAACACCAATTGAGTAACTGTTCAGATGAACAGGCCACGGCAATTCTCAATTGGGGTACTCTCAATTATGCGTTGCCGCTGTGAGCTAAGCAACACTTTTATGCCTGCCCAAATTCCTGCCAAACATTTGAGAACTAGGGGGCTGATGGACTGCTCTCGGTTTGGACGATCGCCCCAAAATCGCCAATAATTGCCGCACAGTTGCGCAACAGACCAAGGAGTGCTAGACGATTGGCACGCACCGTTGCATCCTCTGCCATCACCAGCACACTTTCTTCCCCATCGAAGAAGCGACTGACAATCGGGGCAAGGGAGACTAAAGCATCCACAATTGCGCCGTAGGCACGCTGCCCCTGGGCCTGTTGCACCGTTGGCAAGATGTCCTTGAGGGCGGCATAGAATTCCTTTTCAATGGGGGTTTCCAGGTGCTTAGCCTTGACTGCGCGGATATTGAGGCAGTCTGTCCCCAGGGTGCCTTGGCGGGCCAAGCGAGCAGCGCGGTTCACCGTGGGGTAAATAGCCATGAGTTCACCCGATTGGCGCAGTTTTTGCAAAAATTGGGCGCGATCGCGGGCATCAACCACATCCCTGAGGGCACGAATCTGCAACTCCGGCTGATCCTCTGGAATCACAGCATTCACCAAGTCATACTCAATGCCTAAGTCTTCTTGAAGAAGTGTCCGCAGGCGCTGGCTAAAAAACTGCCGCAGTTGCTGCTCTAAGTCAGCGGCACTGAGCTTAGCGGCAAATTGGCGACAAAAGGCTTGGGCGTACTCCTGTAGCAGAGCGAGGAGATTCAGATGGTGTTCCCCCTGCCAGAGGATGGTGATTACCCCATTGGCTGCCCGCCGTAGGGCAAAAGGATCCGAAGAACCCGTAGGACACAGGCCGAGGCCAAAGAGGGAGACTAGGGTATCCAAGCGATCCGCCAATCCCACCACCTGACCCGTGAGACTCTGGGGCTGGCGATCGCCCGCAAAACGAGGCAGATAATGTTCAAAAATTCCCGTGGCCACTGCTGGAGCTTCCCCAGAGACCGTGGCATAGACTTGGCCCATGTAGCCCTGAAGTTCAGGAAATTCCCCCACCATCTGCGTCACTAGATCCGCTTTGCACAGGGAAGCGGTGCGTTCAATGGCAGCAACCTCTGCAGCCGTACAGTTTAAGGCGGTTGCAATTTGGCGAGCCAGCGCCGTTAACCGCTCCACTTTGTCCGCCATGGATCCCAATTCATCTTGGAAGGTGACCGTGGCTAGTTTCCCGCAGTAGTGCTCTAGGGGCTGTGCTGTATCTGCTTTGTAGAAGAACTCAGCATCCGCTAGGCGGGCACGAATCACCCGCTCATTCCCCCCACGAATCAACGGAGTTGCCGCCGGAGCACCATTGCTAATGGTGATGAACACCGGCAGCAGGGCTTGGCGAGTCGCATCGGTGTACACGGGAAAATACCGCTGATGGGACACCAATACGGTGGTAATCACCTCAAGGGGCAAGGCAAGAAACCGCGCTTCAAAACTCCCCAAGACCGCTGTTGGCCATTCCACGAGGTGGGTGACTTCCTCTAAAAGGGGCACCTCTAAATCCGTCCAGCCGCCCGCCTCCGCAGCAAGGGCAGCAATTTGCTCACGAATCCGTTGCTGGCGGACTTCTGGATCCACCAAGACCCCCGCCTTTTCAAGGGCAGTGGCGTAGTCTTGGGCATGGCTGAGAACAATGGCACCTTGGGAAAGGACCCGATGGCCATAGGTGGTGCGATCGCTAGCAATGGCCACAGAATGGCTTTCCAAGACCAAGGGCAGCACCCGCTCATCCCACAGCAACACCAACCAGCGAATAGGACGCGAAAAGCGCAGATCTCCATCGCCCCAGCGCATGAAGCGAGGACCCTCAAGGGCAGCAATCCACTGTTGCGCCAGCTCACTCAAGAGTTGGGGGGTTGGTTGGCCAGGGCGAACCTGTTTGAGATAGACGACCTCCCCCTTTGCCGTGGGGCGGATTTCAATGTCCTCGAGACTGCCTTGGCGCGATCGCAGGAAGCCCAAGAGAGCCGGTGTGGGTTCCCCCTCCCGAAAGGCCACGGTGGCCGCTGGCCCTTTGATCTCAACGACTTGATCCGGCTGCTGGGGCGGTAACCCCTCAATCAGGACTGCTAAGCGGCGCGGGGTTGCCCAGACGTTGACTTCTCCCGTGAGTCCCCGCTCCTTAAGGGTTTGGGGGATCAGGGTGCGCCACTGCCGCAGGGCACTACTGACAAAGCGGGCAGGGAGATCCTCGGTTCCCACCTCCAAGAGGAAGGTATGCAGTGATGAGTGGGGCATGGTGACCATGGGCTAGACAACGGAGTTACTGCGGGCGGCTTCGGCCTCGTCGGGATGAATGCCAAGGCGGGTGAGGTTAATGCGGCCTTTGCTGTCCACCTCACGGATTTTGACGACAATTTCATCGCCAATTTTCACTTCGTCCTCGACCTTACCAACGCGATACTCCGCCAACTGGGAAATGTGGATCATCCCCTCTTTGCCCGGGAGAAGCTCAACAAAAGCACCGATGGGAATAATCCGTGTCACCCTGCCCAGATAGACATCACCGGCATTGAGCTTTCGCGTTAGACCCTCAATGGCAGCCCGTGCTTGCTTCGCATTGGTTTCATTGGGGGCAGTAATGGTGACGAGCCCTTCTTCGCTGATGTCCACCTTGACGTTGTATTGCTCAGAGATACCGCGCACCGTTTTGCCCCCTGGACCAATAACCAGCCCAATCATATCCGGAGGAATCTGCAACGTCAGCAGCCGTGGCGCACTGGGGGGCAGTTGGGGACGGGGTTTATCGAGCACTGCCAGCATTTTCTCAAGGATATGCAGCCGCGCCGGCCGCGCCTGTTCAATCGCCTGCTGAATCACGGCAACGGGCAAGCCGGTAATTTTCATATCCATTTGCAGGGCAGTGATGCCGCTATCGGTGCCGGCAACTTTGAAGTCCATGTCACCAAGGAAGTCTTCAATTCCCTGAATGTCGGTGAGGATGCGCACCTCGTTGCCCTCCTTGATCAATCCCATAGCTGCACCACTGACAGGCTTGCGGATGGGTACCCCGGCATCCATCAGCGAGAGGGTGGACCCACAAACGGATCCCATGGAGGTCGAGCCATCGGAAGAGAGCACCTCCGACACCACTCGGATCACGTAGGGAAACTCCTCCTTGGGGGGAAGGACGGGTTCAAGGGCACGCTCAGCAAGGGCACCATGGCCAATTTCTCGCCGCCCCGGCGATCGCAGGGGTTTGACTTCACCGACGGAGTAGGGGGGAAAGTTGTAGTGGTGCAGATAACGTTTGCTGTCCTCGGGATGCAAATCATCCAGGGCTTGGGCATCGGCAGGAGAACCGAGGGTGGTCACGGACATCACCTGCGTCAAGCCACGATTAAAGAGGGCACTGCCATGAACCCGCTCTGGGAGAACCCCCACCTCACACCAAATGGGACGCACTTCATCGAGACGGCGGCCATCCACTCGCACCCCTTCTTCAATAATTTGCTGCCGCATGAGTTTTTTCGTGACGGCCTTAAAGAGGGTGGGTAGGGCTTTGGGGTTTTCCGCCGCCGCCACAGCCACTGGGTCATCCTCGGGCAAGGCAGCAATTTCTTGGGCGATCGCCCCTTGCACCTCATCGAGGGCTGCATCGCGGACATTTTTGTCCTTTTCAAAGCGTTTGAGAATGGCTTTGACCGGTTCAGCGGCGCGATCGTAGATAAAGTTTTCTAAGGTGGGGTCGATCGCCGGTGGCTCAGCGCGGACAATGTCAATGCCCAATTCCTTGAGGAGATCCCGCTGCGCTTGAATCAGGTCTCGGATCACCTCATAGGCAAAGTCAATGGCCTCAATCATGTCGGCTTCTGGCAGTTCATTGGCACCAGCCTCCACCATCACCACCCCATCGGGAGAGCCGGCGACGACCAGATCCAAGCCACCGCGCTCAATTTCTTTGTAGGTGGGGTTGATAACAAACTCATCCCCCACAAGGCCCACCCGCACCGCGGCCATCGGGCCATTAAAGGGAATTTGTGCCAACAGAACAGCGATCGAGGCTCCCGTTACCGCCAACACATCGGGGGGAGCATTTTCATCCAGCGAAACCGTCGTTGCCACCACTTGGAGATCATCGCGCAACCATTGGGGAAAGAGAGGGCGCAGCGGCCGGTCAATCAGACGACCAATGAGAATGGCTTTTTCGGGGGGGCGACCCTCACGCCGTAAAAAACCGCCGGGAATCCGGCCAGCCGCATAGAGGCGCTCTTCGTAATCAACAACAAGGGGCAAAAAATCAATGCCTTCGCGCGCAGCAGCACGATTGGCTGTTACCAGTACAGCCGTTTCTCCCGAACTAATGAGAATGGAACCGGCAGCTTGGGGGGCAAATTTTTGCAATACTACCTTAATATCCCGTCCATCTAGGGGGATAATCTTTTCTAGACCCTTCATTGGCGTTCTATTGTGTCCTTACTTCCTATTTCTTTCTCTCTACTAGGATAGCCGCTTCTGCCACTCATCCGCTAAAGTTCAAGGATTAACCGTGTGCCCCCAAGAACCGCCAGACTGGGGGTGGCACTCCAACTTTGGGTTAATAAAATTTGTATCAGTTCCGCCGATCGCTGGCTGCTGGGGCTACCCTGTAACCCCAAATAGAAACTAGCAGAGTGGTGGCTATCTTGACCGAGAACCTTCAGTAGATCATCAGCGTAGTGAATCGCTTTTTCCATCTGGGTTTGCAAGCTGGTCCATAAATCCACATTGCGGAGATTGCTCAGGGTTTCGGCCACCACGTCTTGACGGTGTTGAATTAAGATGGTTCGCGGCTGGAGCTCTGGGGGTAAATCCGCAAAGAAAATGGCGGGGCCATAGCCAATGAGATGAACGGTCTCCATCCATTTCGTTTGCGGCAGCAGGAATTGACGGACAATGTGACAGGCAAGGGCAGTGATAATCAACCCTTGGCTATGGGCAACAAGATACAATTCGGCCCCCGCTTGTAATCCCTTGACAATTTCATAGGCCAACCGCAGGGTGGGACGTGGTGCCCCGGCTGGAAAGGCACCGTAGAGATACTGGGCAAAATCCCACCAGCCCAATTTTTGTAGAAAGGATAGGTCGAGGAGTTTCGTGAGGTCAGCGGCACTATTGATATCGAGGGGGCGCTGTTGGATTTGGCTGGGTTGGGCGATCGCTAGAATATCGGCATCGTCGGCAAGATCTTTGCTCACCAGTGGGCCAAGGAGTTTGGCATACTCATGGCGGCGATCTTTGCTGGCATCTGGAGCTGCAGTCTCGGACCAAAAATGGTAGAGTTCTGCCTTAGCGAGGAAACTTTCCAAGAGATCCGCTTGGAAGCCATGGGTTTGATTGTGAATGCCACGAATTTCTAAGGGATAAGTCGCCGTGAGTTCGGCAAGGCGGTTCAAATCCCGCAGTTGCTTGGCAGCATCGCTACCTATCCCATTCACATGGAGTAAACGCCGTCGCACAGGAGCACTCAGGGGTTTCTGGGGCAAAAGAATCGTGCCGTCGAGGGTAGAGGTCATAGGAGATTCAGAAATTCAAATGAGAGACTTTGGCGAAACGCAATCAAAGGCGGCTAAGTTGTGATCATCGTCACAGTCATTCTATCGGGGGATAGGTCATACTAGATAGTGACTCAGTACTATCCGAGTCATCAACAGGGAACACACAACGAGCCGACAGACTGTAGGTCAGTTTGTCGGTTTTTTTTAGATAATTTCAGGCAGGCGCCACAAAAAGATCACGGTTCGTTGAGATGCCGGACTCTATGGCCAACCTCAATGCTGGCAGGGGCAGCAGGGATGCGGTTCCCGAAGTGAGGCAATTCGTCGGATGTTGCAACAATTCCTGCAGCCGACGGAGATGACCTGTCCAACGGTTTGACAACGCCTGAGTGCCCTAGAACAGCAAGTGGCGGCTCTTGAACGCCAACTGTGCCCCCTCAACCCACTATCGAAACCCTGACGATCGCTGAGCTAGAGCGGCTAAACCGCCCACCACTGGTGGCGCTAGCCCAGGATTTGGGCATCTATAGCTATAAGCTGAATAGTCCAGCCTGGCGGCAGGCGATTTGGGCGGCAAAACAAGCGATCTATGGGCAGGGGCAGCAATGATATGCTGACCAAGGTGACTCAACGTTAAGGGAGATGACGAGTTCCTCAGAATCGATAGATCGCTCGCGTTTATGGTGGGCGGCGATTAAACTTCCCCTGTACAGCGTCGCGGTGATGCCCATTTGGTTGGGCACGGCGGTGGCGATCGCCAAGACCGGCAGAGGGCACTGGTGGCCTTTTGGTTTGTTTCTAACGGCGGCCGTGCTGATTTTGGCCTGGCTGAATCTGAGCAATGATGTCTTTGATGCCGAAACGGGGATCGATCGCCACAAGTACCATTCCGTGGTCAATCTTACAGGCAAAAAGCAACTGATCTTTTGGCTGAGCAACCTCTGCCTACTCTTGGGGCTACTGGGGATTGCGGCCATTAGTTGGCTGCAACAGGATGGAACGGTTTTAGGGTTGGTATTGCTCTGCTGTGCCCTAGGCTATAGCTACCAGGGGCCACCCTTTCGTCTGGGGTATTTGGGTTTGGGGGAGCCGATTTGTTTTATCTGCTTTGGTCCCTTGGCGATCGCTGCCGCCTACTATAGCCAAGTGCAAACCTTTAGCGCCAGTATTTGGCCTGTAGCCATCCTCAATGGCCTGACAACAACGCTGATTCTCTTTTGCTCCCACTTTCACCAAGTGGCCGATGATCTGGCCGCCGGCAAACGTTCCCCAGTCGTGCGCCTAGGGACGGCTCGCAGTGCGCAACTGGTCTATGGTGCCTGTGGTCTCTTTTATGGGGTGTTGGTGGCCAGTGTCCTCTGGGGACTGCTGCCGTGGCCAACACTGCTGGCTTTGAGTTCACTGCCCTGGGCAATTTATTTGTGCCAGCGGATGGCACAATTTCACAGTGTGCCTGAGCAGATCAAGAACTCGAAATTTATTGCTGTGCAACTGCATTTTTGGAGTAGCTTGCTCTTGGGATTGGGCTATTTGCTTTGAGCTGGGGGGCGATCGCGATTCAGTGACCACTGGTATTCGACACTGCCGCCGGCTGATTGCCATTCCTCCTCAAACTGCTTTTGCAGCCGCAGGGCTTTGCGCAGATGAATGACAGCACTGTGGAGCTGTTGATAGCCACTGGAGTTGGGGGGGAGGGCGGCTAAGGAAGCCCGTTCCAAAATTTGCAGCACTAGCTCGTAATGAATGTGGGCAGGAACGGGAACCTTATCTGAGGAAGCAGAATAACGAGTCACTAGGGGCAACACCTCCAAGAACTATAACTATCTAGCCTGCTAGCGGCGGCGGGGACGGCGATAGGTCAGCCGCTCGGAGCGATCGCGCTCGTAGGCAATCAGTCGGCCATAGATTTCATCCTTGGTTAAGTTTAACGAAAAAAAGACATGTTGCCGCGGATGACCAAAGCCCTTAGGGGTAAAAAACTTCACTGCCGCGGTATTCGCAGGGTCAGTATCCACCAGCATAAACCGTGCCCCCTCTTCAATCATGGGTTCGATGAGCTTATCCACAAGCTTGTCGGCAATGCCCCGCCGTTGATACTGCGGATGAATCCCTAGCCAGTTCATGTAACCATAGACCCACGGGGCTTTGCTAATCATCTTTACCTCCGAGAGACCCCTTCCTTTAGGGAGGGGAGGGATAGGAGCGATAGTCTGTGACTGCCAAGTATAGTTGTGTTACTCACAGAATAATCGCTATAATTTAAAGCATGCAAAAGGCTTTCAGTTACCGCTTCTACCCAACGACCGAGCAGGAATCCCTGCTTCGGAGAACATTGGGCTGTGTTCGGTTGGTTTATAATCGAGCACTGGCAGCGAGAACAGAAGCCTGGTATGAACGAAAAGAGAGACTTGACTACGTTCAAACCTCTGCCTTGCTTACTCAGTGGAAGAAGCAAGATGACCTTCAGTTTTTGAATGAGGTTAGCTGTGTTCCCTTGCAGCAGGCATTGAGACATCTGCAATCTGCTTTCACTAACTTTTTTGCAGGTCGGGCAAAATATCCCAACTTCAAAAAGAAACGCAATGGCGGTAGCGCAGAATTCACCAAGTCTGCTTTTAGGTGGAAAGACGGAAAAGTATTCTTGGCAAAGTGCAACGAACCGCCGAATATTCTCTGGTCGAGACGGCTTCCAGATGGTGTTGAACCATCCACGGTGACCATCAGGCTTAACCCTGCTGGACAGTGGTACATCAGTCTGAGGTTTGATGACCCCAGAGATTTGACACTGCAGCCCGTCGACCCGTCGGTTGGTTTGGACGTAGGGATGAGCAGTCTCATTACCCTGAGTACAGGGGAAAAGATTGCCAACCCCAAGCACTTTAACCGCTACTACAAACGACTCCGTAAGGCGCAGCGGTCTTTGAGTCGCAAACAAAAAGGCTCTCGCAATTGGGATAAGGCGCGGTTGAAAGTTGCCAAGATTCACCAGAAAATCTCTGATTCCAGAAAAGACCATTTGCACCAGTTGACGACTCGATTGATACGTGAAAACCAAACGATCATAATCGAGTCGTTGGCTGTGAAGAATATGGTCAAGAACCGTCAGCTTGCCCGATCCATCAGTGATGCTGGATGGGGTGAACTGGTACGGCAATTGGAATACAAGGCCCAGTGGTATGGTCGGACACTGGTGAAGATTGACCGATGGTTTCCCAGTTCTAAACGCTGTGGACAGTGTGGTCACATTGTTGAGCGGTTGCCATTGAGCGTCCGAGAATGGGACTGTCCTAAGTGTGGGGCGCACCATGATCGGGATATAAATGCCGCTGGGAATATTTTGGCCGTGGGACACACGGTTACAGTCTGTGGAGCGGGTGTAAGACCTGATAGGCATACGTCTAGAGGGCAACTGCGAAGAAGCAGAAAGTCTCAAAAGTGATTTTGGGAATCCCCCTGCTTTAGCGGGGGGAGGATGTCAATGTGCCCAAGATAAACCCGACCACCTGCGAATCGGCTTCGGCAACCAGACAGTATTCTGGTTCGGTGTTATAGAAACCAATAACCGCCCATTCATCCCAGATGCGATAGAGGGAAGGATACAAATCACTTGTAAAAAGTTCTTCGCCAAAGTGAAACACTGGGGCAAGGTCATCAATCCCCATCTCGCGAATAAAAATGCTAGTGGGTTCAGAGCGCTCTTCTTCTTGGGTGGGAACGATTTCTAAATCAACTAAATTGTGCTCGATGGGATCATCAGCGTGCAAAGACATACAAAGCGGTTATACCGAGTTATTTCTCGCTTAGCCTCTGTTCATTGGCATTAAGGGGACAATTCTAACGCACTTCCACAACGGCCTCTAGGGGATAGCGCACCTTAGGCAAAGTTGCATACTGGTCATCAGCGGCCCGATAGCCAGCTGCACACACAACTACGGCATGGTAGCCTTGGGCAGGGAGGTCGAGAAGGCGGTCGTACTCTTGGGGCAAGAACCCCTCCATAGGACAGGTGTCAATTCCAAGCAGCGCCGCCGTCACCATGAACTGCCCCAAGGCAATATAAACTTGGCGGGCTGACCATTCATCAACATTGAGAGGATACGGGGGCGAGTGCAAGAAGCCCTTGACCAAATCTCCATACCTTTGCAAGTCTTCCATTGAGGTTTGGCGGACTTCCGCTTGCCGTGCAAGGTAGCGATCGACGTCGGCAGCATTCAAATGACTTTTAATGGCAAAGACCACTAAGTGAGAGGCATCCACCACCTGCCGTTGATTCCAAGTGTGCGGCAGCAGGGCTTGGCGCAGTTCTGGGGTTTCAATGACGTAAAACTTCCACGGTTGCAGACCAAAGGAGGAAGGAGCCAGGACTAGGCTTTGTAGAAGTGTTTGCCACAGATGCGCAGGAATTTTGCGATTGGGATCAAACTTTTTCGTCGCATAGCGCCATTGCAGTTGCTGCAAAATCGTTGTTGCTAAAACAGGCGTCTCCGTCATGGGTTACCACCTTTTCCTAAGGGACATCCTCAAGCACAAGCATAGAACAGGCTGAAAACGGCGGCGCTATTAAACAGCCATCTCTCAAGGGCCCAAAGGGTTGACGGCCTAGGGCGAGGACGTCTGCGATAGGCAACAGCCTCCAACCGTGATGGCTCCTTTGGGCTGCTCGGACACTGCCGCTCCTTTTCTCTTCTTTTTGGCATCATAACAAGGGGCTAACTCCAATCAATGTCACCATGGATGGCAGCCATTGCTGATGTCAGTTTTGCGATGAGGTGCTCCAGAGCAAAAGTGCCGACATCTCCCGCCGCACGGGTGCGGATACTCACGGTCTCATGTTCAACTTCCTTAGCACCAATGATACCCATTACAGGAATTTTTTGAGTTTCAGCATTGCGGATTTGTTTACCCAAGCGATCGCCACTGCGATCCACACTGACGCGCACCCCTCGCTCTCGCAGTTGCGCCGCTACCCGTTCGGCATAGGGACGTTGCTCATCCCCCACAGGCAACAGGCGCACTTGCTCCGGTGCGAGCCAAAAGGGAAAATCCCCTGCATACTCCTCAATGAGAATGCCAATGAGCCGCTCCAAGGAGCCAAAGGGGGCACGGTGAATCATCACCGGTCGGCGGCGGGTATTGTCCTCAGCAACATATTCCAAATCGAAGCGCTCAGGCAAATTGTAGTCTACCTGAACCGTTCCCAACTGCCACTCGCGACCGAGGGCATCCTCAAAGATAAAGTCCAGTTTTGGCCCATAGAAGGCGGCTTCACCAATGCCTAAAAAGTGCTCCATACCCAACTGTTCTACGGCTCGCTGAATCGCTGCTTCGGCCTTTGACCACGCCTCATCGGAGCCAATGTATTTATCGGATTTAGGATCGCGAAAGCTCAAGCGGGCCTTGAATTTATTCAGACGCAGACAGCGGAAGACCGTAAGGATGAGGTCAACGACATTCAAAAACTCGGCATCCAACTGCTCTGGGGTGACAAAGAGATGGGAGTCATCCACCGTAAAGCCGCGTACCCGTGTCAGACCCCCCAATTCTCCCGATTGCTCATAGCGATAGACAGTGCCAAATTCCGCCAGCCGCAGCGGTAAGTCGCGATAGGAGCGCAGCTCACTTTTATAGATTTGAATGTGGAAAGGGCAGTTCATCGGCTTGAGGACAAACCCCTGCTCGTGGGCGGCAGCCTCAGCATCTTCGGCCATCAGAGGGAACATATCCTCTTTGTACTTCTGCCAGTGGCCAGAGGTCTTAAACAAATCCACACGGGCAATGTGGGGCGTGACCACCGGTAGATATCCCCGCTTCAGTTGCTCTTTTTTGAGAAAGTCCTCAAGGGTGGAGCGGAGCACCGTTCCTCTGGGGGTCCATAGGGGCAAACCTGGTCCAACGGGATCGGCAAAGATAAACAGGCCTAGTTCTTTACCCACCTTGCGGTGATCGCGGCGGAGCGCTTCTTCTTTGCGACGTTTATACTCCGCCAGTTGTTCGGGGGTTTCCCATGCGGTGCCGTAGATGCGCTGAAGTTGGGCTTTGGTTTCATCACCTCGCCAGTAGGCACCGGCAACACTTTCAAGGGCGATCGCCTTGGGATCAATCTCGCCCGTATTTTCAACGTGGGGCCCTGCACAGAGATCCCACCACTCATCCCCCAAGTGGTAAATCGTAATTGGTTCTTCGAGGTCTTGGAGAATTTCTAGCTTGTAGGGTTCCCCCAGTGCGCGGATGCGACGCTCGGCTTCCTCACGGGTTACTTCCTCACGGATCACCGGCAGCTTGCGCTTAATGATCTTGACCATCTCCTTCTCAATGAGCCTGAGGTCTTTTTCACTGAAGGGCTCTGGGTGGTCAAAATCGTAGTAAAACCCGTTTTCAATCCAAGGGCCAATCGTCACTTGAGCCTTGGGAAACAGCTTCTGCACGGCCATTGCCAAAATATGGGAGGTGGTGTGGCGAATACGCTTTAGCCGCTCTGACTCACTGGTTTTGGGGAGGTGAATAGGGGCAGCAGCAGATTCTGGCATAGGGGGTGATCTATTTAACAAATCTTGAATGAGGGTGAGACTTCTATTGTGACATTGTGCTGCCCTCAAGGGAGGCGATTGGCAGCGAATTTTTTCGGGGCGGGCGGGGGGCGATCGCCGGTGGTCAACTGGAAAAGACAGGGCTATGCTAAGGTTGAAATCACGTGGTGATCATGCCACTGCCGCCCTCTATTCACCATATCTTGTATAGAAATCTCGCGTAGGAATGGAGTGTTTCCGTGAGTAGCCGTAAAGTCGTTGTCATTGATGACAGTAAAGTCATCCGGATGCGCGTCCGTGAAATGTTGCCAGAGGGCGACTATGAGATTCTGGAGGCCAAGGATGGGCGTGAGGGCTTGCAACTGATTGAGCAGTCTGATCCCACCCTGATCATGCTGGATTTTCTGCTGCCGAAGGTGAGCGGCTGGGAAGTCTATCAAGAATTGGAGAAAAATGACCTCCTAGGGGCGATTCCCTTAGTGATTATGTCGGGGCGCAAGGAAGAGGTCACGGAGAAGCTCCAGGAGCCCTTTGAGTGGTTTGAGTTCATTGAGAAGCCCTTTGAAAAAGAACAACTGGAAGCAGCGATTCAAGAGGCCTTTCGCAAAGCCCGTAAGCCCAGACCCGTCAAAGCGGCAGCACCTGCTGAAGGGGCTGCTCCAGTCGCCGTGGATCTCACCCCTGTCTATGACAAATTGGCCGCCCTTGAAGGCGCCATTCAAACCTTGCAGGCACACTCTGTCAATCCCCATGACTTTGCTCAACTCCAAGCAACGGTTGCTCAACTGCAACAGCAACCGGCGGCAACAGGCAGTGGCGGGGAGGAAAATCGCCTCGCCGCTTTGGAAGCTGAAAACCAGCGGTTACACCAGGAGGTGGAGCAACTGAAGCGAGCTGTTCACCAAATTGTGACGGCATTGCGGCGGTTGCAGGGGGGACACTAACTACTGCCACTCAATCTCGCGGCGGCCAGCGAGGGCACGGGCAAGGGTCATTTCATCGGCATAGTCGAGATCACCACCCACGGGTAGGCCAAAGGCAATGCGGGTTACTTTGACAAAGGGACGCAGCAGCTGTCCCACATAGAGCGTGGTGGTTTCCCCTTCGATACTGGGGTTGATGGCCAGGATCACTTCTTCCACCTGCGGTTGGCTGGCGCGCTGAATGAGCGGTTGAATGTGCAGGTGTTCGGGAGTAATGCCCTCTAGGGGTGAAATGAGTCCGCCCAAAACATGGTACTTGCCGTGGTACTCGCGGGTTTTTTCAATGGCAATGACATCGCGGGAATCCGCAACCACGCAAATCGTGTGATTGTCTCGCTGGGGCGAGGCACAGATTTCACACACCGGCTCTGCAGAGAGATGAAAACACACTGAACAAAGTCCCACCTGCTGTTTGGCCTCAAGAAGAGCCTGAGCTAGGGCTTGGATATCCGCTTCAGGACGTTTGATGAGGTGGAGAGCGAGCCGTTGGGCAGTCTTTGGGCCAATCCCCGGCAAGCGCTGCAACTGCTCAATGAGGCGAGCAAGGGGACGGGTATAAACACTACTCATGGGGCAGCTAGGCAGGCACCGCAGCGGCAAGGGGGGCGATCGCGCTCAGGCGTAGTTTTGGATGATCTGCCATTGTTTGTTGCAGATTCCACTCGTTCTTAAACAGTAGAACTGGCCGTCCCCAACTGTCCTTGACGGTAGCGGCATTAAAAATGCGGCCAACCGCTTCAAGGGCTTCCCAACCATCGAGGACCCAACGCGCAACGGTGTAGGGCAGGGGGTCAAGGCGGGTCTCGACACCGTATTCATGCAGCAGGCGAAACTGCACCACTTCAAATTGCAGTTGCCCAACAGCGGCAAGGATGGGTTCTCGTTTCGATTCGTCAGTGGAGTACATAATTTGCACCGCGCCCTCTTCCCGCAGTTCATTCACCCCTTTTTGGAAGGATTTGAACTTGGAGGGATTGGGGTTGCGCAGGTAGGCAAAGAGTTCTGGCGAGAAGCAGGGAATGCCCTCATACTCCAATTTCGAGCCGACATACAGGGTGTCGCCAATGGCAAACATCCCCGGATTATTGAGGCCAATCACATCGCCAGCATAGGCCGTTTCCAGGGATTCGCGACCTTGGGCAAAGAGTTTTTGGGGGCGGGAGAGGCGGATCGTTTTGCCGGTGCGGGCATGGCTTACGGTCATGTCTTTCTCAAATTTGCCGCTACAGACCCGCACAAAGGCCACGCGATCGCGATGTTTCGGATCCATATTGGCCTGCAGCTTAAACACAAAGCCCGTGAACTGCTCTTGGGTGGGATCAATGGGTCCGCGATCGCTCTTATAGGCCATCGGCGGCAGCGCATAGGTCAAAAAGTGCTCCAGAAACAGACGCACACCAAAGTTGGTCATGGCACTGCCAAAAAAGATGGGGGTCATTTTCCCCTGATGCACCAAATTGAGGTCGAGCTTGGCACCGACGCCCTCGAGGAGTTCCAGTTCGTCTTTGAGTTGGTTGTATTCCAGCCGATAGGGCTCGATGTAGGGGTCAATGGCGGGATCCCCAAGGGCAATGACCGTTTCCGCTGCAGCACGGCTACCGTGGGTCGTGCGCTCAAAAAAGTGAAAATTCTGCCGCAGGCGATCGTACACCCCCCGAAAGCGATCGCCCATTCCCAACGGCCAGTTCACCGGATAGGGAATCAGCCCCAGCTCCTGTTCAATTTCGTCAATGAGTTCCAGCGGCTCGCGCCCCGGTCGATCCAGCTTGTTGATGAAGGTAAAAATCGGTAAGCCCCGCAGCTGGCACACTTGAAAGAGCTTGCGGGTTTGGGGCTCTAGACCCTTCGCAGCGTCCACGAGCATCACTGCATTATCAGCCGCCGCAAGGGTGCGATAGGTATCTTCACTGAAGTCCTGGTGACCGGGGGTATCTAGGAGGTTAATCTGATAGCCTTGATATTCAAACTGCAGAACCGTGGAGGTAATCGAAATGCCCCGCTGTTGCTCCATAGCCATCCAGTCGGAGGTAGCTTGTCGCTGAGCTCGCCGTGCTTTGACGGCTCCCGCCTCGTGAATGGCGCCACCGTAGAGCAGTAACTTTTCTGTGAGCGTCGTTTTCCCGGCATCGGGGTGGGAAATAATGGCAAAATTACGACGTCGTTTCACCTCTTGGGTGATTTCATGGTGCAAGTCACTGGTCATGGCAAAATCGGTAGCGATTCTTCTAGTGTAACAGATAGGCTTTGATGACAATCAATAATGATAATAATTTGCCGCTGATTCTGGTTACAGGGGGCGCGGGCTATATCGGTAGTCATACCGTTTTGGCACTACAGCAGGCCGGCTTTCAAGTGCTTATTTTAGATACGCTGGAGCGGGGACACCGCGACTTGGTGGAGTCGGTGCTCAAAACAGAGCTCATTGTTGGTGATATTGGCGATCGCCCCCTCTTAGACTGGCTTTTTCAAACCTATCCTGTGACGGCAGTGATGCATTTTGCTGCCTATATTGAGGTGGGCGAGTCTATCCACTCTCCCGATCGCTTTTATCAAAATAATGTCCATGGAGCCCTGACCCTGTTACAGGCAATGGTGGCGGCCAAGATTCCCTATTTTATCTTTTCTTCCACAGCCGCTGTCTATGGCGTGCCCCCAGAGATACCGATTAGCGAAACCTGTCCCTGTGCCCCCATTAATCCCTATGGTCGCTCTAAGTGGATGGTGGAGCAAATGGTTGCCGATATGGGCACTGCCTACGGCCTCAAGTCAGTGATTTTCCGTTATTTCAATGCAGCGGGTGCCGATCCGCACTCTCGTCTGGGGGAAGATCACCGTCCAGAAACCCACCTGATTCCACTGGTGTTGCAGGCAGCCATGGGACGACGCCCCCACATTGCCATTTATGGCACAGACTATCCCACCCCCGATGGCACCTGCATTCGTGACTACATTCATGTAGTGGACTTAGCTCAAGCCCATGTGCGGGGCTTAAAGTACCTCTTGAGCGGCGGCAACTCGCAAATTTTTAACTTGGGGAATGCCCAAGGGTTTTCAGTGCGGCAAATTATTGAAACAGCTCAGCGGGTCACAGGTTGTTCGATTCCAGTCATTGAGGGCGATCGCCGGGCAGGAGACCCCGCCATCCTCGTTGCCAATAGCGATCGCGCCCGTTGTCTCTTAGGCTGGCAGCCCCAGTACCCCGACATTGAGCAGATCATTCACCACGCTTGGCAATGGCACCAGCGTCGCCACCGAGGCAATCACATTATAATGTCATAGACGCTTACACAAATCAAAAAATCTTAAAAAATTCCCATGGCCTCGGCTCTCATCCGCCACGGCAAGCATCGCCTTGCCCGCAATTATCACCAAGCCTTGAATGCGATCACTGCCTACAACACTGAGATTGAGAAGTGCTGGTTTCAGGAAATTGCTCAACTGCCGCAAAATAACCCTCATGCCCTTTTTCGGGACATCTACTTTCAGGTCGTTGGCCTATTTGCGGTGGGGCGCTATGCAGAAGCCCTAATCTTGGCCATGGGTTTGTACGAAAATTTATTGCGATACTTTGTTCAAGAAAAGGTTGGTCTTAGCTAATATCTGAGTTGGGAAACGTATTTCTCAAGAGGGTTTCAAGGACATTTTGCACATGTTTCTCTCTGAAATCGCTGCCAAGCTGTGAATGGGCGCTACTGTAGAAATTGCGGCATAGATCAAGAATTTTCTCTAGCTCTAGGGATTCTTCCTGGGGGCGATCTAAACCAACGTTGTTGTATTACTTGGGGCGATCGCCCTTTGGAGTTGCTGACTCAGTAGAGCTTGCTGATTCTCACGAATGGAAAACCAAGCCGCACTTAGACTTCCCACTTAGACTCATTGAGAGGCCTCCCGTAGCTACAGGCATTTTGCCATAGGCAACGCCGACCGCCGCGCAGCCCAAGCCAAATAAAACTGCCAGATCAGCCCACAGGCATTTGGTCAAGTCCCCTAGGAGGGGGAAAACTTTTTCTTGTAGTATAGGTTAAATAGACAATTTTTGGTTAAATCATCATAGGTCTGCACCTAGGAGGAAGATATCAACCATAAGTTATGATTAATTCACGCCATTAAAGACTTGAAGGAAAAAGCCCACCCCGAAAGGCAGGCTGACCCATTCCATGAATTTTTTGTTCTCTCTAGCGGCGCAAGGGCTGCTGAAGAACCGATATGCCTAAGAGCGCAACAACAACCTAGAGGCTATTCAAAAAGCCAATCAGACCGTGACCGGTAATCACTTCCAACGCTAATAGGGAGATAAACCCAATCATGGCCAGCCGACCATTAAAGAGTTCTGCGTAGGGAGTAAAGCCAGCTTGCGGCTCACTCATCACGTACATTTTGGGTTCGATGGCAAAGTTGTTCATTTTGCCTTGATCATCAATAATGCTGCCACTTTTCATTTTGATACCCCTTTTGTTACGAATTATTTCTTGTTCTTAATATAAGTTAACACTTCTACGGGGGAATGGCAAGGGCTAACGGATTTTCTTAAGATTTGCAGTCTCTTCAGTTGTGCTTGGCTGTCAAAGCGCCGTTTCAACACGCCAGTGTGCTAAAGATTGGGATGGGAATCGCCCCTGGTATTCATGAGCCGCTTCTTTTTCCCCGGTTTTCACCGCTCCAAACGCCAATTACCTCCAGATCACTCGGGCGTCGCCAAGTTTTTGTTGCAACCGCCGCAGTGGTTACGTCTGGCTCTGCGCCTGCGGGGCTCCGTCATTCCTGCCATTCTTTCGGAAGTGCTCTTTTGCGGTGTCTTTGGCATCTTGGTGACGGCGATCGATCTTTACGTGATCAATCTCCACTGGCCAGTTCTGGGCAGTCTTATTCCGCCGATTGTGCTGGGGTTGCTCCTGGTCTTTCGCACCAACACTGCCTATGAGCGCTTCTGGGAAGGCCGCCGCCAATGGGGCAACATTGTTAATAGTTCCCGCAGCCTAACCCGCTTGATGTGGACCGCAATTGACGAAAATAGTCCCGAGGATCGCCAAGCTAAAATTGATGCTGTTCATTTAGTGGGGATATTTGCGATCGCCACCAAGCAACACCTGCGGGGGGAGCCCTTTGCCGAACTGGAACCCCTGCTCAAGCCCCACCAATACAAAGAACTGCAAACCGTACAAAATGTCCCCCTGCGCATTGCCCTTTGGCTTGAGGACTATCTGCACCACCAACACCGCCGAGGGCACCTGTCCTTATACCAACTCACCTACATGGATGAACTCCTGGTGCAGCTGGTGGATGCGATGGGTGCCTGTGAGCGCATTCTAAAAACGCCAATGCCCCTTGCCTACGCCATTCACCTCAAGCAGTTACTATTTCTCTATTGCTTACTGCTGCCCTTTCAACTGGTGGATAACCTGGTGTGGTGGACGGGTCCAATGGTGGGACTCATTGCCTTTACCCTCTTTGGTGTCGAAGAAATCGGCATCGAAATTGAAAATCCCTTTGGCCGTGACCTCAATGATCTGCCCTTGGATGCCATTTGCCTAACCATGCAGCAAAATATCAATGACTTGATTAGTGCGCCGACTCATCGCCATCGCTCGGCCCAGCCCTTTTCCTAAGGAGTTCCTAGGGGTAATTGACCATGACTGCAACGACGTTTTCCCCGCCGCCAGCAAAGGTTTATTACGAAGTGGTGCATCACTTACCGGGGCGAGTGCGGTTACGGATTCCACGGCTGCAATATGACGATCGCTATGGGCGGCAACTGCAAGCTCTGTTTGTGCAAGAAGAGAGTGTGCAACAGATTCGCCTCAACTTGGCTGCCGCTAGTCTGATTATTCGGTACCACCCTGAAGCGCATCATCCCCTTCACCGCTTTGGCCAATTGATTCAGGCCGCCGCCGATGAGCATCTACCGCCACTGGCGGGGATGCTACCCATTGATAAGTTGGTGTACTCCCCCTGGAACGCCAGCGACTTTATCGAGAAAATGGCGCTACCGACCTTGGCGCTGGCGATCGTGGCGCTGCTGCCGGTACAAACGCCCTTTTACCCTGCCATTGTTGCCACTGTCATTGTGGCGGTGGCACTACCCACATTCCAAGAAGCCCTAGAAAACCTCGAACACCGCCATCTCAATGTCACCCAACTGGAATCCCTCTGGACGATTCTGCATACACTGCAAGGGGAATACCTGGCGCCGGTGTTAGCCGCTTTTATGAATCGACTAGGGGAGGCGCTGCGGGATATGACAGCTCAAGGGGGGGAAAAGCAAGTTTTTGACCCCCTCGATCAACAGCGCACCTATTGGGTAGAGCGAGGCGGCACTCGCCAAAATGTCTCTGTGGGTGAGCTCCAGGTGGGCGATCGCGTGATTGTAGCTGCCGGATCTGCTGTGCCTGTGGATGGTACCGTCCTCTGGGGGTCTGCTGTGATTCAGCGGCAGTTCCTCACAGGAGAGTCGGATCTACTGCCCTGTGAGCCTGGGCAAACGGTGCTTGCTTCTTCCCTTGTGGTGCGCGGACAAATTTGCGTGGTCGCCCAAGCTGTCGGTGAGGAGACTCAGGTGGGCAAAACACTGCAACTGGCTCGCCAAGCACCCCAACTGGATACCCGCATTCAAAATTACGCTGAGGAAATCTCTAATCAGGCAATTTTACCTGCTATGGGCGTTGCTGCCATTGTCTATGGTGCTACCCTAGATGCCCATCGAGCGATCGCCCCCCTGCAATTGGACTTTGGCTCAGGGATTGGCATTGCCATTCCCACTGCGATTTTGGCCGCCCTCACCCATGCTCCCCATGTCGGGGTTTATTTTCGCAATGGCCGCGCCCTTGAACTCCTCTCGCGGGTCAATGTCATTGTTTTTGATAAAACTGGCACGTTGACAGAGGTGAAGGGAACCATTGTGGGGGTCAATCTCCTCAAGCCCGGCCTGAGTGAGCAAACGCTGCTCTATTGGCTTGCCACCGTGGAACAGTCCATCAATCACCCCTTTGCCCTTGCCATCCTTGAGTATGCGGCTGAACGTGGGATTGAGGGGGGCACCTATAGTGACTGGGTCTATGAGCCAGGTAAAGGCGTTGCAGCAACCGTAGAGGGACAGGACATTTTGGTGGGCACACCCCAACTGATGCGCGATCGCCAAGTGCCCATTGATCTCGATGAACTGCGCACCCATGAAGGCGTACTCTGGAATCGTTCCCTTGTGTGTGTTGCCTGTAACCGTGAACTGGTGGCCCTGGTGTTCTACAGCAACCCCGTACGCTCTGAAGCCGCTAGTGTGATTGCCGCTCTTCAACAGCGGCACATTGAGTGCTATATGGTCACGGGCGATCACCACGAAGTCGCCAATGCGGTGGGCTATGCCACTGGCTTTCGCCCCGGTCAAATCTATACGAATATGCTGCCAGAGGACAAAGTCGCACTCCTAGAGAAGTTCAAAAATGGCGGCGAAAAAGTAGTGGCCTACGTGGGGGAAGGCTTCAACGATACGGCAGCCATGGCCTACGCTGATATTTCCATCACCCTTTCTGACGGCAGTGATGCGGCGCGGCAAACCGCAGATCTTATCTTGATGAACAATCGCCTGGAAGGACTGGTGCAGGCGATCGCCCTCAGTCAAGAGGTGATGCACATTATCAATCAAAATATTGCCCTTGTGGTCATTCCCAATGTCAGCGTCGTTTTAGCGGGGGTCTTTTTGAGCCTGCACCCCGTCATTGCGGTTTTGATAAGCAATGGGGCAACCCTTTTGGCCGAACTGAATAGCCTGCGCATCCTCACGGACTATCGCCCCGTCAAAATTGAGCGCAAGTGCAGTCGTAGCCGCTCCCAAGCGGGGGTTCTGGATATTCCTTGGAAAAAACGCCCTCGCCGCAGTTTTGATCATTTCGGCAGCCAGTTGAGTTCACAGTCCCTGAGCAATAGCCACCTCCCCTCAGAACCTTGACCACCAACTTCGGCAGGTCAATCAACGCCTCAAACTGGCGCAGTTGGGTTTGCCAATGGAACAACACAGCCAGCCTCTCAGCCTACGGGGTACCCTGCCGCCACGGCCGCGCAGCCATCGCCTCCGCCCCCACCAACAGGGTTTAAGTCTAGGGTTAGCCGCCACCCCCAGCGGTCTTAAAGCCACAGGGAAGGAAGCCAAAATTATTGCCGCCAAATTACTCGAAAACCCCTTTCGCTGGCAGGACTATGAACGGGTCAAGGGGCTAGGGCCTCTTGGGGAGTTATCCTTGGGGGAGCAAATTGCCGCCTTTGAAACTCCATGGTTAGCTCAGGGGAATCTCAGTTGTACGACCAGGGAAACCGCCTATGCCCCTTATCTACGGCGGTTGCTCAAAGCCGCGGCTGCCCATCCCGACTATGCGTGAGCAGAACTGATCTATGGCCTGTTGCAACAAATCCCTGCTGATAGGCGATAGCGACAGGGGGCCTGTACCGCCTTTCAAGGGTTTTGTCGGTTCCTAGGGGTGGCGTTACCGATTCCCCTTGCTCAGTTTTGGGGCACCTATTGACGGCGATCGCCCCAGTTGCCAAGGATCAATACCGATTTAAGCAAAACCACACCGCAGCGCATTGGTCAACGGGTCAATCAACAATTGTGCCGCTACGGCCTGCCCTTTCGTCCCGATGACTTGCGCCATGCTTGGGCAGGGCACACAATTCACTATGGCTTGCCCGATACCGTTGCCGCCCGGATAATGGGACACAGTGTGGTGATTCATACCCAAACCTATCACCGCTGGCTAACCCTACGGGATCAACGGCAGGCAGTGGCTCGTGTCCTTACTCAATACGGATACTCTTGAAGTCACTGGGGGGAGGCGGGGGTGGACTGGGGGGCTGATAGTCGCCATACTGCTTGAGCCAATCACTCACTGGCTTTTGATCAAGGCTTAACCCCAACAATCCAGAGACAAAGCCCCCCATAAAGGCAACGGGTTTTTGGCTCAACTCTTTCACAAGGGGCGCTAACTCGCTCAAGAACATAAACTATCTGGCAATATCCGCACAGGTTTTCTCATTGATTGTAGCTTAGGTACAGAGGAACGCACCTAAAATTTGCCACGGACAACCAATTCATAATCGCCCCCTGGCTCCAATTGATAGTCTTGGGCTTCCAGGAATCGCCCCAAGGGTTCTTTGATCAGGGCACGTCCAAGGGCTGGGGAGATTTGCAGTTTTTTCGCCTTAAAGTGCCAACAAAATTCCCATTGGTACTCGCTAGCGCAGACGTGGCCACGAATGTGACCCTCTTGCCAACTTTGGGCAATGATGCGGACATAGGCAGTGGTTTGGGGTAGGGGGTGGCTAGCCACAATTCAAGTTGGTCAACGCAATTGGGTGACGATTTGATTATTGATGAGACGCTCTTGGGTGAGCAAGTCATCAACGGTGACCCGCAGTTGGCGATCGCCATCCACTTGAAAGAGGACACGAATGCGATCGCTCCCCGGATACCCAGGGGGATCCAGTCTTGCGAGGGTTTTGCCCTGGGGGGTGTCGTTGAGAGGCTGCACTGTCCGTTCACCCACACTGCGGGTAATCAGGCGATCGCCATCAAAAAAGATTTCCACACCCCCTTGCTCCTCCCCCAGTTCACCAATCACCAGTTCAATACTAGGCTGGCCCTCCGTCGAGGCACCTAAAATCAATTCCACGGGTTCAGCCATGGGGTAGGGTTGGCCCCGCTGAATAATTGGGTGCCAGCCGTGACGGTTGAGCTTGGCATCCCAAAAGCGAATACCGTAGCTGTGGTAGAGGAAATCCTTGAGCTCTAGCCCTTGGGTCACCGCTAGGGCACCCATAGCCACTGCCGTAAAGGGATGCTGACCACTGATCTTTGCCCGGTCAAAATACTCGGCAACCCATTTTTGCACCGCTGGCATTTGCGTGGTTCCCCCCACCAAGAGAACAGCCTCGATCGCGTCGGGGGTAATGCCTTGGCGGCGGGCCTGTTGTAGCACTTGAGTGAGGGCAGCATCGAGGCGTTGAAAAAATTGCTGTTGGCGGAGAATCTCCTCCAGTTCAGACCGTTCAAGGCCTAGCTCAAGGGTGGTGAATGTTTCGCTGTCAAAGTACACCTCTTGGGCATAGGGCTGCTGTGAGAGTTGAATTTTTAAGCGTTCAGCAAGGCGCAGCAGCAGGCTATTGGCACTCATCCCCCGCTTCACCCACTCATCAACAATCCAGTGGTCAATATCGGTGCCCCCTAAATTCAATCCTGCCTTAGCAATCACCCGTGCGGTGCGGGGACGTTGGTTGTCGCTAGCGGCCCACTGGCGATCGCCCCACTTGAGAATCAATCCCAAGGGATGACTTTGCCGTTGATTGGTCTTGAGTTCCACCAGGGAGAGATCGAGGGTCCCCCCGCCAAAATCAATCACTAAAATTAGCGGGCGATCGGCCACCCCATAGCCCAAAGCCGCAGCCGTGGGTTCATCCAAGAGGCGAATTTGCTGAATCTCAAATCCTGTACACACCTGCAGTAGCCAACTGCGATAGGTCTCAAAACTATCCACAGGCACCGTGAAAATCAGCCCCTGCGCGAGATCGCCGCCGCTTGTGTGTTTCAGTTCCTTCAACAGGGCTTGCAAAAACCACCGGCCAATGGTTTCAAAGCTCAAAGAACAGCCATCCAGCTCTGGTAAATAGCCCTGGACCGTGGCACCAATACCGCGCTTAAACCGCGAAAAAAATCGGCGATCGCCCACCCCATCAAACCCGCGATCGCGCACCTGCTGCCCCACCACCACCAGAGGCACACTGGCATCCTCCACATAGACCAAGCTGGGGACAAGGGCAGGCACCTCACCAAAGCCCACCGAGTGTCCAGGGAGCAGGACCGCTTCGGCAGCTTGAGTGGCATAATTCCAGCGCGCTACCAAGGTATTACTGGTTCCAAAATCAATTGCGTAGGTCACCGTTTAAACACATCAACAGCCTTCTTGTATCCTTACCTTAGCGAGATTTTCTCCCCCTGAGATCCTGAGAGTATGTCACAATAAGAAAGCGATCGCGAAAAGATTTAGGTGATTTTGGGAATGGCGAGCCAAACAGGTGTACTACTTCTCAATTTAGGGGGGCCCGATCGCCCCGAGGATGTGCGCCCCTTTTTGTACAACCTGTTCTCCGATCCCGAAATCATTCGCCTGCCCTTTCGTTGGCTACAAAAGCCCCTGGCTTGGTTTATTTCCACCAGTCGGGCCCGGCGCTCTCAGGCAAACTATGCCCAAATTGGTGGCGGCTCTCCCCTGCGGCGCATTACCGAACAGCAAGCCCGTGCCCTGAAAGACGCCCTAGAAGGCATTGGCATTGAGGCTAACTTGTACATTGGTATGCGCTACTGGCACCCCTTTACGGAGGAGGCGATCGCCCAAATCAAAGCAGATCAAATTCGCGAGCTAGTGATCTTGCCCCTTTATCCTCAATTTTCCATTAGCACAAGTGGTTCCAGTTTTCGCCTCCTAGAGAGCCTATGGAATCAAGACCCTGAATTGCAAAAAATTCGCTATACGCTGATCCCCTCTTGGTACAACCACCCCGGTTATGTGGCCGCCATGGCGGACTTGATTCGTCAAGAATTGGACCGGTGTCCTAACCCCGATGAGGCAGTCATTTTCTTTAGTGCCCACGGCGTTCCCAAAAGCTATGTCACCGAAGCCGGCGATCCCTACCAAGAGGAAATCGAAGCCTGTGTCCGGCTGATCATGGCTGCCCTCAATCGCCCCAATGCCCATGTGCTAGCCTACCAAAGTCGGGTGGGGCCAGTGGAGTGGCTGCAACCCTACACCGAAGATGTCATTCTCGAATTGGCAGCCCAAGGGGTGAAAACCCTTGTTGTTGTGCCCATTAGCTTTGTTTCAGAGCACATTGAAACGCTCCAAGAAATTGACATCGAGTACCGTGAGATTGCTGCAGAGGCCGGCATTGAAGTGTTTCGGCGAGTGCCTGCCCTCAACGATCACAATGGTTTTATTAGCGCCCTTGCCCAACTGGTGAAGGAGGCCCTAGCAGCACCACCGCGTACCTTTGCTGAGGTGAATCAGTCCCGCAAGCGGGTGAAGCTTTATCCCCAGGAGCGCTGGGAATGGGGCATGACCTCCGCCGCCGAACGCTGGAATGGTCGCTTGGCCATGTTGGGTTTTCTGGCGTTGATGATTGAACTCATCAGTGGTCAAGGCCCTTTACATATGCTGGGGCTATTGTGAGAAATGTCGCCTGCCTGGGAGTGGGAATCTGAAAATTTTCGATACACTAGACCTAGTGCTATTGAAAAGAGCTATCGTTGTGTCCGAATCCCCCAAGCCAGAATTTGACAAACAAAAGTTCCTATTCCCCATCAGTGCCTACCACGGCCCATTTACACCCCAAAATTTGGCCTTTAATGCCAATTTGCAGGAATTTGCCCAGCGGGTAAGCTATATCTGTGGCTTGGAAACGGGTGGCAAAATCACTAGCGATGAGGCCTACAATCAAATCAAGGCCCTCTGGAAGCAACTGAAGAAATCCCGAGAGTTGCTCTTTGCCAATCTTCCTCCTGAGGAGGAGAATAGTTCAGATATTGATTGATGAGTTCCGATGGCGCCCTTGACACCGGCAACACTACTGTTAAGCTTGATGACCATTCCCTTTCTGGTGGCTTTGTGCCTAGGACAGGGATTATGGCAGATGGGGTTATTCCTGAGTGCAGCCAGTACAGAGCTCCTACGGGGCGATCGCCTGCCCTTGGTTGAACCGGATGAAACTTGAGGCTTAGGGATAAAAAGCAACCTGCGGTAAGCCCATCGTCTCTGGCCAACCCATCATCAAATTCAAGCACTGCACCGCTTGGGACGCTTGGCCCTTCATAAGGTTATCAATGGCAGACATGACAATAACGCGGCCGGTGCGCTCATCCACCTCAATGCCAATAAAGCAGGCATTGGTGCCCCAGGCCCATTTGGTTTGGGGATAGAGGCCGGGGGGCAGGATATTGACCCAGGGGGAATGGCGATAAAAGGCTTGGTAGATGGTGATCAAATCTTCACGTACCAGACCCGGATCCCGCAGTGTGGCATAGACAGTGGCCAAGATCCCCCGCGGCATGGGGACGAGGTGGGGTGTAAACTGCACAAGAACACTTTGGCCAGCCAAATCACTACAAATGGCTTCAATTTCTGGGGTGTGGCGGTGACGGGCAACATTGTAAGGGGCCAGGGAGTTGTCAGCTTCTGCAAGGAGGAGATTAATTTTGCCCTGACGCCCGCCGCCAGAGGTACCGGACTTGGCATCAATAATTGCCGTATTGGGTTCAATCAGGCCTTGCTTCATTAAAGGCGCCAGTGCTAGCAAACTAGCGGTGGGGTAACACCCCGGACAGCCAATGAGGGCACTTTGGCGAATGCGATCGCGATAGAGTTCTGGCAAGCCATAGACCGCCTTTTGTGCCGTAGCCTGATCTTCCCTGGGTTCACCGTACCACTGGGTATAGGTTTGCAAATCCTGAAAGCGATAGTCTGCCGATAGATCCAGCACCTTACAGCCCTGCTCAAGAAGTTGCGGGGCAAGCTGACAGGCAATGCCATTGGGCAGGGAGAGAAACACCACTTGGGCGCGATCGCGAATGACCTCCACGGATACGGGCTCCACTGTGAGATTCACCCGCCCCTGCAAGTGGGGATATAACTCCGTGTAGGGACGACCAGCACTGCCTTCACCACCGAGATAAACAATATCCACCTTGGGATGCTCAAGGAGTAAGCGCACCAGTTGGACGCCCCCATAGCCTGAGGCACCCACAATCCCCACCGTCACGCGATCGCCCATAGTTCCTCGCCTTTGCTGCGGCTGTTTCCTGAATCACTGCGATAGTGCCATCGAATCCCTAACTTCGCCAAGGGGTAAACTGCGCTAGGAAAGTTAAGAATTATTACAAAGCTACCCCTATGCTTCTTTGCTCAACCCTTGAATTGCCTTGGCTAGTACAGGCTACAATAACGACGAGTCAGCTGTGGGGAATTGGGAACCGATGACATCGCCAATTGACTGGGACTATTTGGCTACCCTTTCGGGGGGCGATCGCGAGTTTGAGTTGGAACTGCTACAAACCTTTGTCGAGGATGCCCAGGAACGCCTAGGGGCCTTGGTGAAAGCTGTGAACGAAGGGAACGTGGATCAAATCAAGCGAGATGCCCATCACCTCAAGGGAGCCAGTGGCAATGTCGGCATTAGGACCATGCAAGCAGTAGCGGCCCAACTAGAAGATTCCACTACCCCAGAGACCCTAGGGCAGGCCAAAGCGCTCACAGAGGAGCTACAGCGCCTCCTTAACACCGTGGTCAGTGAAGTCTCTGCCTAGCCGCCATGGCCATTTTGCCGCCCGATAGCCTGGAGACGGCCCTGAGTCAAGCCCAGCAGGCCACCCAAGCCGCCCTGCAGGCGGGTAAGAATCGGCTGCAAATTGAGATTCTGCTCCCTGATCTCAATCCCATGGGCTTAGCGGCGGGCTACCTACCCCTGTTTGCGGAACTGGGCAGTGATCTCAAGGTCTTTTTTGCCGATGCTGGCTCTGCTGCTCTTGCCCGTCGTGAATGGGGTGAAACCGCCTATAGTGTGCGGGGGGTCAATGAACGTCTGACACCGATTGAAGCGAGCGATCGCGCCATTGTTATTGTTGCCCCCACCCCTGTGGAGGTCACGGCAATTGAGCAGATGTGTCTCACTGCGGGCGATCGCCCCTTTATTCTCTTGAACCCAAGGCTACAGGATGTGGCCGTCGTGGGCATTGGCTACGCCGGTCGGCAGTTGCGGGAACGATTTTTGAACACTCTTGAACCCTGCTACTACCTTCGTCCCCTCGCCGAAACCGTTATTCTCTGGCGCTGTTATCCTCAGGCATGGCAAATTTGGCAATACCGTGAAACAGCCCCCACCTGCTTAGCAGAATTTGAGCAACGCCCCACTAGCGAAGACATTGAGCGTGCCCTAAGTGCCTTAGGGAAACCCCGTGCCCAGAGCTTCCTTAGCCGCTTGAGTGCTCTTTTGCGAGCACTTCAGAGTTAGTTTGGTTTCCCAGCATGGGACCAGCCTAGGAAATCCCCTGGGATGGCCATTTAGAGCTGGGTCTTAGGGCAATTGAAATATGTTTCAGCACCGGCTCGTGAAGACTGGGGATGCTGGACAACGGCACTCAACTGCGTTTCTCTTGTCTCAACTGTTGAAGCCTATCTTGCGAACAGTGGGGATGCCAGGCCACAGCACAGCACACCGAAACGCCCTCATCTTAGCTGAATCTTTCCAGCACATGTGGGGGACATTGGACATGCTTGCCAGGACTGGTCTGTGCTCAACTACTCTAGAACTTCAGGTGGACACTGGGGCGGCTCTGCAGCCTTAGGCTGCATTTCCCTGTCCTTGTCTTCGCTCAACTGCCGGAGGACTTTGGGTGAACCTTGGAGATTTTGAGCCACCCCATGGAGCACGTCCCAAAACAGGGAGGATGCTAATTGCCAAAATTCTTGAATCGTTCAATAGGGCTGGCCTATCTTTGGCAGCTGTTGACTTTGGCTCGGGTTGGTTATTTTACTCTTGACTGTAGAAAAATTTATGTCTCCCCAGGGAGAATAACACAGTTAATCTTATCCCTGCCTACCTCATTCTGTTATATTTCCGGCTTTAAGGCGTCGCTGGTTCACTGCTACTGGGTGGTGGAGTCGGCTGTGGGGGTGGGGTCGGCGGTTCACTGGTTGGTTGACTGTTAGTGGGCGGAGGGGGTGTTTCGGCAGCGGGCGAAGGGGGCGGTGTCGGCACAGGAGATTCAACAGGTGCGGGCGGTGGCGAGGACTGGCTCACCCCTGGCTCTGGGGATGGTGTTGCGTTAGAAGGCTCCGAAGAGGAAGGGGGCGGCGTTGGCTGCGGGGGCGAGGCTTCCTGAGGCGCTGGACTGGGGGTGGCAGGTTCTGTGGATTCTGGGCTAGGCGTGGGTTCCGGCGCTGGATTGGGTGTTGGCTCAGGGGAGGGTGTCACCTCTACAGGTGGAACTACCCTAGGCAGTGTGGGTGGAAATTCCTGTTCCTGAGGGCGTGGGGGAGGAGGGGTCACGGTGTCCACAGGTTGATTGCGCAAAAATAGCCCTAGGCCAATGCCCGCTAGGCTGCCAAAGACTGCCGTTCCCAACAGCCACAGCCATGGTGAAAAATTGCGTTGTCTAGGGGAAGCCACCACTGCTGTCCCCTCTGGTTGAGTGCTTGCAAAAACAGTGGATCGGTGCTGGGGCATCACCGCCACCGTTGCTGTGGTTTGACGTGCCACAGACTGCCCCATAAGCAGTTGCAACCAGGCCCGCACCGTTTGGGGACGCTCACGAACATCCAAAGCCATGCCCGCTTCAATGGCATCAATGGTGCGCTGGCTGAGATTGGGCTGAAACTGGCGTAAATCCTCGAGGGGCACGCGATCGCGCAGGATCGAGGCCACGGGCGGGCGTCCAGCCAAAAGGGCATAGAGGGTTGCCGCAAGCGCATAGACATCCGTGGCGGGCGTCCATTGGTGGCGGGGTAAATACTGCTCCACCGGCGCATACCCTGCTGAAACCAGCCCTGTATTTGTTTCCGTCACTCCAGTGGTGTATTCACGGGCAATGCCAAAGTCAATCAGCACCACCTGATCGGTGCCCTCCCGCAGCATAATGTTATCGGGTTTAACATCGCGGTGCAGCAGGCCATGCTCATGCACCAATTCCAGGGCACTGGCCACTTGGCGGATATAGTGGAGCGCCGTTTTTTCCGGCAGCGGGCCTTCCTCCTGAATCACCTGCGCCAATGTTCGGCCGGGGATATAGTCCATGACAATGAAGGGACGCCCCCCCTCAATAAAGCAATCACTGACACGCACAATGTGGGGATGATTAAACTGGGCAAGACGTTGGGCTTCCTGAATAAACCGCTCCCCCAGATCATGAATCCGCTTTGGGGGTTCCTGCTGCAAGTTCAATGTTTTGAGCACCACCGGCTGATGGAGCAGGGTGTGGGTTGCGCGATAGGTGACGCCAAAGCCCCCCTGGCTCAAAAGGGCATCGAGGTGATATTTGCCCCCTTGGAGGGTTGTGCCCACACTAAGCAAACCGAGGGAGGACATAGACACCTTAGGGACGCAATGGAGCAGACGGAGCAGGGGTTGACAGGGGGGCTGACCGTTGACTGAGAATCACCAAGCGATAGCCCAAATATGCAGGTAAGGTTGCCATCATCATCAAGAGTATCACGGACAACAAAGATTCCCATTCAAACCGCGGACCGTAGTAACTACGGTAAGGGTCATATTTAGGAGTGGGCTTAATTTTTTCCCTGAGTGCCATGGGTCGCTTAAAGCGCAGGCGGCGATCGTCTAGCTTTTCAAATAAAATCCAGCCTCCCTGGGCTTCCTCTTGGCAGACTTTGCGCAGGACATCGGGATGATGAAATTGGTTGCGGCGCGATCGCAGGATTTTGAATTCCCAACCCCCTAACTTGGGGGAGGCTTGCTGGTGTTCTTCTTTGGAGGGGTAGGTGGTCAACTGTTCCTCTTCTTCATGCCATTGTTGACTGAGTTGCTTTTGCCAGCCCCACCAGTGATAGTAAAGTAGTGCTGACACACCGAGGCTACCACTCATCAGGGATAATAGCAGCACTTCAGCCATGGGGAACAGGGGCAAGAGTCTGTTGGGGGATCATACGGGAATCATACTTAGAGGGTAAACGGTTGTCTTCCCCTCAGGCGCGATCGTCTGCGTTGCCGCGGCGGACAAAGTGGCAAATCCCCCGTTGTGAGGCACTGATAAAATCGCAAAACTCTTGAATGAGAGGATGCACAAACTGTTCCCGCAGGTGCTGAAGGGCTTGGGAGGTGGTTAATTGGGAGCGGTAGAGAATATCTAAGGCTTTTTTGAGGAGCTGTCGGTCTTGGGCAGAAAAGCCGGCTCGCCGTAAGCCCACCACATTTAAACCCATGATCGTGTTGGTGCTGAGGCTACGGGTCATACAAAAGGGGGGCACATCTTTTTGAATGGCAGTGCCGCCAGAGAGCATGGCCAAGCGACCAATGCGGGTAAATTGATGCACAAGGCAGTTGCCGCTGATAAAGGCGCGATCGCCCACCTGGGCATAGCCAGCAATCAACGTATTGTTGGCGATCGTCACATGATTTCCCACATAAACATTGTGACCCAAGTGGCTATGGGCCATCAGCAAGCAGTCATGCCCCACATGGGTGACTGTTTCTGGCTGGGTTCCCCGATGAATCGTCACTCCCTCCCGCAACGTACAGCGATCGCCAATGTGGACATAGCTAATTCCCCCTTGGTAAGCCACATCTTGGGGCAGATCGCCAATCACCGCCCCACTATGTACTTTGCAGTTCTCACCAAGGCGGGTATATCCCAATAGGGTCACATGGGGAGCCAACTGCGTACCGCGTCCAATCTCCACCGTGGCCGCCACATAGCAAAAAGGACCAATTTCCACCTCTTCTCCAATGCGGGCACCCGCCTCAATCACTGCCGTGGGATGAACCGCCATGACATTCCTGCACAATTGGCTAAAGATTCTTAACATAAAAGAGATTAAGCGATTTTGATCCCGGATGACGAAGGACCTGCGGCACTATCTCCAGCTTTTAGAACAGCGGCAACAACTGCGACGCATCACCGTACCCGTTGATCCTGATCTGGAAATGGCCGAGATTTGCAATCGGCTATTGGCCGCAGGCGGGCCGGCCTTGCTCTTTGAAAACGTCATTGGTTCCCCCTATCCCGTGGCGATTAATCTTTTGGGAACCCTAGAGCGGGTCTGCTGGGCAATGAACATGGACGACCCTTTAGAGCTAGAGACCCTCGGTGAAAAGCTAGGGAAGCTTCAGCAGCCTAAGCCGCCGAAAACCCTGAGTCAGGCCCTTGATTTTGGCAAAATTCTCTTTGATGTTGTCCGGGCCAAGCCGAGCCGTGATTTGCTGCCCCCCTGTCAGCAGGTGGTGATCACAGCTCCCGATTTGGATTTACGGCAACTACCACTGATTCGCCCCTACCCTAAGGATGCGGGCAAAATTATGACCCTTGGTCTGGTGATTACCAAAGACTGTGAGACCGGCATTCCCAATGTGGGCATTTACCGCTTGCAACTGCAATCCCCAACCACCATGACTGTCCATTGGCTCTCAGTGCGAGGAGGGGCGCGCCATCTGCGCAAGGCGGCGGCCCAGGGCAAGAAACTAGAGGTGGCGGTGGCCGTGGGGGTGCATCCTTTGATCATCATGGCCGCGGCAACGCCCATTCCCGTGGATTTATCCGAATGGCTCTTTGCGGGTCTCTATGGTGGGGGGGGCATTCATTTGGCCAAGTGCAAAACCCTTGATCTAGAGGTACCTGCGCAGTCGGAATTTGTGCTTGAGGGCACGATTACCCCTGGTGAAGTCTTGCCCGATGGCCCCTGTGGCGATCACATGGGGTACTACGGTGGTGTGGAAGATTCGCCAGTCATTCATTTCCACTGCCTCACCCATCGCCGCAATCCCATTTACTTGACGACATTTAGTGGTCGCCCTCCCAAGGAGGAGGCAATGATTGCCTTAGCCCTCAACCGCATTTACACACCAATTTTGCGGCAGCAGGTACCGGAAATTGTGGACTTCTTTTTGCCCATGGAAGCCCTCAGTTATAAGGCGGCGATTATTTCCATTGACAAAGCTTATCCTGGCCAAGCCCGCCGCGCCGCCCTTGCCTTTTGGAGTGCCCTCCCCCAATTTACCTACACCAAGTTTGTGATTGTGGTGGACAAAGAGATCAATATCCGTGATCCGCGGCAAGTGGTGTGGGCCATTAGCTCCAAGGTGGATCCCAGCCGTGATGTCTTTATTTTGGGAGAGACTCCCTTTGATTCCCTTGATTTTGCCAGCGAAAAAATCGGCCTTGGGGGACGCATGGGCATTGATGCCACCACCAAAATTCCCCCAGAAACCGACCATCCTTGGGGCGATCCCCTCACGTCGGATCCGGAGGTGGCACGACGAGTCACAGAACGCTGGCAGGAATATGGTCTTGGCGATATTGACTTAACAGCTGTAGATGCAACACGGTTTGGCTATGAGCTAGACCCAGCCTTTCGTTGGCGATAATGGGAGAAATGTCGCTAGCCCAATAAAGAATGGGAGACTCTCCAGACAATAATTGGGAATTACTTTATCAAAATTATTTATTTTTTGGGTAATGCCCATCTGTTTGAGGAGGTTAACTGCTCCGTTCAGCGGGGGACAGCGCAGCGGACTGTTTACTGGAACCAGTTGTTGACGCACTTCTTAGGCGATCGCCCATTCCGCAGAGAAAAGCTCCGCTTGCTCCAGCACCGTCTGTGTTGCCTTCTCTTGCTTGTCAGGCGGATAGCCAAACTTGCGCAGCGTGCGCTTGACGAGCACGCGCAGTTGGGCGCGCACATTCTCGCGCAAGGTCCAGTCGATGGTGGCGTTGTTACGGAGGGTGGTGACCAGCTCGCGGGCGATGGCGCGCAAGGTGTCGTCGCCGAGCACCTTCACCGCGCTGTCGTTGGTTTCGAGCGCGTCGTAGAAGGCAAGCTCGTCCTCCGTAAGGCCCATGACTTCCCCGCGGGCATTGGCCTCGCGCATCTCCTTGGCCAGCGCGATCAGCTCCTCGATCACCTGGGCCGTCTCAGTGGCCCGGTTCTGGTAGCGGCGGATCACCTGTTCGAGTCTGTCCAGTGCCGACGTGTGCCGAGGGCTGGGCCCATTGGTTCTTCAGTCGCTCCTTACGCTCGACCTCCTCAACTTCTATTTCGTCGGCGAAGTGAACCCGTCCAGCAGACTCGACAATAGCTCATCACTCCCATTAATCGGCCGCCCCTGTCTAAGGTAGTTCTGAAAGTCCGAGCTCTTTTAGAAACTCATTATGCCGATCGCGAGCCTGTTCTATCTTACGAGTCAACTCAGCAAGCTCTTGATGAACTTGTTGCAGATCTATTTCCGGCTCTGATTTAGCTGTGCTTACGTAGCGGGTGATGTTGAGATTGAAGTCGTTTTTCTCGATCTCCTCCATGCTCACCCGGCGGGAGACGAACAGGGCGCCGTTGTCGAGTTCTTCCTTCACCTCGCGGCGGAACTGGTAGGTCTCGACGATCTTGTCGATGTGTTCGGGCAGCAGCTGGTTCTGGCGTTTGCCCTTCTCATAGAGCTCGGCAGCATTGATGAAGAGCACGTCGTCGAACTTCTTGCACTTCTTGAGCACCAAGATGCACACCGGGATGCCGGTGGAGTAGAAAAGATTGGGCGCCAGCCCGATCACCGTGTCGATGTTGCCGTCGAGCAGCAGCTTCTTGCGGATCTTCTCCTCCACGTTGCCGCGAAACAGCACCCCATGCGGCAGGATGATGGCCATCGTGCCCTCCTTGTGCAGGAAGTGAAACCCGTGCAGCAGGAAGGCGAAGTCGGCGGCGGATTTCGGGGCCAGGCCGTAGTCCTTGAAGCGGAAATCCTCGGCCAGCTCCTCGCCGGGCTCCCAGCGCAGGCTGAAAGGCGGATTGGCCACCACCGCATCGAACTCGATCTTTTTCGCCGGGTTTTCCTCGCGCAGGAGCAGCCACTCGTTGAGCAGCGAGTCGCCGTGGAAGATTTCGAACTCGGTGTCCTTCAAACCGTGCAGTAGCATGTTCATGCGCGCCAGGTTGTAGGTGGTGATGTTCTTCTCCTGGCCGTAGAGCTTGCCGACGCCGTACCTGCCCATCCGGCGCCCGACGTTCAAAAGCAACGACCCCGAACCGCAGGCAAAATCATACACCTTGCCCAGCTTTTCCCGTTTGCCGTTGGCCGGATCCTGGGCATCCAGCGAGACGATGGCCGAGAGGATGCTGGAGATGGGCTGCGGGGTGTAGAACTCGCCAGCTTTCTTGCCGCTTCCGGCGGCGAATTGGCCGATCAGGTACTCGTAGGCATCGCCCAAGAGATCGCGCTCTTGGGGAAACTCCGCCAAGCCTTCGGCGATCCGCCCGATAATGGTACACAGCCGCTCATTGCGCTGCTTGTAGGTCTTGCCGAGCTTGTCCGAATCCAGATTGATCTCCGAGAACAACCCCTGGAAGCTGCTGGAGAAGGATTCGTTCTCGATGAACTTGAACCCCTTTTGCAGGGTGTGGAGCAGTTCGGCATCCTGGGTGCGGGCCATCTCGGCGATGCTGCTCCAGAGGTATTCGGGCTTAACCACGTAGTGCACCTTGCGGCGCATCATGTTCTCGAACGGCTCGATGTCGTCCGGGTTCTCCTCGTACCACACCGCCAGCGGCGAACGGCGGTCATCTTCCCGCAACTGGGGCCAGTCGCTTCCCAATTCCCGTTTGGCGGCTTCCTCGTAGTTGTCCGAGAGATAGCGCAAAAAGAGGAAGGCCAGCATGTAGTCGCGGAAGTCGTCGGCGTTCATCGCGCCGCGCAAGGTGTCGGCGATGGCCCAGAGTGTCTTGCCTAGACGGATTTGATCCTGATTGTTCATAGGTCAATCTCCTGCGGGAAAAGTTGTTGCATCAGGCCCTTCTTGTGGGCTTTGAGGGCCTCGAGCTTCTTCGCCTGAAGCTCGATTAGCTCATCCAGCGATGACAGGCAGTCGGCGATTTTTTGTTGTTCGGGTAAGGTTGGAAGCGGGACCCGAACGTCTGCGAGGTTTTGCCGGCTGATTCGCGTCCGGGTGGATCCCGCAGACCTTGCTGCCACCTCCTTGAAGTACTGATCCGTCTGGCAATATGAAAGACAGAAGTACGGGTGCGCTTGCTTCAGATCAAACCGAACAATAGTGCAATCCACGGCCGTTATCATTCTTTTCCCAATGTTAGGGATCAGGCAGCAACGACCAGCTGGATCTGGGAGCCTAGAAATCAAAAGATCACCCGGAAAGACTTCCGAGCAACTCAAGCGTTCAAAGGTTTCTTCGGATATAAACCGCGCCTTCTCAGTGTTGTCGATAAACTTACCGAGGCCAATGTTTCCTGTTTGGATCAATCGAATGCCATCCGGGGACTGATCTTTGGATTCGATCCAGTCCCCGTCCGAAAACTCGCATGCCACTTCCCCCAGCCGCTTCACCTCCCACGGCCCGGCGTCGCGGAACTCGGGAAAGCGCAGGCGGGGGGTGGTCTCGCCCTCGCGGGGGAAGAGCTGCTGCATCAGGCCCTTCTTGTGGGCTTTGAGGGCCTCGAGCTTCTTCGCCTGAAGCTCGATCAGCTCATCCAGCGACGACAGGCAGTCGGCGATTTTTTGTTGTTCGGGGAGTGCTGGAAATGGGATACTGACGGAATTCAGTGAAGCGACGGAAAGGCCAGGTTGGGCTTGACCCGTTGCGAGCCGGGACAATTCCCCCCGAATGAGCAGGAAGAAAAGAAAGTCGATGTTTGTTGATTGCTTTGGCGTTACAACAACTGCGTGCTCTGTAGCGTGGAATCTTCCTTGGGCCAACTGCACGTTTCCCGAATAGGCGCCTTGGCGACCGATAAGCGGAAATCGACCGATATGGGTAAAAGACTTCGTATATCCACGCAGGCCATTACCTCCATAGCAAGGGTTCAGACCGGCTTCCGGAACGAGACGGATCTCACTCGCCTTTATGAAGCTTCCGGCTTGCATGTCACACATGTCCCCCAGTCGCTTCACCTCCCACGGTCCGGCGTTGCGGAACTCGGGGAAGCGCAGGCGGGGGACAACAGCTTTCTTCTGCTCAGGCATGGTCATACACCTCCAATCCTGAAATCTCCTTGCCCTGGGCGAGCTTCCTTAGAAGCGGCGTCAGGTCCTCCATCAATGCCAGCTCCTTTTTAGCCCGCACCTTCCAGCCCAGGCCGAGCGGTTTCAGCAGCTCGGTGAGGGCGTCGGAGTTGAAGATCATGCGGTGCAGGATACCATCGATGAAGCCCTGCAGCGCCTCAGGCGCTAGGTTGTGCCGGGCGGCGATCTCGGCCACGGCTCGCGCGTATTTCTCGGCCTTGAAGCGCTCATATCCGGCGCGGATCTGCTGCTCGCTGAGGCCCTCGCCCTCCTTCAGGGTGTTCACGTATTCGATGATCTCCTCCCGCTCGTCGAGGAATTTGGCGTTGCTGCGCAGGATCCCCACCAGCTGCTCGCGGGTCATCTTCTGCTTCTTCGGCCCCTTTTCGCTGAAGCGGGCGATGAGCTTCATGATGTAGTCGTAGTCGATGAGGGCCGAGTCGAAGAGCACGAACTCGAAGTCGAGCTGTTCGACGGGGTTGTTCGGGTCGGCGCTCTTGCCCTGGCGGGCCTTGAGGTCCTGGGCGAGATCCAGGTACACGCCGCGGAAGGCACGCAAGGTGTCTTCGGGCAGGGCCTGCTCGATGGCCTCACGCGTAGCGGGGTCGAGATCGGTGTACTGGTCGAGCTGGGTGCGCAGCCGCTGCACCTCCTTGAAGCGCTCGATGAAGGCGGCGCGGGCCTCGTCGCCCTTGAGGTTGGCCACCTCCTCGGGTTTGCATTCGAGCCCCTGCGACTGCATGAAGGCTTCAAGCGCCTGAACCGCCTTGGCAAACCGGTCGGCCACGACCGGAGCAGGATCGACCAGCCAAATCTCGCGAGCGCGCTCCCCGGCCTCGCCGGAGAAAAGCGTGATCGCCTCGTCCACGGCGGCTCTCTGGGCGCGAAAGTCGAGGATGTTGCCGTAGGGCTTGGTGTCGTTGAGCACCCGATTGGTGCGGGAAAAGGCCTGAATCAAACCGTGGTGCTTGAGATTCTTGTCGACATAAAGCGTGTTGAGGTATTGCGAATCGAAGCCAGTGAGCAGCATGTCCACGACGATGGTGAGGTCGATTTTCTTTTCGTGCGGCAGGTCCCTGTTCGGGTATTTGTGATCCTTTATGCGCTGCTGGATGTCCTGGTAGTAGCCATCGAAGGTGGCCAGGTCGAAGTTGGTGCCGTAGCGGGCGTTGTAGTCGGCGATGATGGCCGCAAGCGCCTCCTTCTTCTTGTTGGGCTCCTTGCGGTTGTCAGCGAGCTCCTGGGGCAGGTCTTCCTGAAGCTGGGCGATGTCGCGGTTGCCGTCGGCGGGCGGGGAGAACACGCAAGCGACATTGAGCGGCTGGAAGTTTTCGTCTTCAGCCTGGCGCTTGGCCTGGATTTCCTTGAACAGGTGGTAGTACTCGATGGCGTCGTCGATGCTGGCGGTGGCAAAAAGCGCGTTGAACCGGCGCTGATTGGTGGCCTGGTCGTGCTTCTCGAGGATCGCCTCCACGACCTTCTGCTTGGCCAGCGTCTCGCCAGGCTTCACTGGCGCGCCCTCGGGCTTGTAGTACTCGACATGAAAGCGCAGCACGTTTTTGTCGTCGATGGCGTGGGTGATGGTGTAGGCGTGAAGCTGTTTGCCGAACACATCGGCGGTAGTGACCATGCGGGCCTCTTGCCCCTCGATGGTGCGGTACGTAGCGTTCTGCTCAAAGATCGGCGTGCCGGTGAAACCGAAGAGTTGCGCTCTCGGAAAGAACTCGCGAATCGCCTTGTGGTTCTCACCGAACTGAGAGCGGTGGCATTCGTCGAAAATGAACACGATGCGCTTGTCGCGCAACGCCTCCAACTGCTTGCGGTATTCCTTGCGGTGGTTGGCATCCAGCGCCAGGCCAAGCTTCTGGATGGTGGTGACGATCACCTTGTCGGCGTAGTCGTCGGAGAGCAGGCGCCGGACGAGCGTTTCGGTGTTGGTGTTCTCCTCAACGCATCCCGGCTGGAAGCGGTTGAATTCCTGCCGGGTCTGGCGATCGAGGTCCTTGCGATCGACGACGAACAGCACCTTGGCGATGTCGGGGTTGTCCTTGAGCAGGGTCGAGGCCTTGAACGAGGTCAGTGTCTTGCCGCTGCCGGTAGTATGCCAGATGTAGCCGTTGCCGCGGTTTTCGTGGATGCAATCGACGATGGCCTTGACCGCGTAGATCTGATAGGGGCGCATCATCATCAGCTTGCGCTCCGTCTGGATCAGTACCATGTAGCGGCTGATCATCTCCACCAAGGTGCACTTGGTGAGGAACGCCTCAGCAAAGTCATCGAGGTGTGCGACCTTCTCGTTGCCCGGTGTGGCCCACTGGTAGATGGGCAGGAAGCGTTCGTCGGCATCAAAGCGGAAGTGCTCGGCATTGTTGTTGGCGAAATACCAGGTCAGGCTGCGGTTGCTGACGATGAAGAGCTGCATGAAGCACAGCAGCGTCTTGGCATAGCCGTTGCCCGGGTCCTGCTTGTATTCGATGATCTGCTGCATCGCCCGGCGCGGGCTCACGGGCAGGGCCTTCAACTCAATCTGGACGAGGGGCAGGCCATTGACAAGGAGGATCACGTCATAGCGGTGAAAGCTGGAGCGCGTGTTGATGCGCAACTGGTTGACCAACTCGAACTCGTTCTTGCACCAGTCCTTGAGGTTGACGAGCTGGTAATGCAGCGGCGTGCCGTCCTCCCGCTCGAAGGTGTTGCGGTGGCGCAAGCGCTCGGAGCAGGCAAACACGTCGGGCGAGACAATCTGATCGAGCAGGCGGGCGAACTCCGTGTCGGTGAGCTTGACGTGATTGAGGGCCTCGAATTTTGCGCGAAAATTGCGCTCCAGCGCCTCGCGGTCGCGGATGTCGGGGCGGTAGGTGTACCCCAGACACTGGAGCTTTTCAATGAGTAGCTCTTCGATTTGTTGTTCTGTGGTCTTGCTCATGATCTTTCCTCAGTCCAAATTTAGGGTTAGAGACTATGATTGGCGTTGAGCACTCAGTAATGCCTCCATCTGATGCGGATTGAGATCCGCGCCGGCGAAAAGCGGACGACCGCTATCAGTAACATTGCTAAGCTTTACTTCCCGCCACTCACCCGCCATGGCTTTGCTCCTCAAGTTTGGTTATCAAACGTTTCACAGCCTGCTTGAGAAGAGGTAGATCTCTGGTGGCGGCCTCCCAGACGATTTCGGTATCTATCTCAAAGTACCCATGGACCAGGATGTTGCGCATGCCAATGATCTTGTGCCAGGGGATGTCGGGAGCAAGGGCTCGGATGGAGTCGGGCAGCGCCCGGGCTGCCTCGCCGATGATTTCGAGGTTGCGGACAAACCAGGCTTGCAAAAGTTCGTCTCCTTCGAAGGACACCTTGCCTCGGGGTACGTAGCGCTCAATGGCTTCGATGGCGGTCAGGATATCTTGCAGGCGTTCTTTCGGATCTCTCATAACAGCATAGCTTCTTGGAGAACGCGATCGCGAATGCGAGCCTTGAGTCCTCTCTCGGTGACCACATCCACTCGGCAGCCCAGCAGCTGCTCGAGTTCGTACTGAAGGCCCCCCAGGTCGAAAAGCGTCCGGCCGGGCTCTAGTTCAACTAGAAAGTCAATATCGCTTTCCGCATCGGCTTCTCCCCGCGCCACAGAGCCGAACACGCGCACATTACGGGCGCCGTGCTTGGCCGCGACACGCAAAACTTCCTGGCGCTTCGCCTGCAAACGCTCTTCAACCGTCATAGCCCAGCTCCTTAAGGCTCTTCCAGATCGCCTCATCCAACCTGGCAGCCTCGGTCTGTTGCTCGCGCAGCTTGGCCACCAGCCGCTGCATCTTCTCCGCGAACGGTTCGTCGTCCTCCTCCTGCACTTCAGCGCCCACGTAGCGGCCGGGCGTGAGCACGTAGCCGTGATGGCGAATCTCCTCCAGCGATGCACTCTTGCAGAAGCCGGGGATATCTTCGTACTTCCCCGCGTCCTGTTCGCCGCGCCAGGCGTGAT
The DNA here is from genome assembly GCF_000011345.1 of Thermosynechococcus vestitus BP-1. NCBI lineage: Bacteria > Bacillati > Cyanobacteriota > Cyanophyceae > Acaryochloridales > Thermosynechococcaceae > Thermosynechococcus > Thermosynechococcus vestitus. Next base: position 2,316,068 of record NC_004113.1, read on the forward strand.
AGGTTTCAAACATGGCTAATCGCGTGTACACTGGTTTCCCCTCTAGTGAGGTAGGGTCGATGCCCTACGCAGTAAGGGTTCTAGCTTCGATCTTGCCCCGCAGTCCAATTGGAACCGCTGTATGTCGCCAGTGATGAGATGGAACCTTACCTGCGGACCCCCCGACGCCCAAGCCCTTGACCAACTGTGAGATGGGGTAAGGCTCCAACACTCCGGCGATCGCCCGGAGAAAGCGATGTAGCCTGGATTCGCCCTTCAATCCTTATTCCATCACATCTGAACTCACCCCCCTGCAACGAAGCATCGGCATCCTCAATGACCAGCCCCCCAGGGATTCCCTATCCAATCACAAAGCCTTTACTACGACTAGCAATATAACGAAAAAGTTACCAGCGCGCAGTCAAAAGACCCACGATACCGCAGAAAGCTATCACGAGTCTCATCGAGCAGTTGATTCGGCATTATCCACGCCGCACCTAAAAATTAACCCACATTTTCTGCTTTCTGAAGCAAAAGTCACAGGCTTGGGTACGCAGCGGTGCCTTGGCCTCCCTGACTGGATGAGTAAGGAACATTGACAAGTAAAGGCGATCGCCCTGTTGAATCTAGAAGTGACAGACAGAAAACCTTAAAATGATCTCACTCCTTCCGCAGATCATCACCGATTTACCCCTGGAGAATCTGCACCGCAGTAATGCCCAATTGTCTGGATACTTGGGATGGGTCGCACCTACCGTACCATTGGCATTAACCTCAAGGCCATGCCCTTGGGGGAAAGCGATCGCCTCCTCAGTGTCTTTAGTCGCGATCGCGGGCTGCTGAAGTTAGTTGCTCCCCATAGCCGTGGCTCCCGCTCAAGATTGGGGGGACGGGTGGATTTGTTTGTTGTCAATGACCTCTTTATTAGCCCCGGCCGCAATCTAGACCGCATTCTTCAAGCAGAGACAGTAGCCACATACCAAGGCCTCCATCACCAGTTGACCACGCTGACCGCTGCCCAATATCTCGGTGAGGTGGTGCTCTACCAAATTCATCCCCAGCAACCCCAGCCGGAGCTCTTCGATTGGTTCTGTGCCACGCTGGATCAGCTTCAGGGGGCTTCGAGTCGCGCTGCCCTAGCGATACTGGTGCGCGGCCTGTGCGGCATCCTGCGATTGGGGGGCATTGCCCCGGAATGGTACCAGTGCCACGAAAGTGGCTGCAAAATCGCCGTCCCTACAGCGGATACCGACTGGCGATTAGGTTTTAGTTTTGCGGGTGGCGGCGTTTTTAGGATCAGGGCGGATCATCCAGTGGGGAATGAGTCTGTTGCCGGTGCGGGGGGCGATCGCCAGCTGACAGCCAGTGAAGTTCGTTTAGGGCAATGGCTCGCGATGCCCACCACGCAATTCTTAGCACGGGATGAATTCCTCACCCAAGCCGAGGCCTATCCCCTCAGTGTTTGGCTCTCCCTAGAGCGGGTGTTGCGCCAGTACCTGCAATTTCATCTGGAGCAACCGTTGCGGGTGCCCCCCCTGCTTGATAGTTGTTTTTCGCCTGTTGCGGTGTCCCAGCCATGAGCATTGAGCAGCAAGACATTCCCTTGGATCTGCCCCTACCCCCGGTGCCGCCCCTCTGGCAAAACCGCAATTTTATTGCTCTTTGGCTGGCACAGGTCTGCTCGCAGCTGGCCGACAAAATTTACCTTGTATTTGTCATTGCCCTGACTACGGAGTTTTTCCAAGCGGCAAACCAGAGCATCAGTGGCTGGGTATCGGCGATCATGATTGCCTTTACAATTCCAGCCATTCTCCTTGGATCCGTGGCGGGGGTGCTGGTGGATCGCTGGTCAAAAAAACAGGTGCTCATTGTTACGAATCTCTACCGTGCCCTCCTCGTTTTAGGAATTCCGATCACGATTCTCCTTGGCGCCGGGCAGTGGTTTGGCTTTATGGCGCTGTTGCTGATCACGTTTACAATTTCCTGCTTAACCCAGTTTTTTGCCCCGGCCGAACAGGCCGCCATTCCTCTGCTTGTGGATAAGTCCCATCTGATGTCCGCCAACTCCCTCTACACGCTGACGATGATGGCGGCTCTCGTTGTCGGGTTTGCGGCGGGTGAGCCGCTTTTGCATCTGGCGAGCCACTGGCATGCCCGGTGGGGTGGGGCCATGTTTGTGAGTGGCTGCTATGGGGGGGCCGCCCTTCTATTGATGCTGCTGCGGCCACCGGATCAGTGTCATCTGCCCCCGAGTCGCCCTCGGCAAGTGTGGCAAGAACTCCGCCAAGGCCTTCAGCTTTTGCGCGAATATCCTGCCCTGCGTTTTGCGCTGCTGCAACTTATTTTGCTCTTTGCCATTGTGGCCGCCATGTCTGTTTTGGTGGTGCGCCTTGCGGAAATCTTACCTAGCCTCGATACGGCTCAATTTGGTTTTCTCTTGGCCGCTGCCGCCGGCGGACTCGGGCTAGGGGCACTGCTGTTGAATACCGTGGGTAAGCGCTTTGCCTATGGCTGGTCAAGTTTGCTAGGCTGTTGGGGGATGGGAGGGATGTTCCTTGGCCTATCCCTGAGTCTAGACTCCTTGGCTTGGAGCATTGCCTACATCGTGGGGTTAGGCTTTTTTGCCGCCTTTGTGGCTATTCCCCTGCAAACCCTCATCCAACTGATGACACCACCAGAACAGCGGGGCACTATCTTTGGCCTGCAAAATAACCTGGTCAATATTGCCCTCAGTGTGCCCTTGGCTGTGGCTGGTTTAGCGGAGACGTGGTGGGGGCTGCAACCGCTACTCATCGGCTTGGGAGGGGCGATCGCCCTAGGTGGGACGTTGATGACCCTCAGCCATCGCAACGGCATCGTCAGTGGCAACCTGCTCTAAAAGTTTCATAAAAAATCTTAAATCCTTTCATCTTGACGTTTTTTGCGCTACGCTGTACAGTCAACTGACGCTTTTGCTGGCGTAACTGACCATGTCACCTGCCTTGCCCTCATCCTCTACGACCTCTTCTAGCCCGGTGATCGCCCTCAAGGAAATGGTGTCGCGGTTACAGCGGGAAAACAGCAAAATTCAGGAGCTATTGGCATCCCTGAGCTTTGCCCTGCGGAGTTTCAATAATCTCAATCAATTTTTTGAACTGATCCCGCTGATCACCTGTCGGGTAACGGAGGCGGAGGCCGCTGCATTGGTCCTATTTCGCGCCGATGGCCAAGCCCGTCTTGAACAGCTCCATTGTCACGCCAGCGATCAGTGCCCCAATATTCGTGCTGCCCTAGAAACCGCCACCCGTACCCTTGCCAATAGCGTTGGTATGGCGGCAATCGATGCCGGGAGCGATCGCCCTCAACTTGAGCAGCTTTTAGATCAGCAACTGCGGGAACGTCTCCCCCAAGGCATTCAATTCTACGCCACCGCCATTCTCGTCAAGGATTCCAGACTCACAGAGCGGGGACGGTTATACGTTTTTAGCCAGCAACCGGCCTATGAGTGGAATGAAACGCGACAGCAACTGTTGCAGGTGATTGCGGATCAAACGGCGGTGGCCATTGCCAATGATGAATTGGCCTTAAAGTTGCGCGATCGCCAGCGCTTGGATCGGGAACTGGAAATTGGTGCTGAAATTCAACGGCGACTTTTGCCCCACCGCTGTCCCAAAATCCACGGCCTAGAGCTAGCCGCCGAGTGTCGCACCGCCAGTTGGGTTGGAGGAGACTACTACGACTTTATTCCCATTACCTATGGCCTCAGCGATCAACAAGAGATTGAACAAGGCCGTTGGGGGATTGCCATTGGCGATGTCATGGGTAAAGGGGTCCCCGCCGGACTGATCATGACCATGACCCGTGGCATGCTGCGGGCAGAAGCCCTGAATGGTCACCGTCCCAGCCGCATTTTGCAGCACCTCAACCGGGCGATGCAGCCGGATTTAGAAAGCTCCCACCGCTTTGTGACCCTCTTTTACTCTGAGTACAACCCACAAACCCGGATTCTCGCCTACAGTAATGCTGCCCACCTGCCCCCCCTCCTATGGCGGGCTGAAACCGGAATGATCCATCGGCTGGACACCTACGGTATGCTCATTGGCCTGGATCCCCGCAGTCAATACCAAGAAGCCGAAGTACGCCTCCAACCGGGGGACACCGTGATTTACTACACCGATGGCATTACAGAAGCCGATAATCCCAAGGGCAAACGCTTTGAGGAAGAAGGGCTAGCAGCAGTTGTCAAAGAGGGGTGCACCAAAGGTTTAGGGGCACAGGCACTATTGGACTATATCTTTGATGCCGTTGATACCTTTACCCATACCAAGGGCCGGCGCAGCGACGATATGACGTTGGTGATTCTGCGGGTAATTGACCAATGAAATGGGATACAAGCTCCATCCTTTTAGGACGGCTTTTTTTGATTTCTAATATATTCCTTAAGCACCTCTAACGGTGCTCCTCCAACAGATGCCGCAAAATAACTAGGGCTCCAAAGTGATTCTTCATGGGGTTTTGGTAGTGCAGCTTTTCCATATCGACGACTAGATACACCTTTAAGCGCATTTACAATCTGCGAAACAGAAAGTTTAGGAGGGTACTCAATTAGCGCATGGACATGGTCTTCTTCGCCGTTAAATTCAAGAATCTGGAAATCCATCTTCTTAGCGACTTCTCGAAACGATTTCTCGATCAGCTCTAATCCCTCAGCGCTAAGGACTGGCCGGCGATACTTAGTCACGCATACCAAATGAATCTTTAGGTCCGTAACACTGTGTCTCCCTTTACGAAGATGACTTGACATTGCCTGTAGACCAACCTATAATCTAGCTACAGACCAATTATAGCACAACCAATGAAAGCTAGATATAGATATCGTTTCTATCCCACAGACCAACAACGACAACGCCTAGCTCAGTTGTTTGGCTGTGTCCGTGTGGTATGGAACGACGCACTGGCAATTTGTAAACAATCTGATTCATTGCCAAAAACTAGTGAATTGCAAAAGCTAGTAATTACCCAAGGGAAGAAAACACCAGAGCGGCAATGGTTGTCTGATGTTTCTAATGTCCCGTTACAGCAGTCCGTTGCCGATTTAGGAGTTGCCTATAAAAACTTCTTCGATTCAATTAAAGGTCGGCGAAAAGGCAAGAAGATCAACCCTCCTAGATTTAAAAAGAAGACAGAAAGACAATCCGCCAGATTTACTACCTATGGTTTTTCAATTAAAGGCGAAGAAGTTTATCTAGCGAAGATTGGTAATGTCAGACCAATTTGGTCAAGAAAGCTTCCTTCTAAACCAAGCTCAGTTACGGTGATTAAAGATGCTGCAAATCGATATTTTCTCAGTTTTGTCGTCGAGATCGACCCAGTTCATCAACCTGCAAGTAATCCTTCTATCGGCATTGATTTGGGAATTAAAGCGTTTGCTACTTTAAGTACGGGCGAAAAGATTGATGGCCCTGATTATTCCAAGTTAGACAAAAAGATCAGGCGAAAACAACGCAAACTGGCCCGTCAAGTTAAAGGAAGCCAACGGCGGGAGAAAACAAGACTGCAAATCGCTAAGCTTCATAGTCGGATTTCAGACATTCGCAGGGATTTCTTGCATAAAGTGTCTACCCGCGTGGTTATCGAGAACCAAGTGATCACACTGGAAGACTTGAATGTCTCTGGAATGGTGAAGAACCGCAAACTCGCTAGAGCAATTAGCTTGCAAGGTTGGCGAGAATTCAGGGTTTTAGTTGAGGCTAAGTGCACGAAACTAAACCGTGAGTTCATTGTTATCGACCGATGGGAGCCAACCAGTCGGACTTGCTCAACATGCGGTTTTAAATGGGGCAAAGTCGATCTATCTGTCCGCTCTGTTGTATGCATAAACTGCGGCGCAGAGCACGATAGAGACGAAAATGCCGCAAGAAACATAGAGAAAGTCGGGATAGGGCATTGCCACGACTATAAATGGACGCAGAGGGGGAGTAAGACTACTTCGGTAGCATCACCCGATGAAGCGTCAAGAATCATCGCACTTTAGGGCGGTGAGTATGTCAAAATCCAATCAATAAAAGCGGTTAAGATAACCGCAGGTATGTACGAGGTGGCGATGCGCTACTTTGTTGAGGTCAGCTTCCGTTGTGATGGTGATGCCATTTGGGACACCCTCAGCCGTTACCTCGGCTTTGTGGTTGCGGAAACCCTTGACCAGGCTATGGCCCTGCATCATTTTTTTGAGATGCATCCACTGGTGTCTGGCGTGGAAACCTTTGTCCAATCCAGTGAAAGCCAACCCTATCTGCTGCTGACCACCTATCCAGAGCGCATCAGCAAGGCCAATGTTCAACGCAGTCGTTTTCAGGAGGCGCTGGCAATTCTTGGCGAACACAGTTCTGGGCTGGCGGAATGGCTCTTTATGGAGACGACAGGGGATGAGTATTAAGCGCTCTACGCCACGATAGGGAAAACTATAAAATATAAAGTTCCCCTGGAGCACACCACAGGAAGTTGTGACGTTGCTATGTCCAACGATCGCCCGCTGACCCATTCTGAGGCTGAATCCTCTGCCTTGCGCTTAGGACGTAACCCTGGTTTACAGGTGCGCCACGATGAGGTGGAGCGATCGCTCTTGACACCGATGCTTCAGCACTATGCTGAACTCAAGGACGCCTATCCCCACGCTTTGCTGCTCTATCGGGTGGGGGATTTCTACGAAACCTTTTTTCAGGATGCCTGCACAGTTGCCCGCGAATTGGAACTGGTGCTCACCGGCAAAGAGGGAGGCAAGGAAGTGGGACGGGTGGCCATGGCCGGCATTCCCCACCATGCCCTTGAACGCTATTGCCGCACCCTCATTGAAAAGGGTTATGCCATTGCCATCTGCGATCAAGTGGAAGACCCCGCCCAAGCCCAAGGATTGGTGAAGCGGGAAGTGACCCAAGTCTTTACACCGGGAACGGTCTTAGATACGGAGCTGCTTCAACCGCGCCGCAATAATTTTTTAGCTGCTGTTGTGCTTTCTGGCAACCATTGGGGGTTGGCCTATGCCGATGTCTCCACGGGGGAGTTTTGTACCACCCAAGGGAGCGATCGCGCCGATCTAGTGGCAGAACTCAACCGCTTGCAACCGGCAGAAATCCTCCTGCCTACTGAAGCGCCGGACATTAATCGCGTCTTGCGCCCCGGCGAAGGTAAGGATCAATTGCCCCCAGAATTGCCACCCCAGTGGTGCTACACGCTGCGATCGCCCGAAGATTTTCAGGCAGCAGCAGCGCGGCAACGCCTGTGTCAACGTTTTCAGGTGAAATCCCTAGAAGGCTTTGGCTGTGAACATCTGCCCCTTGCCCTGCGCGCCGCTGGGGGACTGGTGGCCTATTTGGATGAAACCCACCGCCAGCAGCCTGTCCCCCTGCAAAACCTCAGCACCTATTCCCTGCAACAGTATCTGTTTCTCGATCCGCAAACTCGCCGCAATCTCGAACTCACCCAAACCGTGCGCGACGGCAGTTTTCAAGGCTCACTCCTGTGGGCGATTGATCGCACGGCAACTGCGATGGGGGGACGCCTGCTCCGCCGTTGGCTGCTGCAACCCCTCCTTGATATTGAGGAGATCACGGCTCGCCAGGATGCCATTGCTGAGTTGATGGCCAATAGTAGCCTGCGCCAGAGTCTGCATCGCCATCTTCAGGAAATTTATGACCTTGAACGCCTGGCCGGTCGGGCGGGGTCAGGGACTGCCAACGCGCGGGATTTAGCAGCGCTGCGGGACTCCTTTCGCACCTTAGTCTCTTTGGCAGCAGTGGTTGCGAACACGAGCTCTCCCTATCTGCAAGCGCTGGCTCAACTGCCACCGGTGATTGAGCAATTGGCGGACACCCTCAGTGCGGCGCTGGTAGATCAACCCCCCACTAGTCTCAGCGAAGGGGGGATTCTACGCCCCGGTGCCTATCCCGAACTGGATCAGCAGCGCCAGCAAATCGAGCAGGATCAACAGTGGATTCTCAATCTCGAAGCCCAAGAGCGACAGCGTACGGGCATTAGTACGCTGAAAGTGGGCTACACCAAAGTCTTTGGCTATTACCTCAGTGTCTCCCGCGCCAAGCTGAACCAAGTGCCCGATGACTACATCCGCAAGCAAACCCTCACCAATGAGGAACGCTTTATTACGGCTGAGCTCAAGGAACGGGAAGCACGGCTATTGGCGGCTCAAAGCCATCTTTTTGAACTGGAGTACCAATACTTTGTCCAGTTGCGGGAGCAGGTGGCTGCTCAGGCCTCAACGATTCGCGAGATTGCGGCCGCAGTAGCAGCGGTGGATGCCCTTTTGGGGTTAGCTGAGGTGGCGCTGTATCAGGGCTATTGCCGACCCCAACTGACCCGCGATCGCCAGCTTTGCATTCGCGGTGGCCGTCACCCCGTTGTCGAGCAAACGTTACCGGCTGGCTTTTTTGTTCCCAATGATACGCAACTGGGGACAGGGGCAGATTTGATGGTGCTGACGGGGCCCAATGCCAGCGGCAAAAGTTGCTATCTACGGCAGGTGGGTCTGATTCAACTGCTGGCGCAAATGGGCAGTTATGTGCCCGCCACCAGTGCCACCTTGGGAATCTGCGATCGCATTTTTACTCGCGTGGGGGCCGTTGATGATCTCGCCACTGGCCAATCCACCTTTATGGTGGAGATGAATGAAACGGCGAACATCCTCAACCATGCGGGCGATCGCTCCCTTGTGCTCTTGGATGAAATTGGCCGCGGCACCGCCACCTTTGATGGCCTCGCGATCGCGTGGTCCGTAGCAGAATATCTGGCCACCATCCTCAAATCCCGCACCATTTTTGCCACCCATTACCACGAACTCAATCAACTGGCAACGCTCCTGCCCAACGTGGCCAACTATCAAGTGGTCGTCAAAGAACTCCCCAACGAAATTATTTTTCTTCACCAAGTGAAGCCCGGTGGTGCCGATCGCTCCTACGGCATTGAAGCCGGGCGCCTTGCCGGCTTGCCTGCGGTCGTGATTCAACGTGCCCGCGAAGTAATGTGCCAAATCGAGAAGCACAGCAGAATTACCGTCGGACTGCGCAAGAGCTCAATGGGTGACCCCCCCACCGCCCCTGAGATCAATCAGGGGGAGCTGCCTTTTTAATTCCTTGGCTAGAATAGAGACTGTAACGTTTTGTTAACAAGGGGAATTTGTGGTTGTCCTGTTAAAACTCGCCCCACCCCTACGACAAACGCTCCTCCGGCTGATCTTGGCAGGTCTGTTGTTTTGGTCCAGCATTGCTGCAATGTTGCCCACCTTACCCCTTTACATCGCCCAGAAGGGGAGCACGCCCCATCAGGTGGGGTTTGTCATGGGTGCCTTTGCCGTGGGGCTGCTGGGTTCTCGCTCTTGGTTAGGGCCCCTAGCCGATCGCCGGGGACGCAAAATTACCCTGCTCATTGGCCTCGCTGTGGCGGCGATCGCCCCCCTGTTTTACATCCTCAGCCACAACCTACCGCTCCTGATAGCCGTGCGCCTGCTCCATGGCGTGAGCATTGCCGGCTTTACCACCGGTTACATGGCGCTGGTGACGGATATTGCCCCACCCCAACATCGCGGCGAAATCATTGGCTACACTAGCCTTGTCCATCCCATTGGTGTCGCCCTTGGGCCCAGTTTGGGCAGTTGGCTGCAAATGCACTACGGCCATGACTGGGTCTTTATAGTTGCCAGCACACTGGCTGCCCTTGGCTGCATGGCTGCCGCAGGGGTGCGGGCGGTGAATAGGGCGCAGGAGTCGGGAGAGCTGCCTGCAGAGACAACCCTCTTTTGGCGGTTATTGCTTTCAGAACGGCTGCGGATTCCTAGCTTAGTGATGTTGAGTGTCGGCTTGACCTTTGGCACGATCGCCACATTTATTCCCCTCTTTATGGCCGCCGAGCAGTTGGGGGTATCCCCAGGTCTGTTTTACTCCGTCGCAGCGATCGCCAGCTTTATCGGTCGTGTCCTTACGGGCGCTGCCTCCGATCGCTGGGGACGGGGGATCTTCATCTCCGCCAGCCTTGCCGCCTATGTCGTCTCAATGGTGCTCCTCGCCCAAGCCCAGACCCCCTTGGATGTCCTCTGGGCAGCGATTCTTGAAGGTCTTGCCGGCGGTGTCCTGATTCCCATGGTGGCTGCCCTCATGGCCGATCGCTCCACCCCCCAGGAGCGCGGACGGGTTCTCAGCCTCAGTTTAGGCGGTTTTGATCTGGGAATGGCCCTCGCAGGTCCCCTACTGGGGGGATTGGTTGAGCATTGGGGCTATCGCGTCATCTTTCGCATGGGGGCGGTCTTTAGCCTCTTAGGGTTGGCCTTCTTTTTAACCGCCAGTAGTAAAAGTCTGCCTGATTCCCTGCGCTTTGCCCTCGGCATGGGGCGCGATCGCTATGCCCTGTAGCCTTTTTAGGATCACCCCCTGCGGTGGCATAAACCGCAAAAGCCTTTTTAAGAGAAGATTGCATGGCGCTGATGTCTCCCCTGTTCAAAAAAAGGGCGGTATCCCTAGGGATTCGTTACAATTTTTTGAGATTACCCACTAGGGAAAAACGCGTGTCCACACCAGCTTCGGCCAGTTTGACCCCCACCGGCAAATCCTACCGTTGGAATCGCGAGCGTTACTCGAAAACGCGGCGCTTCTTTGATATTTGGTTTTTTGTCTGGCGATTTCTCTTTGGCCGCTGGCTCCTCACCCAATCTTGGAGCTACTGGGGCGGTATGACGGATGCCAAACGGGCGGCGCGACGCCGGGCCCAAGCCATTTGGATTCGCGAAACCTTCCTTGATCTTGGCCCTACCTTCATCAAACTGGGGCAACTGTTTTCCACCCGCGCCGATCTCTTTCCCAGCGAATACGTCGAAGAACTCAGCAAACTGCAAGACCGCGTCCCCGCCTTTAGTTACGAGCTCGTTACAAAAATCATCTACGAGGACTTTGGCCGCCCTATTCCTGAACTGTTTCGCAGTTTTGACCCCATCCCCATGGCCGCCGCCAGTCTTGGCCAGGTTCACAAAGCCCAACTGCTTTCTGGGGAAGAGGTGGTTGTCAAAGTTCAACGCCCCGGCCTACGGCAGCTCTTTGACATCGATCTTGCTATTCTCAAGGGCATTGCCCAGTATTTTCAGAACCATCCCAAATGGGGTCAAGGGCGCGATTGGATGGGCATCTACGATGAGTGTTGTCGCATTCTCTACGAAGAAATTGACTACCTCAACGAGGGACGCAATGCCGACACGTTCCGCCGCAATTTTCGCGATCGCGAGTGGGCCTGTGTCCCCCGCGTCTATTGGCGCTACACCTCACGGCGCGTCCTCACCCTTGAGTACCTACCGGGGATTAAAATCAGCCACTACGAAGCCCTCGAAGCCGCTGGCCTAGACCGCAAACGCTTGGCAGAACTGGGTGCCAAGGCCTACCTCTACCAAGTTCTCAACGATGGCTTTTTCCACGCTGACCCCCATCCGGGCAACATTGCCGTTAGCCCCAATGGCCAACTCATTTTCTACGACTTTGGCATGATGGGGCGCATTCAACCCGTCACCCGCGATAAGCTGCTGAAAACATTTTTAAGCATTGCTCAGCGGGATGCTGAACAGGTGGTACAGTGCCTTGTAGAGCTAGGGGCGTTGGTACCCACAGGGGATCTAGGGCCCGTGCGGCGCTCGATTCAGTATCTCCTCGACAATTTCATGAACCAGTCCTTTGAAACCCAATCGGTGGCTCAAATCAGCGATGACCTTTACGAAATTGCCTATGACCAACCCTTTCGGTTTCCTGCCACATTTACCTTTGTGATGCGCGCCTTTTCCACCCTCGAGGGCGTGGGCAAGGGACTGGATAAAGACTTTAACTTCATGCAAGTTGCCCAACCATTTGCGACCGAACTTATGACCAACGGAAACCTTCCCGATCCCAGTAATGGCAGTCTTTTCTCAGAACTGAGTCGGCAAGCCGCTCAAGTGGGCAGCAGTGCCATTGGTTTGCCCCGTCGCCTTGAAGAGGTACTCGATAAACTTGAAAACGGTGACCTGCGCTTGCGCGTCCGTTCCAGTGAGAGCGATCGCATTCTGCGGCGCTTGAGTAACATTAACTTAGGGCTAAATTATGTCGTGCTCATTGGCAGTTTTTCCCTGGCGGCGACAATTTTATTCGTTAACCAGTATCTTCTCCTTGCAGGTGTGGCAGCCGCCTTAGCGGTATGGTTTGGTATCCTCTATTGGCGGCTAATGCTTAAACTCGATAAGTATGAAAAGATGTTTTAGCAAGAAACCCAGGACAGGGGGGTCATGGACGTTGCTGGCTTAACTGACTGTGGTCTGATTCGCAAAAGCAATCAGGATGCTTTTTATATTGATGAAAAGCATCAGCGCTTTTTTATTGTTGCAGATGGCATGGGGGGACACGCCGGCGGCGAGGAAGCCAGTCGTTTAGCCGTCGATCACATTCGGCAGTATTTGGAAACCCACCTTGAAGACCTGCAGCACGACCCCGTCACTCTACTCCGCCAAGCCTTTCTTGCAGCCAATCATGCTATTGTTGAGCAGCAGCGCCAAAACAGTGCCCGTGCCGATATGGGTACGACGGCTGTGGTGATTCTACTTGATGAAAAGGGCGATCGCGCTTGGTGTGCCCATGTGGGCGACTCCCGCATCTACCGCTGGCGCAAAGATCAACTCCAGCAGATTACCAGCGACCACACGTGGATTGCTCAAGCCGTGCAACTGGGTAGCTTGACCATTGAGCAGGCGCGGCAGCATCCGTGGCGCCATGTGCTCTCCCAGTGTTTAGGACGCGAGGACCTCAGCCAAATTGATATTCAGCCCATCGACCTAGAGCCGGGCGATCGCCTGCTGCTGTGCAGTGATGGCCTGACCGAAGAACTCACAGATGACGTCATCAGTATCTACCTCAGTGAACCCAATGTTCAAAAAGCTGCTGCTGCCCTTGTGGATGCAGCCAAAACCCATGGCGGGCGTGACAATGTCACCGTCGTTGTCATCAGTGTTTAAGCCTGTTTAAAGTCTATGGAAACGGAATTTATCCGTCTCACCCTACCACGACACAACCTTTCCCAGCCTTTCCATGATGCCATCGAACAGGCCCTGCAAGCCCATGGTCAGCCCCTCCGCTGGGCAATTACTGGCACCACCCCCACTGATTTAACAGTTGAAGCCGTTGTTCTCAAAACCCCACCCCCCTCTTGATACAATCCCTCTAGGTTCTTTTATTTACCCTCCTATGACCCGTGCAGGTATTGGCATTCAAACCGCTCAAATTCGACCCGGACGAGTGAGCGGCCAACTCCATGTCTATGACGGTGCCGGTAAAGGAAAATCTCAAGCCGCTCTTGGTGTTGTTCTGCGCTCCATTGGCCTGGGTATTGCCTCTGCATGGCCCACTCGCGTACTGCTGTTGCGCTTTCTCAAAGGACCCGGTCGTGCCTACGCCGAAGATGCCGCCATTGAAGCTCTGCAACGGGGGTTTCCTCACTTAATTGATCAAGTGCGGACAGGACGAGCCGAATACTTCACTGCTGAGCAAATTACCAAATTCGATCGCCAAGAGGCACAGCGGGGCTGGGATATTGCTAAGGGGGCGATCGCCTCTGGTCTCTATTCCGTCATTGTTTTAGATGAACTCAACCCTGTCTTAGATTTAGGCCTTTTGCCCGTTGATGAAGTCGTCAACACCCTCCGCCGCAAGCCCGAACATCTAGAGATTATTGCCACTGGCCGCGGCGCCCCTGCCCAGCTTCTGCAAATTGCTGACCTCCACTCCGAGATGCGTCCCCTTGTTCATCCCACTGCCCAAGAGCAGGGCATTGAGGGGATTGAAATCTATACGGGTGACGGTAAAGGTAAGTCCACCAGTGCCCTCGGCAAAGCCCTGCAAGCGATCGGCAAAGGAATTAGCCGCGACCAATCCCACCGTGTCCTGATTCTCCAATGGCTCAAGGGAGGGCAAGGCTATACCGAAGATGCCGCGATCGCTGCCCTCAAGGAAAGCTATCCCCATTTAGTGGATCACCACCGCTGTGGTCGGGATGCCATTGTCTGGCGCGGTCAACAGCAGGAAATTGACTACATTGAAGCCGAACGCGGCTGGGAAATTGCCCAAGCTGCCATTGCCTCCGGGCTTTACAAAACAATTATTCTCGACGAACTCAACCCCACCGTTGACCTTGAACTTTTGCCCGTCGAACCCATTGTGCAAACACTCCTACGCAAGCCACGCACCACTGAAATTATCATTACCGGTCGCTGCAAATATCCCCCCGCCTACTTTGAACTCGCCAGCGTTCACTCGGAGATGATCTGCCACAAGCACTATGCTGAGAAGGGCGTTGATCTCAAGCGCGGCGTTGATTTCTAAGAACAGACACAAGCCGGCACTATCTCCCCCACTGTAAACTGCTGCAAATAGGCGATGACAGTTGCAAATTGGGGCCGATCTAAGCGGTCATAAACCCACCGCCCCTGTTGGCGCGACAGCACGAGATTGACTTGCCGCAGTGCCCACAGATGAAACGAGAGCTTTGAGGGCCGCAGGTGCAGGCGATCGCACAGATCACAGACACACAGTTCCTCCCGATGAGGATCTCAATGACTTTCAAGGGCAAGGGCTCCCCAAGGGCATGGAGGGCCAACTGAATCTCAGCGGGATATTCCTGATAAATCCCTGAAGCAACCATCACTGCACCGGAGAGGGAACACTCAGGAGCTGGCGAAACTGCTCCCCTCTTTGAGCCGTATTGACGGGTTGAGGCGCTTGACTCCGATCAATGGCTTGGCGCAATTAACCAATCCTGCTTGGTACAGGGGATCATCAATGTCACCCCCCTATCCAAAACCAGTCATCCCTTAGACGTTTCTTAAAAGTCAAGACCCCACCCAGAGAACCTAGATGGGGTAGCTTAAATATTTTGCCTAGCACCGAGCTATTTTTGCAGGAGGCGACCCTCCTACTATCTTCACCGCTGCGACGTTTCACCTCTGAGTTCGGGATGGATCAGCGTGGTTCCGCCGCGCTATAGGCACTAGGCAAAGTCTTAATTTTCAGTTGAGAACCTAGACTAAGGAGTTGCTAGATAAGTTCAACGAAAATAACCTTTCAACTAAATAGCAATTGTCAGTACAGTTAATTCACTCAGACACCTGTTGATTGATGAGGTCAAGCCCTCGGTCTATTAGTACTCCTAGACTTCATCCATTACTGGACTTCCATCGGGAGCCTATTAACGGGTGTTCTACCCGTGACCTTACTGGCTTATGCCATGGGAGCACTCATCTTGAGGTGGGCTTCCCACTTAGATGCTTTCAGCGGTTATCCACTCCGCACATGGCTACCCTGCGTTTACCGTTGGCACGATAACAGGTACACCAGAGGTGCGTTCCTCCCGGTCCTCTCGTACTAAGGAGGACTCCTCTCAATGCTCCTACGCCTGCACCGGATATGGACCGAACTGTCTCACGCATGTTGATCTCGTATCACTACGAGCATGGACTATATCTTCATCCTGACTCTCGCCATTGACGAATCAGGAGCCGACATTTGATGTCTCTGACAAGCTCAGAGCATCTCAGCTTACGCTTGATGGCTAACTCAAGCCTAGGCTTCAGTCTCTACGGGATCAAGAGTTGTCGTGATCTCAAGAACTGCTCCACTTGGTCAGAAGGAATAGAACGCTTTCTAGAAGCATTCAGTTCACCAAAGCGGTCCACTTTTTGAGCAAGTTTCAGGAACTGCTCAGGCGTTAATCGCCTTGAGTGAACCACCTCCTGTAGAACAGTAATTGCTAAATCACATTGTGGCTTCTTTATCTTCAGGTAACTGCGTAGAGTCACCAGCACGTCTAAAACAGATGGTGTATCAACGATGGCATATTCACTCACGCCATCTTTTCGATCCCTCACGAATCCTACTTGGAAGATTGATTTTAACCACTCCAAGAAGGAACGATGAGAAGAAGGCTGAAAAAAGGTGATACTAGCACGAATTTGATAGCCAAGGACATAGTCCTTGCGTCGCACTAGTTGCAGATTGATACAACCATCAGCATCCAGAAAGCCAGCAATGTAACTCAGCGTTAAGTTGTCCGTCACGAGACCCTTGCTTACCCTCGGTATTGTCTCAACCAGCCGTTCGGTCACTGATTAAGATTCTACCGATTTTAGTCGGTTTGCTGCTCCACATTACTGTGGAGTGACGCAATGATTTACGTTCTGAACCCAGCTCACGTACCGCTTTAATGGGCGAACAGCCCAACCCTTGGGACGTACTACCGCCCCAGGTTGCGATGAGCCGACATCGAGGTGCCAAACCTCCCCGTCGATGTGAACTCTTGGGGGAGATCAGCCTGTTATCCCTAGAGTAACTTTTATCCGTTGAGCGACGGCCCTTCCACGCGGAACCGTCGGATCACTAAGGCCGACTTTCGTCTCTGCTCGACTTGTAGGTCTTGCAGTCAAGCTCCCTTATGCCTTTGCACTCTACGGCTGATTTCCGACCAGCCTGAGGGAACCTTTGCGCGCCTCCGTTACCATTTAGGAGGCGACCGCCCCAGTCAAACTGCCCACCTGAAACTGTTCCTTCGCTGGCTAACAGCAGAAGGTTAGAATTCTAGCCTTGCCAGAGTGGTATCTCACTGGCGACTCCATATCCCCCGCAAGGGATACTTCAACGTCTCCCACCTATCCTGCGCAAGCAAAGCCCGAACCCAATTCCAGGCTACAGTAAAGCTTCATAGGGTCTTTCTGTCCGGGTGCAGGTAGTCCGCATCTTCACAGACACTTCTATTTCGCCGAGCCTCTCTCCGAGACAGCGCCCAGATCGTTACGCCTTTCGTGCGGGTCGGAACTTACCCGACAAGGAATTTCGCTACCTTAGGACCGTTATAGTTACGGCCGCCGTTCACCGGGGCTTCGGTCGCCAGCTTCGCTTGCGCTGACCGGCTTCCTTAACCTTCCGGCACTGGGCAGGCGTCAGCCCCCATACATCGTCTTACGACTTAGCGGAGACCTGTGTTTTTGGTAAACAGTCGCCTGGGCCTCTTCACTGCGACCACCTCTCGGTGGCACCCCTTCTCCCGAAGTTACGGGGCCATTTTGCCGAGTTCCTTAGAGAGAGTTATCTCGCGCCCCTTGGTATACTCTACCCCCCCACCTGTGTCGGTTTCGGGTACGGGTATCTTGGCTTAACGTGCTTAGAGCTTTTCTTGGAAGCATGACATCAATCACTTCCCCACCGTAGTGGGTCGTACTCCTGCCTCAGCTCAGAGCGTTTTCACCGCTCCTCAACACCTCGGACAGTTGAACCGGTAACCAACATCCGGCTGATCTAGCCTTCTTCGTCCCTCTGCACAAACCAAGATGAGTACTGGAATATTGACCAGTTGTCCATCGACTACGCCTTTCGGCCTCGCCTTAGGTCCCGACTAACCCTTCGCGGACGAGCCTTCCGAAGGAACCCTTGGGGTTTCGGGGCATTGGATTCTCACCAATGTTTTCGCTACTCAAGCCGGCATTCTCACTTCTGCTTCGTCCACACCTGCTTACGCTAGTGCTTCAAACTAGTGCAGAACGCTCCCCTACCACTTACGTAGTAAGTCCACAGCTTCGGTACATCACTTAGTCCCGTTCATTTTCGGCGCAGGAACGCTTGACCAGTGAGCTATTACGCACTCTTTTAAGGATGGCTGCTTCTAGGCAAACCTCCTGGTTGTCTGAGCATCCCCACCTCCTTTGCCACTTAGTGATGATTTGGGGACCTTAGCTGGTGGTCTGGGCTGTTTCCCTCTCGACGATGAAGCTTATCCCCCACCGTCTGACTGGCTGTGTGTACACAGGGTATTCAGAGTTTGACTCGATTTGGTACCGCTCTCGCAGCCCGCACCGAATCAGTGCTTTACCCCCCTGCTATAATCACAACCGCTATGCCTCAACATATTTCGGGGAGAACCAGCTAGCTCCGGGTTCGATTGGCATTTCACCCCTAACCACAGCTCATCCGCCGATTTTTCAACATCGGTCGGTGCGAACCTCCACTTGGTGTTACCCAAGCTTCATTCTGGCCATGGTTAGATCACCCGGGTTCGGGTCTATAAGTACTGACAAACGCCCTATTCAGACTCGCTTTCGCTATGGCTTCGGCATTTTTGCCTTAACCTGCCAGTACCTATAAGTCGCCGGCTCATTCTTCAACAGGCACGCCGTCACTCGTTAAATCGAGCTTCGACTGCTTGTAAGCCTACGGTTTCATGCTCTATTTCACTCCCCTTCCGGGGTTCTTTTCACCTTTCCCTCGCGGTACTATGCGCTATCGGTCACACAGGAGTATTTAGCCTTACGAGGTGGTCCTCGCAGATTCATCCGGAATTCCACGTGCTCCGGACTACTCGGGATACAGCTAGGATTGTTAAGCTTTCGACTACAGGACTTTCACCTTCTCTGGTGTAGCATTCCACTACTTCGTCTAGCCGCCCAATTCCATGTTGCTGTCCCACGACCCCAACGGGCAAGCCCGTTGGTTTAGGCTGTTCCCCTTTCGCTCGCCGCTACTAAGGGAATCGAGTTTTCTTTCTTTTCCTCTGGCTACTAAGATGTTTCAGTTCGCCAGGTTCGCCCTCTAACGTTATGGATTGGCGTTAGAGTTACTGGGTTGCCCCATTCGGAGACCTCCGGATCAAAGCTTGTTTCCAGCTCCCCGAAGCGTATCGTCGGTATCCACGTCCTTCATCGCCTCTGTGTGCCTAGGTATCCACCGTAGGCTCTTTGTAGCTTGACCACAGTCAACATTGGTGTCTGTGTTTCTAGATAGAACAAATGATCGTTCTACCTAAGATAACTACCTGACTAATCGCTATTTAGTTTTCAAGGTTCTGTTACTAGCGTTTCGCTGAGCAGACACGTCATCCCATCAATGGTTTGACGTGGAGGTAAGCGGACTCGAACCGCTGACCCCC